>JAEEPF010000180.1 GCA_016284635.1 Prevotella sp.
GGGCTCCCAGTTTAGAGCAGGAAGCAAAGAGCATCATTGATGCTGCCGACAGGAAAAAAATACTTTTCTTGTTCATGTTGGGTTTTATGTTTGTTTTGAATTCTATCATCTGTGGTTCATAGTAAGGCGTTACCTTTTTACCTTAAATAATATGTGCCGCGAGCGGGACTCGAACCCGCACGACCGTTTCGGGTCAAGGGATTTTAAGTCCCTCGTGTCTACCAATTCCACCATTGCGGCCCACCTTTACGGTTTTGCGGCTACAAAGGTACGCCTATTTCCCCAAACCACCAAACAATTTATCAATTATTTAGAAATAGTATGTTAATAATTTGCAAGAATGAAAGAAAGTTTGTACTTTTGTACCGCTAAAAACAACAGTATCTTATGAACAATAACAAATACCCGCATTTGACGAGCCCGATTCAGTTGGGCAAGGTGACTTTCCGTAACCGAATTTTCTCGGCACCGATGGGTGCGACAGACATTACCGCTGACTGCTGTCCTGGTCCACGTACACAAGGCTTCTATGAACTTCGTGCCAAGGGTGGTGCTGCTGCCGTGACCGTCAGCGAACTCGTGGTGCATCCTGACACCGACGGTAGCCACATGCTGCATCTCGACCTGGAGACGGTGGGATGTCTGGCGGCTCACACCTTCGTGGCTGATGCCATTCGTCGCCATGGGGCTGTGCCAAGCATCGAACTGTCGCACTCTGGCCAGTATGCCGGCACGTATATGTCGGACAAGAACAAGAAGGCGAGCCTGAACCAGTGGGGCCCCAGCGACGGCACTCGTCCTGACGGCCGTCCTGTGAAGGCGCTTTCGAAGGAGCAGATTGCCGACATCGTGAAGACCTACGGCGAGAAGGCTGCGCTCTGTAAGCGCGCGGGCTACGAGATGATTATGGTGCATGCTGGTCACGGCTGGCTGTTGCATCAGTTCCTGTCGCCCTATCAGAATCATCGTACCGACGAGTACGGAGGTTCGCTGGAGAACCGCATCCGCATCGTCCGTGAGGTGCTTGCCTCCGTACGTAATGCCGTAGGACCTGGTTTCCCTGTGGAAGTGCGCCTTAGCGGTAGCGAACTGTTTGACGGCGGTTATGGCATCGAGGACGGTATCAAGATTGCACAGGCCGTCGAAGAGTATGTCGATTTGATTCATGTCTCAGCAGGTTCCTATCAGTTCGGTTTCTTCAACACCACGCCTCCGATGTTCGATGAGCACGGCGTGAACGTGTGGCTGGCAGCAGAGATCAAGAAGCACGTGAAGAAGCCGGTGGCTACGATTGGTGCGCTGAGCGATCCTGAGCAGATGGAGCGTATCATTGCTGAGGGAAAAGCCGACGTGGTGTATATGGCCCGTCAGTTGCTGGCCGATCCGTTCCATCCGCAGAAGGTGATGGCCGGAAAGGAAGACCGCATCGTGAAGTGTCTGCGCTGCTACACCTGTATGGCGGAGCGCCCTGTGACCTTCACCCGTCGTTGTGCTGTCAATCCGTTGATTGGTCGTGAGATAGAGGGCATGGAGGTGTTGCCTGCCCGTCAGAGCAAGAAGGTGATGGTGGTGGGTGCCGGTGTTGCCGGACTCAAGGCTGCCATTACGGCTGCCCAGCGTGGTCACAAGGTGATTCTCTGCGAGAAGGCAGACAAGGTGGGTGGTATCCTGAAATCGGAACAGGCGCTACCGTTCAAGTATGAGATGTATGAGCTGGGCGTTGTCCTCGAGCGTCAGGCGAAGGACGAGGGCGTGGAGATTCGTCTGAACACCACCGTTACGCCTGAATATGTGGAAAAGGAGGGCGTCGATGCGCTCATCCTCGCTGTGGGTTCTACGCCGCTCGTTCCACCCATCCCTGGCATCGATGGAGAGAACGTCATCGTCGTCAACGACTATTATCTGAATAAGGATAAGGTGGCCGATAGCGTCGTCGTGCTGGGTGGTGGTCTTGCAGGCTGCGAGTGTGCCATCCATCTGGGTATGGAAGGTAAGAAGGTGGAGCTGGTTGAGATGCGCGACACCCTGGCTGCCGACTGCAACATCCGCCAGCGTCCCATCCTCATGCGTAAAGTGGCTGAGTTTTCAACGGCCCATACGGAATATACGGGTCAGAAGATTACGGCTGATGGTGTCGTCTGCAAAGATAAGGACGGCAAGGAGGTGCTCGTTCCTGGCAAGACGGTCATCTGCGCCCTTGGCCAGCGTGCCAATCGTGCCGATGTGGATGCCCTCCGTGGATGTGCGCCGTTTGTTCGCGAGGTAGGCGACTGTGTCCGTCCCGCCAATATCACCAAGGCCATCTACGAGGCCTATCACGCAGCTTTGGATATTTAGCTACAATATGAAAAGAAACTACCTACTACTACTGCTGCTCGTCGCCATAGGCGTCAGAGCAGCAGATTACATCCATTACAGCGAGTGGATCACCGCTTCAGAGATGAAGCGGACGCCACATTCCTACAATCTCAACTTCTCTGCCTGGATGCCTAACTGGTCGTACCAGACGGGGGTGGAACTCGACGGGATGCTCGATGTCTATACCACCTATGGCGATGAGAAACTGGGCAATTATCTCAAGGAGTACCCTGCCAAGATGATCGACGCGAAGGGCAACATCACAGGCTACAAGTACGATGACTTCAACCTCGATAACGTCCGTCCTGGCCACTTCCTGATGCGATACTATCAGCTGTTCCCTGCCAAAAAGGACTCGCTGGCACTCGACTTGCTGATGAGCCAGCTTGAGAACCAGCCCCGTACTGACGAGGGTGTCTGGTGGCACAAGGCCATTTATGCCCGTCAGGTGTGGCTCGACGGCATCTTCATGGGACTGCCTTTCTATACGCTGGCAGCCCCCACCCTCGCTCCTGGCTATGAGACGGAGTTTTATGATGACGCTGTGGATCAGATTACTAAGACTGACCAACGTACCTACGACGCTGCCACCAGACTGTGGAAGCACGCCTGGGACGAGACTCACGAGATGTTCTGGGCCAATCCCACGACGGGGCTCAGCCAGCACACATGGGCCAGGGCCTTGGGATGGTTCACGATGGCGATGGTCGAGATACTCGATGCTCTGCCTGAGACTTACGAGCCTCGCCAGCAGGTGATCGACCTCTTCCAACGGGCGATGACGAGCGTCGTTGAATATCAGGATGCAGCAAGTGGCGTATGGTTTGATGTGCTTGATGTTGACGACCCGCGTAACTACCTTGAGGCCACAGCCTCATCGATGTTCGCCTATTGTCTGCTGAAGGGTCATCGCATGGGTTACCTCGATGACAACTTCCTTGAAGCCGGCATCAAGGCGTATAAAGGTATCATCAAGGAGTTTGTGAAACAGAACGCCAATGGCACCATCTCACTGACGAAGTGCTGTGAGGTGTCGGGCCTGGGGCCAGAAAACAAGCCTCATCGCGACGGCTCGTTCGAATATTATATGAGTGAGAACGTGCGCGACAACGATCCCAAGGGCATCGGACCCTTTATTTGGGCTTCGTTGGAGATGGAACGTCTTGGCTTCACCGTTCAGAATCTGGACACGCATACGGCCGTCTCTGCTCCCAAGTCCTGCCGTCCAACAAACGGAATCCGCTATGACCTGCAGGGTCGCAAGATCAGCAATAGCTCAAGAGGCATCATCATCCAAGACGGCAGGAAATACCTTGTCACACACTAAAAAAATGGTCACGGTCACACGTGTGACCATGTGACATTTAGGTCTGGAACGACACAAAGGTTCCTGACCCCTCTGTGTCCTTGTGTCAAAGAATCATTGCCAGTGTATCTTAATCGTCTGGTTATCAGCGAGATAAGATTGTAAACTCGTGTCAATATGCGAAGGGCTCTTGACAAAGGGCCCTTTTTGTTGTATCTTTGCATCATCAAATCAAAACATTTACGATCATGACAAAAGGAAAATCTATTTGCAATGTGCTGAAGACCATCCGAAAGCAGGTGGCCGATGCCAATGAGATTAAGTATGAACCGCATGAGTGTCACCATCAGGGTGAGTGCCGAGGTACTTGTCCGGCATGCGAGGCAGAGGTGAGGTATCTTGAATCCCAGTTGAGCATCCGCAGGCAGTTGGGAAAGGCTGTTGCCATCATGGGGATATCTGCAGGACTGTCAGCACTTGTCAGTTGCGGCGACAAGGCGAAGAAGGTAGCCACCATGAGTGAAGAACAAAGTAAACTGATGGAAGGGAAAGTCTTGAGGGAGCCAGCAAAGCTGCTTGACGGGGATGTGGAGTATCGCTCGCCTGTTGATACCGTCATCATTGAGAAAGAACCTTCGAAGGTCAAGAAACGTACGGCTAAAGTCGACTTCCATGAAACAAATAAAGACAAGGATCCGATAACGCAAGAATCACTTGATGAAGGCCAAGCCTATGAAGTATTAGGTAATGTGAATGCGGTGATTTTAGAACCTGAGCCTCCTGCATTAGGCGAGGTTCCGTCATCAACCATTTGGGATGTTGTTGAACAAATGCCATCTTTTCCTGGTGGATACAAGAAAATGTTGGCATACATAGAACAGAACTTGCGCTATCCTATAGTTGCAGAAGAAATGGGCTTGCAAGGGCGTGTAATCATTGGCATTGTTGTTGAAAAAGACGGTAGTCTCACGGATATTAAAGTTGTAAAGAGTGTAGATCCTTCGTTGGATAAAGAAGCCATACGTGTGGTTAAGACTATGCCGAATTGGATTCCTGGTATGCAGGACGGAGAACCTGTCAGAGTAAAGTATTTAATCCCCGTAACACTCTGCCTGAAATGAAAACGCCACTAATAGGAATCTGCCGCCACCGTCTTGCCACCGATGGGAAGGGTGTAACCACGTTGGTTGCCTTCCACGGTTGTCCGTTGCGCTGTAAGTACTGCTTAAATGCGCAGTGCCTCAGGGAAGACGGGGTATGGCGGAGGATGGATGCTTTGGATATTCTCAATGAGGTAATTGTGGACGATTTGTATTTCAAGGCAACTGCTGGTGGTGTGACGTTTGGAGGAGGGGAACCACTCCTAAGAAGCGATGAAATCGTCAGTTTCTGCAAGCTAATGCCGGCAGAATGGCATATTTCTGTTGAAACATCCTTGAACGTCAGTCTTAGGAATTTGCAGGCTGTGGCTCCCTTCGTTCATCATTATTATATAGATGTGAAAGACATGAATCCGGAGATATATCGCCGTTATACCTCCATCAGCAATAGTCGGGTCATTGATAACCTCCGTTGGTTGTCTGCCCATGAAGACCCTGAGAAAGTAACTATCCGGCTGCCACATATCTTAGATTACAATACAGAAAAGGATATTGCCGAAAGTCGGAAACAGCTGGAAGCAATGGGATTCAAGGATTTCGACTGCTTCGATTATATTATTCCGGACGAAGCACGTTGATATCCATTTTCTTGTTGAGCCTGCTCTTGGTGCTGCGGACGGCCTGTTCCGAACAGCAGAAAGAGCGGGCCTTTTGCTTATCGGTCTTGCCGTAGTATTCCATCACACAGAAGAATGTCTCCTTGGGCGTCAGCGTCGAAGAAGCCTTTTCAAGAATCGTGGTTAGGTTTGAGTCGATAAGGGGAATAGCTTTGAGCAGAGCCTGTTCCTCGGTTTTTCCCATTTGGCTGATATTCTGGTCATTGATGATGGCGAACAGAACATCGATACCAGCTTTGGTCTCCTGAATCGACGGCAATTCACGCTGATGTCCGAAAGAATCTGCTGATGGCGTTGTTCCAAGATGTTTAAGCTGTTCTGTTAACTCATGTCTGACGGAAACAATACGTTGTTGATAGGAACGAGAAAGCATCTT
The DNA here is from genome assembly GCA_016284635.1 of Prevotella sp. GTDB lineage: Bacteria > Bacteroidota > Bacteroidia > Bacteroidales > Bacteroidaceae > Prevotella. The sequence continues at coordinate 5,818 of JAEEPF010000180.1, forward strand.
GATACGATGGAGATACCAAAGGGCGAGGCAACCAAGCAGCAGGAGCAGAAGGATGACTGCAAGAGCGTATAGTTGTCGTTTTTGCGCAGCTTTGGTGTGCTCCACCCGCATCTGCACATCCATTACATTCATATAGACATCAGGCGACAGCGTCTGCATCAGCAATTGCAGTTCCTGTTGCTTACCCTCGCGATAATAAATGTAGCAGAGGAGTGAAAGGGCTCCGCATTCGAGGGTGGAGTCCTGGCTAAGCATAAAGGCACGGTATGCATGT
>JAEEPF010000181.1 GCA_016284635.1 Prevotella sp.
TTTATGAAACGTTCAGTAGAGACAGCGCAGCCTTATTAGAATCCATGACCCAGGCTATTAATGACATTAAGAATCGGATGCTTGAAGTCAGGAAGAAACTCAAAAAAGCAGACCTTCCACAAACTGGAGATAACCCAGACCAAGACAACCAGTAATCCTCTATATAATATATAAAAAGGAGAGACCCCACCACGGCGGTCTCTTTTTTTTGTGCCACGAAAAACCCCGTGTCCCAAACCGCCATCAAGTCTGATGTATCTTTGTTATCAAATTCAAAAACAAAGATTATGTTTAGACTTGACAACATTTTAGAAGACTGGGCGACACGATACAAGCCCCTAAAGCACGACCCCGCCGCCAGTGCAAAGCACAAGACGTTCTTCCGCGTCACGATGATCGACGAGGACAACTATGTCGTGCGCAACTTCAACACCCTCTCGTCGCCCTGTATGGCCTACGCCACACACATCGACGCAGAACTCCAGCAGAACATCAACCGCATCAGTTACCGTCACGTCATCTACTTCCTCGTGAAGCAGGACACCGCGCCGCAGAAGACACCACACACCGACGAACTTGCCGCCACTGAGGCACGCTACGAGACAGATGATATGGTGCAAGACCTGCTGGCATGGCTCATCGACCTGCAGCGCAAGGCCGGCAATGGCGACAGGACATTCGTCTCGCCCTTTTTCTCGCTCACCGACAAAGAGACCCGCGAAGGACTGCGCGGACTTCAGCTCGACACAGCCAACTGGGCCACGCTGCCTGTGCATTGGAACGGCTGGCAGGTCTGCGGACTCTCCATCGAGCAAATAGTGCCGCGCGACAAGTGTATCAATCCTGAGAAATACATCACCGACTAAGCCATGCCTACACCCATCCGCAAACCCATGCGCCCGCTGAACGAGATGATACGTCTCTTCGCATCGCAGGCCAAAGAGAGCCTCACGGTCAATCTCCAGACCCAACGTATCTGGCCCACCGAGGTCTATCCTGGTTATGGCAGAATCAATGCCGCCCGAGCCGCAAAGGGTTGGAGCCACTCGACTGGAGAGGGTGAGAAATCGCTCAAGGTCACGCCACGTCCCTCTTCGGATGTCACCAGCATGCGTATCGACGTGTCGTTTAATGCATATCTCAGATACGTGGACATAGGTGTCGGTGCCGGTACGATGTCCCACGACGTGCAGCGTTCGCGCAAGGCATACTTCTCACGCCGATACGACAAGTGGGTGCCATCCGACCCCTCGACTGGCCGACCCGCCAAGCGCGTTCATCGCCCAAGCCTATTGATGGAGTGCCGGCACGTCCTGACACGAATGCGCGACTATGCCGTCGATTTCTACGGCTACGAGGGCACGGGCTATCTCATCAAGACCTTCGAGTCGCTCGAAGTAGAACTATAACAGACAACCATCCAACACAAAAACAGATATGGCAAAGAATCTGAACATCACAACCGTCAAGCTCACCCTCAATGGCAAGGAGGTTGAGTACAGTCTGCAACGCATCCGCAAGGAGGCTGAGAAAACTGCCCTGAAGATGAAGGGTATGGAGGCAGGCTCTAAGGATTGGAAAAAGGAGTTTAAGAACCTCGAAGCCCTGCATAAGGCCGAACAGGACCTGATTCCTACCCTGGAGCGTGTAAACCATTATATGAGGGAGATAGGAAAGACAGCTACCACCGATATCGGCAAGTCCATCCGCGAACTCACGAAGATGCGCGACGCTATGCCAGGCGACCATAAAGACCTTAGCAAGATGAACCGCGTCATCGACTTCTTCAAGCAATGGCAGCAGCAGAACAAAGACCTCGGCGTGTCGTTCGAGAAGGCTCATAAGCAGTTGGGCAATCTTCTGAACACACCGACCGACAAACTAAGACAAGGACTTGCCGCTATCCGTAAGGAACTCGAAACCCAGCCAGAGAACACCCAGTGGGCTCAGAAGCTGCGGGAGTATGAGAAGAGATACGGTGCTCAGATTGCCATCAATGATTTTGGCCGTGCTGGCAATGTACCGTTGGCAGGCATGAACGACGAGCAGCTCCGTGCCGAGCAGTCCCGTCTGCGTTCCCTTTATTCTGCCACAGAAGGAGCACAAGGCTATGAGGGTGTCAGCCAAGAGGCGCTGAACCGCCTGCATCAAGCCAATCAACTCATAAAGGATCGTGCCGACAAGGAACGCGAGGCTGCGAAGGCAAAGGCACAGGCAGAACGTGAGGCCGAGAAGGCCGCACAGGAGGCAGAGCGTGCCGAGAAGGAGCGCATTGAGTTTGCCCAGCAGGGGCAGCGCACCCATCAGACGCTTGCCAATATGGAGAAGGCTTCTTATGAGGATATGGATGCCGCCCTACAGCATCTGCAGGCGCAATACGCTAAATACGCTTCCGGCGACACGAAGCATATCCAGCGCAATCTCGCTGCCCAGAACAAGCTGAAGCAGAAGATGAAGGAGATGCAGTCGATGCTTCTGACCGACGAGGAAATCAGCAAGCGTGTCAACAACACCAAGAAGTATAATGTCATCGAACTCCAGCAGGCCTACGACCAGTTGAAGCAGAAACAGATGAGCCTGGCTTCTGGAGAAAAGACGGCGTTGCTTGAAGTCCGCCGACAGATGAAGAAGCTGAAAACTGAGATCGAGGAAGTTCAAGGTCAGTCGACCGGCCTGATGAAGATATGGAAGACCGCCGTGCGAAACATCGCCACCTATATCGGTGTGTTTGCAGGATTCAATATGGTCAAGTCTAAGATTTTGGAGGTTGCCAAGAGCAATCTTGAACTGTCCGACTCGATGGCCCAGGTACAGAAGGTGACAGGATTGACCCGCAAAGAGGTTGACCAGTTAAATGTCAGTTTTGCCAAACTCGATACCCGTACTTCTCTGAAGGATCTCAACGAATTGGCTTATTCAGCTGGTAAAATGGGATTGGGAAAATATGGCCTTGATCAGGTCCAGGGATTCGTGAATGCCACCAACCAACTGCAGGTAGCCCTGGGCGATGACCTTGGCAACAGTGTCGACGAAGCCATTACCCCACTTGCCAAGTTGGCTGAGAACCTCGGACTCATCAAGTCGATGGGTGTAGAGAAAGCCATGATGGCCATCGGTTCTTCGATCAACGAACTGTCGCAGACCACCACCGCCGTCGGAAGTAACATCGTTGACTTTGCCCGACGTATACAACCTGCTGCACAGATGATAGGTCTCACGGGCGACCAGATAATGGCGTTAGGATCCGCTAGTGATGCTTTTGGCGTGAGCAGCGAAATCAGCGCAACGGCCTTCACTAAGTTCCTTGCTGCCTATCGTACCAACACCGCCGAGATTGAGAAGATTCTCAGCATGGTGCCAGGCACGCTCGACAAGTTCTTCGACGAGGGCAGGACGATGGAAGGTCTGCTGGCCATCTTCCAGCGGATGCACGACATCGGCGATCTCCGCTATCTGGAGGAAGCCTTCAAGGCTCTCGGCTCTGAGGGTAGCCGTATGTTTACGACTTTCGGCGCCTTTGCCAAGAACCTTGATATGTTCCGTGAGCACCTCGACACCTCTACCAAGGCTTTCGCCGAGGCCACCAGCGTCACCCGTGAGTATGAACTGGTTCAGAACACAGCCGCAGGCATCCTCGAACGGGCCAACAATATCTGGGAGAAGGCTTTTGTCAATCCGCAGGGGGTTGATACAGTCAGGGAGTTGGCTGTAGAGTGGTATCGCTTCTCTCAGGAACTGACGCAGAGCGAAACGTTCATGGCCGGTGCTGAAAGGGCTCTCAAGTCCATCGTGTCCGTCTGCGAGATTCTCATTAGCATACTGCCAGTTCTGATACGCTCGATGTTCTTCTATGGCGTCGCCGCAGGTATCCGTAAACTTGTTGTAGAATGGAACCTGATGAAGGTGGCAATGGAGGGTGTGGCCACCACCGGCGGTAAGATAGCCGCTTTCTTCAAGTCGAATATCTGGGTGCTTGCAGCCACGGCCATTGGCTATGCCGTGACATACCTTTATGATTACTGCACGGCCCAGAAGAAAGCCGTCGAAGCTAACGAGGAGAGTGCCAAGTCGATGGAGCGTGCCCGTCAGGCCAACGATACCTACAACCAGACGCTTTCGTCGAACTACGGCAACCTGATGAGCAAATACGACAAGCTGAAGCGCGAATGGAAGTCGTTGAAGACCGAATACGAGAAGAATAAGTGGATTAAGGACAACAAGACCGCCTTCGAGGAACTCGGTCTGAGTGTGAACAATGCCGCCAATGCCGAGGAAATCTTCAACAAGAACACCGCCAATGTGATTGAAGGCTTCAAGCGTCGTGCAGAGGCAGCCGCACTGGCCGCCAAGATGACACAGCTCTATAACCAGCAGATGGATCTCGAAACAGAGGCCAACGAGAAGCTGAAGACCAGCGGCAAGAATGCTGGCGACAAGGTAACGAGCAATCCTTCGGGTGTATATACCAAGGATGCAGAGGGTGATACTTACAATCAGGGACAGTACAGGCTCGACAAGACAACAGGCAACTACGTCTATACGGCCGCTGGTGCCCTTGAGTACAACCGCCGTGTGCTGAAAGGTCTGCAAGGCGACTACGACAAGGTGAACAGGCAGATTGACGAGACCGCAGAACGTATGAGCGAACTCGGTAAGAAGCCTATTGCCGGTCAGACACCTACAGCCGGCGAAGGCGGCGGTGGCGGTACCACCAAGGAACTCAATGCCGAGATGCGCGACGAGCAGATCAAGGCAAAGGCTCTGATTGATAACATCAAGAACTACTACCAGCGTCAGATTAACGCCCTGAACGAACTCGCCAACGAGACCAATATGAGCGAGGGCGACCTGAAAGGCCGTCTCGACCGGCTGCAGGAACACATGAACGATGCCCTGGCCAATGCCCGCAAGGCCATCGGTGGTGAGAAGAACGAATGGGAAGCCTTCAAGGCCAAGATGCGCGAAGACCTCTATGAGCAGACCGACGAGGAAGGCTATAATTTCTCCGAGAACCTGCTCAACTACATCATGGACAACCAGCTCAACGAGTTGCGCGACATGATACTGAAACTCTCCGAGACGCTCAATAAGCGTGGCGACGTGCTGCTCGACCAGATACTGCGCAAGGCCACCGAGGACGAGGCGAAGAACATCAGCCAGATAACCAACCAGCGCAAGCTGCTGGAGAAGGAGCTGCTGGAGATGAACTACACGGGCAAGGTTGACCGAGATTCCATGAGCACGATGGAGTCGCTGGGACTTGGCGGGCTGACCGACACTCAGACCCAACAGATGCAGACATGGAAACAGTCGGGTGACACCAAGGCCGCTCAGGATTTCTTCAAGAAACGTGAGCAGCTGTGGTACCAGATGTATGCCGAAGCACGCGAGCATATTGCCAATGTCATCAACTCGCCCATCGAGAACCAAGGCGATGAAGACCGCCTGCTGCGCATCCTCTTCGGCGAAAACTACGAGGAGACGCTGAAAGGCAGCGAAATCGAGGGCTTCCTCAATATGTCGCTCGACCAGTGGAAAGTCTTCTATATCAAGCTGCTCAACTACAACGACCAGTGGAGCGACGCCCAGCGCAAGTTCTATGAGGACAACAAGAAGCGCCAGGACTACCTGTTCAACAACGATGCTACCACGCTCGAAATCAATGCGGGTGTGAAGGAGATGGAAGGTCGTACCGCACAGAGAAACTGGACTGGTGAGAGCAAGGGCACCAACTTCGCACAGCAGGCAGGATTCGCCACACTCGACGAAGATCCCGAACTCGTTCGCCTGATGCTACTCGAAGAGCAGGCGCAGCGTTACTATGATAAGATGGAGGAACTCCGTCAGCGCGACCTCGTGAGCCAGGAAATGGTCAACGAAGCCCGAGCCGCACTCGACGAAGCCGAGAAGAACCGTCAACTTGAATTGATGAACCTTATAGACGACCACATCCAACGTCTATCCCAGTGGACGGAGCCGATACAGCAGTTCGCGACGGACGTGGGGGATGCGATGGGACAGGCGATTGTCTCGGGCGAGTCGATGTCGGAGGCCATGCAGAACGCCCT
>JAEEPF010000182.1 GCA_016284635.1 Prevotella sp.
GGTCGCAGCCAAAATAGACATTCCAGACGCCTGTATCTGAATAGGCCGCCATCGAACTCTCCACCGTATAGACCAGTCCGTGGCGCTCTCGCAGCGAGAGGTTCAGACGGGCATTCATCCCAGGACCTCCTATTATATTATTTAATAGGTATAGCGTCATACGCCTCGGATCGTCATAACGATAGGCCTGGGTGCCAAGCATCACATGGGCTTGGTGAGTGCCGCGATCGAGAGAATATTCTTTTGGTGGAGTGAGGAGTGTGGAGTGAGGAGTGAGATTACCTTGGAGGGTGTTTTCCCCTCCTGAGTAGGAGGGGTTAGGGGTGGTCTGATCCGCCTCAGAACCATTCTCACTCCTCACTCCACACTCCTCACTCCACGATCTATTCACCAGCCGTTTAAAGTCCACATCCCCATACACAAAGAACACCGCATTCTCAGGACGATAATGGCGTCTGACGAAACGGAGGGCATCGGCTGTCTTGAAAGAGCGAACCCTGTCAGCCGTACCAAGGATATTATGTCCAAGGGGATGCCCCTCGAAGATGATATTCTCAAACTCATCGTATATCAACTCGGCAGGCGAATCGTTATAACTCTCGATTTCATCGCAGATCACCTCTACCTCCTTGTCGATCTCATGCTGCGGATACTGACTGTGGAAGACAATATCCGTCAGAAGCCCCACCGCCTTGGCAAAATGTTCTTTGGTTACAGCGGCATAGAACACGGTGTCCTCCTTGTTGGTAAAGGCATTCAGCTCACCGCCCACACGCTCTAGGTCATTGATCACCTGCAAGGCAGTGCGCCGTTCCGTACCCTTAAAAGTCATATGTTCACAGAAATGCGCCAGTCCTTCCTCACCAGGCTGCTCATCACGACTGCCAACAGCCACGTCATAGCCGCACCACACCACCTGCGATGCCGACGGCAGATGGATGATTCGCAGCCCATTCTCAAGCGTATATGTATTATATTTCGTCATTTTGTCCGCAAAGGTACAAAAAAATATCCATTATCCATTGTCCATTATCCATTTTTTATATACCTTTGCATCCGCAAAACAAAAACGAAATGCGAAAAGTAATAGGAATAGGCGAGACCATTCTCGACATCATCTTCAAGAACGATGAGCCCATCGGGGCAGTACCTGGCGGTTCGGTGTTCAACGGCATCATCTCTTTAGGACGGGCTGGCGTCAGCACTGCCTTCATCAGTGAGACGGGCAACGACCGTGTGGGACGACGTATCATTAGTTTCTTAGAGGAGAACCACGTCGATGCCAGCAGCATCAATGTTTATCCTGAGTCCAAGTCCCCCATCTCTCTGGCGTTTCTTAACGAACAGAACGATGCGGAGTACATCTTCTATAAGGATCATCCTCACGACCGTCTGGACTTTGTCCTGCCTGAGATACAGCCCGACGATATTGTGATGTTCGGCTCCTACTATGCCGTCAATCCCGTGATTCGTCAGCAAGTACAGGGTTTTCTGGAGTATGCCCGCGACAAGGGGGCCATCCTCTACTACGATGTGAACTTCCGCGCCTCCCATCAGAACGAGGTGGTGAAGCTGAATACAAATATCCTGGAGAACCTCGAGTATGCCGACATCGTCAGAGGCAGTCAGGAGGATTTCGGAGTGATGTTCAACAAGCATGATGCCGAAACGGTCTACAAGGCTCAGATTGAGTTCTACTGTAAGAACTTCATCTATACGCAGGGCAGCAATCCGATAGAGGTAAGAGGCACAGGAAAGTTTGCCCGTCAGTATCCCGTCAAGCCGATGGAAACCGTCAGCACCATCGGGGCTGGCGACAACTTTAATGCCGGCTTTGTCTATGGGCTCATCAAGAACGGTATTACCCGTGGAATGCTGGAGACGGGAATCGCCCCAGAGCAATGGGATGCGATTATCGGTGAGGCCAGCGCGTTCTCTGCCAATGTCTGCGGCAGTATTCACAACAGCATTGATCAGGATTTTGCCGCCCAGAAGCGACAGGAATTGGAGGCAGCATTAAGAGAAATCGGTACCGAGGCTTAGGTCTCCTAGATCTCATTTATCAAGGATGATAGTTCCTCGATGGAATCGGCTATCTTGATATAATCCCGCCAATTCCCACGAACCATCCCCTTCGCCTGAAGATCATCAAGCAAGGCCATCAGCGAATCCCAAAAGCCCTTCATATTATATAGGATGACGGTCTTCTGATGATAGCCGATGGTGGCAGACGCCACAACCGTGAAGATTTCATCGACGGTACCTATACCGCCAGGCAGGGCAATGAACACATCGCTCTGTTCCATCATCAACTGCTTGCGGTCACTCAGGTTATCGCAGGGAATCTCAATCTCCACATAGTTACTCGTCCTTCCCGACTTCTCGACAATCACAGGAATGATACCGATGGTCCTTCCGCCAGCCTCCTTCGCGGCCTTGCCAAGGGTCTCCATCAGCCCCTGGTTCACACCTCCATACACAAGGGTATGCCCATTACTGGCTGCCCACCTTCCCAGCTCCTCGGTCATGCCGAAGAAGTCCGGATCAATCTGCTGATTTGCAGAACAAAACACACATATCTTCATAATTGCTTGCAAAGTTAATAAATAATTCGTATCTTTGCAAACGAAATGAGGAAATACTCAGAATAAACCCTATAAAATAGAAACATATGAAGAAAATTTTATTATCAATGGCAATGGTGGCATGTATGACAAGTGCTTGCACACAGCAGAAGGCGGCGGAGAACACCAACCGTCAGCTTGTACTTTATTTTTCAGAGAACGGAGCCACTAAGGCAGTGGCAGAAGAGTTGCAGAAACAACTGGGTGCTGACATCGAGGCCATCGAGGCTGTAGAGCCTTACAGTGGCGACTTCCAGAAAACCATCGAGCGTAGCAACAAGGAGAGAGAAAGTGGCCAGACACCTGCGCTGAAGGATCTCAAATCTAACATTGCCGACTATGATGTCATCTTCCTCGGCTATCCCATCTGGTTTGGTACTTACGCGATGCCTATCGCAACACTCGTCAAGGAGCAGGACTTCGCAGGCAAGACTATTGTGCCTTTCTGCACTTTCGGCAGCGGCGGACTGAACACCTCTACGGATGCGCTCATGAAGGCACTCCCCCAGGCCACGATTAAGAAGGGCTATGGTGTGCGTACGGCCAGAGTGGCTGCCGCAGAGAAGGAACTCGACCGTTTCCTGAAGGAGAACGGCTATAAGGAGGGAGAGGTCACACCGCTGCCTGACTATTCCGCACAGGAACCTGTGACAGAGGAAGACAAGGCCATCTTCGACGCTGCCTGCTCTGACTATCAATTCCCTCTCGGCACACCTGAGACCGTTGGCAAACGCACCACTGACGACAGCAACGACTACAAGTTCATCGTGAAGGGTAAAGGCATGAACGGCGAGGAGAGCACTTCTACCATCTACGTCACCGTTAGCAAGGCAGAGGGTGCGAAGCCGGAATTCACGGAAGTAGTCCGTTAAAGGTAAAAAGGTAAAAGAGTAAAAAGGTAAAAGAGTAAAAGTGAGGACTTTTGAGGAATTAGGCGTCAATGCGGCTATCCGCAAGGCCATCGAGGAGTTGGGATTTGTGCAGCCGATGCCTGTGCAGGAGGAGGTGATTCCCTATCTGTTGGGGAATGAGAACGATATCATCGCCCTCGCACAGACAGGTACGGGCAAGACGGCGGCCTTTGGCATCCCCCTGCTGGAACGGATAGACACGTCGAGACGTGAGACGCAGGCGCTGGTACTCTCGCCGACGAGGGAGCTGTGTCTGCAGATTACCGACGACCTCCGCGACTTCTCCAAATATATGGACGGGATACATGTGGAGGCTGTATATGGCGGTGCTGCCATCGAATCGCAGGTGCGGGCCTTGAAACAGGGTGTGCAGATCATCGTCGCCACACCTGGTCGTCTGGTGGACCTGATGCATCGCGGCAAGGCTCATCTCGAAGAGGTGACGAACATCGTGCTTGACGAGGCCGACGAGATGCTGAACATGGGCTTCTCCGATAGTATCAACGAAATCTTTGAGTCACTATCCGCAGACCATCACACGCTGATGTTCTCCGCCACGATGAGTAAGGAGGTGGAGCGTGTGGCACAGACGTACCTTCACGACTATAAGGAGATCGTGGTGGGCTCTCGCAACGAGGGTGCAGAGAACGTGAACCATATCTATTATCTGGTGAACGCCAAGGACAAGTATCTCGCCCTGAAGCGTATCGTGGACTACTATCCCCGCATCTTCGCCATCATCTTCTGCCGCACGAAGATCGAGACGCAGGAAATTGCCGACAAACTCATCAAGGACGGCTATAACGCAGAGTCGTTGCATGGCGATTTGAGTCAGCAGCAGCGCGACCTGACGATGCAGAAATTCCGCAACCATCTGACACAGTTGCTCGTGGCGACGGATGTGGCAGCACGAGGCCTGGATGTGGACGATCTGACACACGTCATCAACTTCGGACTGCCCGATGACATCGAGAACTACACCCACCGCTCAGGCCGTACGGGTCGTGCCGGCAAGAAAGGCACCTCGATTTCCATCGTCCACAGTCGCGAGAAACATAAGATCCGCAATATCGAGAAGGAGATTGGCAAGGAATTCGTGAAGGCGGAGATTCCGTCGGCAGAGGAAATCTGTAAGAAACAGCTCTATAAGGTAATGGACCAGATTGTGAAGACCGACGTAGACGATGAGGAGATCGCTCCCTTCATGCAGGATATCAACCGTTATTTCGAATATATCGATAAGGATGAACTGATCAAGAAGATTGTCTCCTTGGAGTTCGGCAAGTTCCTCGCCTATTATGCCGATGCCCCAGAGATTGAAGCAGAGGTTCCCGACAAGAAGGAGAAGAAGCCACAGAGCGATAAGCAAAAGCTGCAGAACAAAGCCCAGAAGGGTTATCGCCGTCTATTCATCAATCTGGGCAAGCGCGACGGTTTCTATCCTGGTGAACTGATGCAGACACTGAACCGCTTCGTAGGCGGTCGTCAGGAGGTAGGTCATATCGACCTGCTCGACACCATCTCCTATTTCGAGGTGCCTGAGAAGGATGCCAAGAAGGTGATGATCCAGCTGACGGGCATCCGCTACAAAGGCCGTACTGTTCGATGTAACGATGCTGACGAAGGTGGCAAGAATCCAAGGGAGACGGCAGCCCCGTCAACACGTGAAAAGCGCAGCAGACGTGACAGCCAGCCCAAGCGTCAGAAGGAGGAGATGCCGAAACGTCAGAAGAAAGACGACTGGCGGGCCCTCATGAATAAAGTGCCTCGCGACCTGAAAGGTCCTGAGCCCGATTTCTCCGAAGAAGGCTGGGCGATGCGCAAGCCCAGAAAAAAGAAGAAATAATAATTCAGCCTCACACCGATACCGAGTGTGAGGCTGCTTTTATTATAAAAAGGACTATACTTTAGAAATTGAAATAAACACCGAACGAGCAGCTGTTTGTAAACTCAAGTCCAAAATTGGTAGCACTCTTGCCTCCACCTTTCGGACTGAAGTTCTCGAAACCTAAGAATCCAAGGTGAGCCACGAAGCTGATCTCATCACAGAGTTTAACAGCCAAACCCGGACGAACGCCCAAGGAGAAATAAGTTCCCATATCTTTGACGCTACCAAAAGTAAGACCTCCGTCAAAAAACAGGTTAACCATATCCCATTGCATTGCGGTATATCTGGCGTATGGTGAAATAGTGAATGTTTCCACCTGTGAATAAGTAACCTGAACATTCATATTACTGGTTGTGCCTAAGGTTACATTGTCATTACCAGAGCCTATATTCACGCCAGACAATGGCATTCCTTTCTGGTAGCCAATGACAGTACCAATTGCCCACTGGTCGTTCAGGTTATAACCGATTTCCGGCAAGAGCTTAAAGACAAACTCCGAGTCGCCGCCACCAGAGGGCTTCACACTACCGAATCCAACGGATCCACCAACATAGAACTGTGCACTAGCATTCAAGCTTGCAAACAACACAACTGCTAACAATAAAATCTTTTTCATAAGCGTTTTGTTTTAAAGAGTTAAT
>JAEEPF010000183.1 GCA_016284635.1 Prevotella sp.
AAATCACATCGTCGCCCTTCGACACCAGGGCGATCACCCTACCCTGACGGGCCTTGATCTCCTGGATGTTCGACAGCACCTTCTCATACATCGCATTGTGCGTGGCAATCACCACCACGGGCATGTCCGAGTCGATGAGTGCGATGGGGCCGTGCTTCATCTCGGCAGCGGGATAGCCCTCGGCATGGATATACGAGATCTCCTTCAGTTTCAACGCTCCCTCCAAGGCGACGGGATAAGAGAAACCGCGACCCAGATAGAGGAAGTTGTGGGCGTAGGTAAAGGTGCGAGCGAGGTCGGCCACCTTGTCGTTCGTCTGCAGCACCTCGCGTATCTTCACGGGAATCTCGCTCAGGCCCTTCACGATCTTCAGATACTCCTGACGGTCCACCGTACCCTTCGCCTCGCCCATCGCCAGGGCGATCATCGTCAGAACGGTCACCTGACCCGTGAACGCCTTCGTCGAGGCCACACCGATCTCCGGACCTACATGGATATATGTACCCGTATCCGTGGCTCTGGGGATGCTCGATCCGATGGCGTTGCAGATGCCGTAGATGAAGGCACCCTTCTCCTTGGCCAGCTGCACGGCGGCCAAGGTGTCAGCCGTCTCACCGCTCTGCGAGATGGCGATCACCACGTCGCCCTTGCCCACCACGGGATTCCTGTAACGGAACTCTGAGGCGTACTCCACCTCCACGGGTATACGGCAGAGCGTCTCGATGATCTGCTTGCCGATGAGCCCGGCGTGCCACGATGTGCCGCAGGCCACGATCACCACGCGCTTCGCATCCAGCAACTGACGGCGGTAGTCGATCAGCGCCGAGAGCGTCACATGGTCGGCCTCCACGTTCACGCGGCCTCGCATGCAGTTCGTCAAGCACTCAGGCTGCTCGAAGATCTCCTTCAGCATGAAGTGCGGATAGCCGCCCTTCTCAATCTGGCCGAGGTCGATATCCACGGTCTTCACCTTCAGTTCCTGGTCTTCACCGAGGATGTTCACCACGTGCAGCTCCTGTCCCTGACGGATCACGGCGATGTTGCCGTCTTCCAGATACACCACCTTGTCGGTGTACTCCACGATGGGGCTGGCGTCGGAGCCGAGGAAGAACTCGTCCTCGCCGATGCCCACCACCAGCGGACTCTGCTTGCGGGCGGCGATGATCTGCGTGGGGTCGGTCTTGTCGAGCACGGCGATGGCGTAGGCACCGATCACCTGGTAGAGCGCCACCTGAACGGCCGTCAGCAGGTCGAGCTGCTTGTGGTTCTTGATATACTCTATCAGCTGCACCAGCACCTCGGTGTCGGTGTCGCTGATGAAGTGCACGCCCTTCGCTTCGAGCTTCGTTTTCAGGTCGGCATAGTTCTCGATGATGCCGTTGTGGATGATGGCGAGGTTCTTCGACTCGGAGTAGTGCGGGTGGGCGTTGCGTGACGACGGTTCGCCGTGAGTGGCCCAGCGCGTGTGGGCGATGCCCACGCAGCCTGTCACGTCCTTGTCGGCGCAGTACTCCGTCAGGTTATCCACCTTGCCCTTCGTCTTGTACACGTTCAGGTCGCCATTGGCGTTGATCAGCGCCACGCCGGCACTATCATAGCCACGATACTCCAATCGTCTCAGTCCCTTGATGAGGATGGGATATGCATCCTTCTTACCAATATATCCTACGATTCCACACATATTTGTCTCTCAGTTTTTCTCTACATAATTAATAATTGGCCGCAAAATTACGAAAAAACCATCAAACCGCCAAAAGAAAAAAAACATTTTTTACTACAAAACAGCGGTTTGTGACACAATGAAAGAAAAACCCGTCGGCTTGTGTCAAAATGAAAGGGCAGCGGCTCCCGCCGCCACCCCTCTGTCACCTTTCCACCCCTTAGATCGGGCCCAGCCCCATGCAACTGGTCGTGCCCAGTGCCGTCAGAAACGCTGTGAGCGCGGCTACTACGACCTTCACCGCCAGCTCAATGATCCGCTGCTTCTTCATAACTCATCGTTATCTCTGCGATTTGAGTATCTGTTTCTCCCCCTAAGTTAGGGGGAGCTAGAGGGGGTCTGAACCATCGTATTGTCTGAGGCGGTTCAGACCACCCCTAACCCCTCCTGACTCAGGAGGGGAAGAGATTACCTTAGTTTTGATCCATCTCGTCACCGCCTTCACCCTTGGTGAACAGCTTGCTCGCAACCTCACTCGACTCACCGTCCTTGATGGCGATGGCCTTCACGGTCGTGGTGTCGCTCAGGGTGAACGCCTCGCTGTAGAGCGTGCTCTCGGCCGTAGGCGTGCTGCCGTCGGTGGTGTAGTGGATCTCTGCGCCAGCAGGGCCGCTGATGCTCACTGAAGTGGTCTCTGCAAACGGAGTCGTTCCGCTGATCGTGGGCGAAGCCAGTGCTGTAGACTGCGAGTTGCCGCCACTCTGAGAACCGCCGCTCTGGGTGCCTCCGTTCTGCGAAGAACCGCCGCCGTTGCCGCCACCGCCGTTACTGTCTGCAGCGGGTGCCGTCAGGTACGAGATCAGCGTCTTCTTCTGCACGCGGCGCTCCTTGCCGTTGACGGTGCGAACCTCGCTCTCCACGACGTAGCCGTACTCAAAGATGCACTGATCCTTGAAGGCCCGGCTCGTGAGCTTCTCACCCTTGGAGTTCTCCGGCGAGAAATTGATCTTGATGCCGTTGATCATCGCGTCGGGACCGGCTGCCACGGCGTCCGAGAGTTCCACCTTGCCCTTCTTCTGACCGTCGACGCTCGGATAGAACGTGCCCAGGCCGTCGAGCTTCACGGGCTGACCCTGTGAGATCAGTTCGGTCATGCACTCTACCACCTGCCCCAGCACCAGCACGCACATCTGGTAGTCGGCGATCTTGCCGTGGCCCGTCATGTGCTTGGCAAAGCCTTTCAGGTTCAGGGGCTCCTTCGTGTCCACCTCGGCGAAATACTTGCCGTAGGCCGTAGAGTCGTCGTTCTTGTTCTGTCGCAGGTTAATCACCATTGGAATGTTACTTCTTGCCATAATTCTTGTTCCTTTCTTTCTCGTAGTATTAGACGCTTGCGGCGAACTGCACCGGGTCGCCGCCTCCCGCTTGTTTCCCCTCCTGAGTCAGGAGGGGTTAGGGGTGGTCTGAACAAGGGCCCTATCTAATATTCTTTCCACCCTTCTAATTACACTGCAAAGTTACATAATTTTTTTGACATGTGCAAGCGTTTCTGAAAATAATTTTGCCCAAAATACAAGAAATTCAATTTCTTGATCTAAATCAATTTTCTTGATATTTTTCCTACCTCAGACCGGGCGCAGATCTTCCCGCCTTGAAACCCCGACTTTCATCAGCCCGCACTCCGACTTTCATTAGCCCAGACACCCTCATTGCCGTGCCATGCGTGCCGCGTGCCACGAGTGCCATTTGCTGTTTTCACTTTTCCGCCTCAGTGCAAATTTGATTGTTTATATTTATATTATTATATATTATATTATAATATAATATATAATAATATAAATTGAAAGCAACTCCCCCACCCTAACTCCCACCATGAAAAATACCAAATGGCACGCATGGCACGCGGCACGCATGGCACGCCAAATAAAAAAAAAGTCACCCGTTCAGGCCTTGCTACATTTGCCGTGGGCGTTTCCGGGACAACGGACTTGAACGGACTCTCCCTGACCGTTGATGGCAACGACATCACCCTCGCCAATAGCAGCAAGGTGCTCGAAGCCGGCAAGATTTACAACATCATCAGGATTCCTTGGTCCATTAACGGCCTATTTAGCGTCAGCGCCACGAAGAAGGTGGTCTTCTCCAAGGGCAACCTGCGCTGTATGAAGTCAGGGGGGTCATGGGCGTGGAGTTTCTTCAGCAATCAGTATGACTACTACAACGCTTATAACGAAAATAATTGGGACAAGTTCTGCTGGGTAGGTGCGTCAGGTGCTTTGAATTCGGAGCCTGATAAGTGGGGTATCAGCACTTCTACGGCAAATTCTGATTTCGGCACCAATGCCGACGATAAACTGAAGAGCGACTGGGGCTATAGGATAGGTACTGGCTGGCGCACGCCGACCAATGACGAGTGGACATACCTGTTAAAAACGCGCGATGGCGCAACAAGTAAGTACGGTTTTGCTACGGTTAATGGCGTGAATGGCATCATTATTCTTCCTGATGTGTTTGTTGATCCAAAAAAAAATAGGAACGAAGACACAGATGATTTTGTAGGCAAAGATACCAACAACTATGGTTATGATAGGAACGTATACAACTCAGCTGGTTGGGCCTTGATGGAGGCTGCTGGTGCTGTGTTCCTGCCTGCTGCCGGTGACCGCTATGGAGTAAAATTCTACGATGCAGGCACCGACGGCTACTACTGGTCTTCTACAGCTGCCCCAACCTCATATTTCAGTAACGCATACCTGATGTCCTTCGGGTCGAACAGCTTGAGCATTGGCAACAACAGTCGAAGCTACGGTTTATCTGTACGACTCGTTCGCGATGCGAATTAGAAACACATGGGGCGCCCCCTGTGCGTTGAGGATTATGGGGTCGGTTCTACTGATCATTTTTTAGGATCATGGGGTCGGTTCTCTGATCTGTTCCCCCAAAAAGCTAAGAATAGAGAAACGGAAGTCAGTCGGGAGGGCTTTTTCAGTGCCCTCCCTGCGTGGCTCCCGTTTTTCTTTTCTTTGTCACCGTCGTGCGCTTAGAGGTCGTCTTTCGTGATGACGGTAATCTTAGAGTAGATGGTCGGAATGCCGGCTACGGTCTGGGTGCCGGTAATCGGCGCATTCATGATCAGGCTGTTGACAATCATCGCGGTGTTGTTGGCCATGTCCTTCAGGTTCTTGTCGATGGTCATGGTCTGCTTGCCGCTCTTGATAAGTGCCTGCGATGCGGGTGAGTTGTCCTGACCGGTGATGATGGGCATGTTGGTGATGCCGGCTCCCTCCAGTGCTGCGACGGCACCCTGGGCGGCATTGTCGGTGGCTGCCAGCACCATGTCGGGGCACTCGCCTTCGGCGTAGCTCTTCAGACGGTCTTCCATGGCCTTCTTCTCATCTTCAACGCTCCAACTGTCAGCCATCACGTCGTCGAATGACGTCTTGCCGCTCTTGACGACCAGCTTGCCGTCGTCGATGAATTTCTGCAGGAGTTCCATGGCACCGTCATAATAATCCTTGGAATTGCCATCGAAGGCAGGACCTTGCAGGATTTCGAGGGTCATGGAAGTCTTTCCTGAAGCCTGGAACTGGTCGATCAGGAACTGGGCCTGCATGCGGCCTACGTCCTTCGTGTTGGTAGAAGAGAAAAAGGCGATGCGCGGGTTGTCAAAGACAAAGCGGTCGTGGCATACCACCTTGACGTCGCGGTGCTGCTCCAGCAGTCCGGACTCATTGATCTTCTTGTAATCGACAGTCGTCAGCACGATGACTTTCACACCGTCGTTGATGGCCGCTTTAAGCTGTTCTACCTGCTCGGCGGCACCCTCGGCGGTCTCGGGAGCCACGTAGGAAGTGGTCTTGATGCCGTACGTAGCCATGGCAGCCTCCAAGTTTTTCAGGTCAGTGCCCCAACGGTCAATACGCGAATTGTCGGGCAGCAGCAGTGCTACTCGTTTCTGCTGACTACTGCCTCCGTTGTTATCTACATTGCTGCACGCTGTCAGCCCTGTCATTACTGCTCCACCCATCATGATGGTGGCAAGCATTCCAAAAAATCTGTTCTTCATAAAAGTTAAAAATTAAAATGTTTAGTGTCTGCAAATATACACAAAAATCACATTCTAACATCTTTTTATCGAAAAAAAGTGCATTTTGACGGGGTTGTTTTCTGCTATTTTTACTTTTTCCCAAAAATTATTGAAAAAAAATGGGAAGATTGTATTACCTTTGCAGCATGTCACAGAAGGGACTGTCCCTATTGTGAGAATGATAACTTTTCAAGCCTCTGTGTGGTTTTTAGTATCAAGTCCGCACGGTTAGCGATAGTAAGCATAAAAGGCACCTTGGTGGCAACGAACGGGTGAATCCGACGGTTGGCTTCCTCGATGCGCTGTGG
>JAEEPF010000184.1 GCA_016284635.1 Prevotella sp.
CAGAGGCGGGCGTCTGTCTGCTGTTGTAACACCATGTTGTCACCAATCACATGTGGCAACCTTACCTTGGCCTGTGCGCTCATCGCCACCGCCACAAACACCATCATCGACAAAATCTTCTTCATATATTCCTTCCTTTAACTTCTTTAACTCCCTTAACTTCTTTAACTCCTCAACTTAATCACTTGGTCACACAACTCGCAGACCACCGGCCGGTGGGTGATGAAGATCATCGTCTTCCCAGGATACTTAGCGAAGAGCCTGCGGTAGAGTTCACGCTCCGTCGCCTCATCGAGCGAGGCACTGATCTCATCCAAGAGCAGGATGCCTCCTGGTCGCAACAGCCCTCGGGCAATGGCGATACGCTGAGCCTGACCCTCACTGAGTCCACTGCCCCGTTCTCCACATTCTGTATCAAGACCTTCCGGCAGATCTAACACGAAGTCGGCCATCGCCGTATGGAGCACTTCTTCAAGATCATCGTCAGTAGCGTCTGGTCTGGCTAGCAGCAGGTTATATCTGATAGTACCGCTCATCAGGGTATTCCCCTGCGGCACAAACACAAAGTTCGAACGTGTCTGTTCGCTGATACCCTGCTGCCCCTGACTATTATAGACAGTCATCGTCCCCTTGTTAGGCTTCGTCAGTGCCAGCAACAGCCGGAACAGTGTCGTTTTTCCGGCTCCGGTATGTCCCATCAGCGCCGTCTTACTCCCCGGTTTGAAATCAAAGGAGAAATCCGTCAATATCTCCTGATCCCCATCCGCATACTTAAAACTGACATCCTCCACCTTCACGCCGATCGGAAGCGTTTCATTGTTTTCTAACACGGATTCTACGGATTTCACGGATTCTCCATGCCTCTCAAAATTAGTTAAATTAGTGAAATTAGTGGTCTCTTCTTCCGCCTCCACCTGTTCCAGTTCCGTCAGACGGTCAATACTCGCCGATGCCTGTATAAACTGCGGCACCATGTTCAGCATCTGCAGTATCGGACTCTGTATCTGGCTCACCAACTGCAAAAACGAGGTCATCACACCAAAGGTAATCTCTCCGCTCCGCAACTGCATGGCGCCCCAAATAAAAGCCATGATATAACCCAGACTGAAACTGGATCCTATCAACAGCCGGGAAACAACCGTAAATCTTGCCCGACGGCTGATCTTGCCACGCAGATCCTGCTGCATGTCATCCAGACGGTTGGTGATCCAGTCGCCACTCTCCAAGGAACGAAGCACGGCATTATGCTCCATCGTCTCCTGCACCAGCATCTGGATCACACTCTCCTGCTTGCGGATGTCGAGGGTCATCATTCTCATTTTATGCCCAATAAACTTGCCCACAATCAGGAACAAAGGAGTCAGTAAGAGCAGTGCCCAGGCCAACCTGGCATCCATTGACTGCATCAGCAAGAAGGCGCCCACGAGCTGAATCAGCGTGACACTCATATCGGGGAAAAGCGATGTCGTCGCATCGCTCACCACGTCGATATCTTTCTCTAAACGTGAGGTCACGTCGCCAGAATGCAACTCCTTCTGGTCGAACAATTGACGGCGGAAAAGATGACTGAAGATGCGCAGACGGATACTCGTCGTCTGTTTGGCCCTGTCCTTGACGCCCAGAAAATAATAGGCCTGTCGACAGAGAATAGCACCGATGACAACCGACACCAGTGCGATGATCATCACGATGATGTCATCTGTCGTACCCTGACGGATGGTCACATCGATGAAGCGCTTGCAGAGCCATACCATCAACAGACCGAGCGACACCCGCCCGATACCAGCAGCAACACGGAACAGCATATCCAGTCGGATACCCTTCGTGTTGCGCCATACCCATACGACGTACTCCCTCACCGTCCCCCTAACTTCTCACTTTTCACTCCACCAACCCCAGCTCCTTCCATGTAGCCAGGATACTGTTGACATCGGCCTGTGCCTTTGATGGCTCCACCTCATATTCCTCACAGATGGCCTCAGCCAACTGTTCAGCCGTGAAATCACCCAACTCCGTACATTTCTCCCAAAGCCAGGCGGCCGTATCGTTCATGCTGATTATCTTTCCGAAATCAACAACTTTATGTCCCTCTGCGACGACTGCTTTCTCGCCACAGATTTCACGTAACACAAAACCTTCTTTCTGTCTCATATATTTTAAACAACGAATTAAACTAATTTCACGAATTCTGGGTGCAAAGGTAGCGAATAATTCTGGATCATGCAAATATTATTTGAGTAAAAGTTTGGTCAATAGCCGCAAAATGAGTACATTTGCAGTCAAAAAAAGAAAAGGTATGAGTAAAATGATTCATGAGTCGAGCTACGTCGACGAAGGCGTGGAGATTGGCGAAGGCACGAAGGTATGGCATTTTTGTCATATCCAGAAAGGGGCCGTGATAGGCCAGAACTGTTCCTTGGGTCAGAACGTGAACATCGGCAACAACGTGAGGATCGGCAATGGTGTACGCATCCAGAACAATGTGTCGGTATATGAAGGCGTGGAACTGGAGGATAACGTGTTCTGCGGACCTTCATGTGTCTTTACGAACGTCACGACCCCCAGGGCCCATTTCCCGGTGCATGGCATATATGCCAAGACGCTGATCAAGGAAGGTGCCTCGTTAGGAGCCAACAGCACCGTTGTCTGCGGGCATACCGTCGGACGAAGTGCGCTGATTGCCGCCGGAGCGGTGGTGACGAAGGATGTGAAGGACTATGCCCTAATGGCCGGTGTACCTGCCCGTCAGATCGGCTGGGTCTGCGAATGCGGCAAGCGCCTTGACGACAGCCTCGCCTGCTCCTGCGGCAGAACCTACGAACTAAATCACGGTCATCTCCACCTTCTGCGCCCTTAGTGGAACTATCTTTTTGTGTCCTTCGTGTCCTTAGTGGACCATTTTTTTCCGCCCACCAACAACATAAACGCCTTTAGGCAGTCCCGTCGTCCGTCCGTCATCCCTCACTTTCTGTCCAGACAACGTATAGACACCCGAAGCCTTTGTCTCGGTCATGACATGCTTAATCCCACTACCTGAGGTGTGGAAGGTGAAAGACACCGTCCCGTCTTCATGCCGGGTGATGCCAGTGATACTTTGGTCGTCAGAGAGTGTTACCTGATCCACGTTACCCGTCTCTTCATCCTGCCAGGGATATGGCGCCCCGCTCAGGATCATATTGTGCAGTCTCCGCTGCGAGTCGACATAGGGATTGCGCAGACCACTCTCAATGATCAGGTCATACCAATCGATATAAGTCCTTCCATCGGCAGCCACCAGACAGTAGTTCGGCTCACCATCCTCATTGTTCACGAGATTGCCGTCCCAATAGTAGCGGTCGTAGTTGACATAATAGACCACTAGTCCCAGTCCCGGCAGACCATAGTCCCACCCTGTCCACTGACGGTTCTCCAACAAGTAGAACTCATCCTCGGCACGACGGATCAGATAGGCTTCGCCACCCTCCGCCACAGGTTTCATCCCTGTGATGGTGGTGTCGGCAGTCAGCTCCTTCGGCGTGAGCCATCCCAAGACCATCTTCTCCATCGGCGAGTAATTCGGCGGGCACCAGCCCCGGTTAATAAAGGTACCGCCATCCATCACATCCCATTCATCCACAATGGAGGGACTGCTCGCATTGGTGCTAGTAGGATAGATATCCGGCAGACCTAAGCAATGGGAGAACTCATGACAGATAAAGCCGATGCCGCAGGACGTATTGTTGACCCACAGCTCACCGCTGGCGGTAAAGTTGGAGATTTGGTGACCATCAGCAGTCATGATCTTGTCAAAGCTCCATGTCGTGGGCCAGATATAGCCCTCCTCGACGATGGTCGACTGATTGCCGCTGTAGCCTGCATAGACATATACCACCTGTTCCACATGACCGTCACCGTCCCAGTCATAGACGGAGTAGTCGATCTCCGGATGAGCCTCCATCAGCATCATCGTGGCCTCACGGAAAGCCTCAAGCCCACGGTTCTTGTTAGAAGAGCCTGTCTTCACCGAGCCGCTGGTCTTATAAGGACCGTACACATCGAACTGCAGATTAAACCGTCCGTCCGACTGGTCACGGAAGTAGTCCGCCACACAGCCGGCACCGTCCCTCTGGTTATAGCCCGGCGTGTTGAATATCTCATGATAGGTCGCCTGCGGATCCTCCCAACTGAAGTCGCAGTCCGCAAAAGACACGAGCACCACCAACTGCCGATACGTGCGGTTGGCATCCCAATCTCTCTTCGCGTAGTCAATATCCGAATGCCATCCGGCCCTCGTCTCACTGCCCCAGCCCGGAAAACAGCCGGAGCGTATCACGCCGTCTGCCTTCGCCACCTCACTCATGGTCACCAGCATGACGGCTGTCAAGATACACCTTATTAATAATATATACATACGTCAGGGATTCATTGGAATTGTCAGTGTCAAGTCATCGGTACAGTCCTCTCGCTCTGGATCACCGTAGTTGCTGGTGTCGGTGAGGACACTCTCGAGGGTAGGCTTCAGCACCTTCATGGCCATTTCCATCAGCATATTGCCGCCGCTGCCGAAGCGTTGGATGTCAGCACGGACCTGCTCCACGGCCTCGGCATGTTCCTGACTACCCTCATTACCCTCTGCATGGATGATGAATGTCCTGGCAGCGATATCGGCCAGTTGCTTTTGCATGTCTTCGTTGAAGGAGAACCTGGCGCCAAGCTTCTGATAAGCCTTGTTGTACATACTCATATAAAGTCTGTCTTTGGCAGTTTTCTTAAAGGCCGTATTACCGGGCAGGGTGTCTATATGCCTGGTCGTGACCTTCAGTTCACTCTTATCCTGGCTCAGTGTCAAGAGACGGTAGTCACAGGGATAGGAGATGGCCGAACCCGTATTGATGTCGTAGATCTCGCGGCTCAGGTCAGCATTCCAGTCCTTGGCAATGTCTGATGTATGGAAGTGTCCTGTCAGAATGACACGGATGCCGGCATCGGCCAGTCTGTTACGTACGTTCTCGTACTGATTGACGGTGGCCCCATTGATAAACAGGTCAGCGCCATTGAAGTGGGGGAACAGCAGATGGTGCATCATGGCGATGACCTTGTTGCCCTTACCTACAGCCTCCTTTGCCTGTCGGCACACCCAGTCAAGGGTCAGTTCCGAGACCCAGCCGCTATGGGAGTCGATGCCGATGAGCGTCAGGCCAGGCACAGGCTCACAGGCATAGCTGAGCGAGGTGCTGTCTGCCACCATCCCTTTTCCATAGCCGTAGTCGGCATACATCGTCCGGAAACCGGCTTCATCCAAGGTCTCTGCCAACTCCGAATGATCTCCGTCGTAGATCCTGGCACCTGTCGAGCCGAGGTCGTGGTTGCCGGGAATGACGAACACCTTCACACCTGACGCCTTCAGCTTGTCGAGGCCGGCTTTTAGATACTGATGGCTCAGACGTTCACCGTCCTTCGTCAGGTCGCCAGCCACCAACAGCAAGTCCGGCCGCTGGGTCTTGAACTGACTGACCAGCTTGTCGAAGATCTCCCTACTCTTGTCCAGCATCTTGCGGTCGCTACTCAAGGCTTTCTGCCAGGCGGTACCGTCATTGACCACCAGCCCTTTTCCCATCACATGGATGTCCGACACCACCGCTATCCGCGTCTGGGCGAAGGCCATCTGAAAGGTAAGAAGGGTGACGAAAAGACACAATATCCTATTCATAAATCACTTACACTTTATACTTATCGGCTGCAAAAGTACAAAGAAATACTGAAACCAACAAACTTTTACCAATAAACAATGCAATAACAACAAGAGGAGCCGATTGGCTCCTCTTGTTGTTATTGCATTTAGAATCCCTCGTCGTCGCCTGCATCGCCGGGGTTGAAGGTGACGGGGTCTCCGTCCTCAAAGTCTTTGGAGGCACAGAGGAAACCTTCGATTTCCAAGTCCAGGATTTCCATCCAGGGCGTAGTGTATTGTCTCTTTTCCATCGTTGATACAGTTTGAGGGTTATTTGACTAAGATTTTTTTACCA
>JAEEPF010000185.1 GCA_016284635.1 Prevotella sp.
TCCTTCTCACGGTCGGAGAGGGCATCGGGGTTCTGACCCGTCGCTGCCTTGAACACCATGTCGGTGATGTTGCGGGTGACGTCGCTCTGCTTGGTCTGTTGCTCCAGACGGCGGATGGCGGGCACGAAGATATGATCCTCGACCATCGCGTGCTGACGGAGCCACACCTCGTTTTCGTAGATGTCGTGGAGGGTGGCGGTGAGCTGGTTGTTGTGCAGGCCGTCCTGAGGCAGGTATTTGATGATCAGGAGTTTCAGTTCGCGCAGTCTCTTGTCGGTGGCGCCGTGGTGCTTGGAGAAGGTATCCACGTTATAGTCGTTGGCGGGACGCCCCTCGATCAGCGACTGCACGTAGGGGAACAGCGTCTTCTGCTCATATTTCATGTGGCGGCGGATCTCATGGGCATATTCGTCGTAGAAGCGCAGGATGAGCTTGGCCAGCGACTCGCTCTCGTCGAGCGACTCCTGTAGCTCCCGGCGGATATAGGGCAGCTGGAAGTCGAGGAAATAGGCGTGGCTGGCCTCTAAGTAGTGCAGCAGGGTGGGGACGCTGAGCTGCTCGTCGGCCTCGAACTCACCGTAGCTGTTGGCCGTGAAGTTGACCACCGCCAGGAAGGTATAGGTGTCCACATCGTTGTCCTGGCACGTCTCCATGACCGTCTTATCTCCAAAACCAAGGCTGATGCCGAAACTGCCCAGCATCTGCAACAGGTCGTAATTATCGCGGATGAGCGAGATCATCTTGTCGTCCGCCTCATACATCTTCTGATTCTTCATAACTATGAACTATGAATTATGCACTATGAACTACCTAATTATGATTATCGGGTGCAAAGGTAGACATTATTTCCGATATGTGCAATAATCATAATTAGGTATTTTCCTCGTCACCAACCCCGCCAAATGCCCGTTTTTGGGCGATTTCACTATTTTTAGGTATTGGTGAAGCCGATAAACTGCCGTACCTTTGCACTCCAAAAATGACAAAAGAACAGTTTTTAGACATAAGGACATAAGAACATATTTATATTATGAGACGAGTAGTTTTAATACTTTTCACTTTTCACTTTTCGCTTTTCACTTCTCTTAGCCCTGCAAGGGCGCAAGTGAACGCTGGCGACAGTGTGATGCAGCATGCGAAAGGCAACAGACTCAGTGTGGGCGGTTATGGTGAGGTGGCTTTCAGCCGTGAGTATTTTAGTGACCACGTGAACCGTTACAGTTCCCCTGCCAATTATAAGGATGATCCCAGTCACGGCAAGTTCGACATTCCCCATGCCGTAATTTATCTGGGTTATGACTTCGGCAAAGGATGGTCGTTAGGTACTGAGATTGAGTTTGAGCATACCGGCACGGGGTCTGCCATAGAGAACGAGGCGGATGAGGCTGCCGAATGGGAGCACGAACAGGAGAAAGGTGGTGAGGTGGAACTGGAACAGTTGTGGATCAACAAACGGTTCTCGAAGGCTGCCAACGTGAGGCTCGGACATATCATCGTCCCTGTGGGCCTGAATAATGCCCACCACGAGCCATTGAACTATTTCACCGTCTATCGTCCTGAGGGTGAGAACACCATTCTGCCGTCCACTTGGCACGACACGGGCATCTCCTTTTGGGGCCGTTATGGTAAGGTGAGATACGAGTTACAGATGCTGGCTGGTCTGAATGCCATGCTCTTCAACCGCGACAAGTGGATCCATCATGGGGCAGGCTCGCCTTTCGAGTTCAAGCCTGCCAACCAATATGGCTTTGCAGCCCGTGTGGACTATTACGCGATGCCCGGACTCCGTATGGGTGTCAGCGGCTACTACGGCAACTCGGCCCATAACACTTATCCCAACGACCTGAAGGGCGAGGGCAAACCCTACGACAAGGTGAAGGGAACGGTGGCCATCGGTTCAGTGGATATGACGCTGAACCGCTGGAACTGGATTGTGCGCGGACAGGCCGACTATGGTTATGTGGGCGACACGGACAAACTGAACACCATCAAGGATGCGAAAGCCCACGCCTCAAACTCACCCGTGAAGAGTGCGATGATCGGTAAGAACGCCGTAGCGGTGGGTATCGAGGCGGGTTATGATGTCTTCTCGCAAATAGAGAAACTGCGTCAAGACGAGCAGAAACTGTATGTCTTCGGACGTTTCGAGTACTACGACAGTTATATTCCCGCGAATAATAAGGAGATGTTCGACTATACCAATGTCCATCGTCTGGCCTTTGGTCTGAACTACTATCCCATCCCTCAGATCGTGATCAAGGCCGACTACAGCCTGCGAATGTTGAAAACACCTTATAATAACGAGCCGAGTCTGAACATCGGTGTGGCCTACGAGGGATTCTTTCTGTAAAATTGAAAAATTAAAGAATTGAAAGATTGAAAACATTTAATATTTAACAACGAGATGAAAAAGACAATTTTCTCAATGGCAGTCCTGATGATGGGACTGGCCTTCACTGCATGCAGCAGTGATGATGACAACAACGGTGACAACAAACACGCTGAGAAGGAACAGGCTATGCAGGCCATTACCGACCAGTATGTGAACAACGTCGTGTTCCCCATCTACAAGTCATTGGCCTCGCAGACCTCGACACTCTACGACCAGCTTGTAGAGGCGAAGAGCAAGTTCCGCGCAGGAACCCTCTCCCAGAGTGATATCGACCGTATCTGCGACACCTTCATCGCTGCCCGTTCGGCTTGGGAGCAGAGTGAATCATTCCTCTATGGTGCCGCTACTGACTTCGGCATCGATCCCCACATCGACACATGGCCCCTCGACCGTACGGCCCTGGCCAAGGCTCTGAGCAGTGCGGAGATCATTGAGGATCTTGACGACCTCGATGATGGCGGCATCGACAATGCCCGTGCCCTCGTGGGTGAGCAGCAGTTGGGTTTCCACGGCATCGAGTTCATCATCTTCCGCGACGGTAAGAACCGCAGTCTCGCTGCCTTGCAGGGTGTTGAGGATGATGAGGCTTTCAGTGGTCGTGGCATCACTGGCGAGCAGGAGCTGATATTCGCTGCTGCCGTAGCCGGTGACCTGCGCGACAAGTGTTTCCAGCTGGAGGTCAGCTGGTTGGGTGATCAGGCTCCCCAAGCGCATATAGAGCGTGTCGAGGAATGTGAGTTCCCCACGACGGTGGCCGGTGGCGAGGCTTCCTACGGTGAGAATATGCTCAACGCCACCAAGGCAGGCAGCACCTTGTCCACTTGGCGTGGCGTGATGTCCACTATCCTGGTGGCAGGCTGTAGCAACATCTGTGCCGAGGTGGCCGGACAGAAGATCGGACAGGCTTACTTAGGTACTGACCCCGACTATATCGAGTCGCCCTACAGCCAGCGCAGTTACTTCGATTTCTTTGACAACATCAGCAGCATCCAGTATAGCCTTTATGGCAATCAGGGTACCAGCGCCCAAGCCAACAGTATTATGAGCTATCTGCAGAAGTATAACGCTACGATGGCCGCCGACCTGAAAGCGAAGCTCGATGCCGCCCTCTCTGCCCTCAACACCGCCAAGGCTGGCACACCGTTCGTAGTGGACTCGCACAGTGCCAATGCCAAAGCAGCGATGGATGCCATCAACGACCTCGACGACAAACTTAACGAAGCAGCATCATGGATAGCAGCAAACTGATCATCGCCCTGTTGATGGGACTCGCTCTGACGTCGTGTTCTGACGATAGCGAGATGATGACCGATGAAGAGTGGACCGAAGCCAGACATATGGGTAAGGACGTGGGTAACTTCACGGCTGATGAATGGTACCCAGGTGGAAAGCTGGGCACCACGATGAATGTCACCCAGGGCTGTTATGAGGACGAGACTCCCGCCGTCACGGAGATGGGACTCACGGAGGCCTTCAATCGCGGCGAACAGTTCTTCGAGCGTAACGTCACGGAGTTCCAGGCACCTTTCAATGGTCTGGGTCCGGCCTACGTCCGCAAGTCGTGTCTTGACTGCCATCCCGGCTATGGCCACGGCAAGCGTGTGACGCAGTACCGGGCGGAGTGGGGTAATGGTTATCTGCTTGTGATCTACCATCCTGTCGATGGGGAGAACAGTGACGACGGTCCCTATGTCAGTGAGGTGACGGGTATGCCGCAGACGCGTGCCGTCAGTCCCTTCCTGCCGCCTGTTGATGAGAATGGCATCCATCTCAGTTGGCTGCCGTTGATGACGATGGGCGACGACAGCGAGATATCTGCCACACAGTTCCCCGACGGCGAACGTTATGAGCTGATATACCCGGAACTGAGTATCGACCGCTCTGCCTTTAACACCAATCCCACGCCTTGGGAGACGGGCAACGGCGCTGTGGCCTTCCGTCTGGAGAGTACTATCGGCATCATCGGATCGGGCCTGCTCGATGCCATTCCCGATGACAGTATCAAAGTTCAGTATCAGCGTGAGGCACCGTATGTGGAACTCAATCCCGCCTTCTGGGACAAGGATGCCAACGACTTTGCCGCTTCTGCCTGGTACGTCAATGCCTCCAGTGGTGTGGAACAGGTGAACCGTCTGAAGAAGTTCACGTATGCAATGACGCGAGGCTCCTTGCAGGACGGAGCTGGTGCCAATGCCATCTGGAATATCACCAACGTCAGCCGCTCTGACCGTCCGAAGCTCTACTCGACGGAAGCCTGGGCCAAGGCGATGTCGGAGAATCCCAAGGTGATTGCCGCCATCAAGGCTGATCCCTCATCACCTTATTACGCCGATGGTACGGAAGAGGGTATCCGCGAGGCCGTCTATAACCTGCTGTTGCCGAGCACCAATCAGTTTGATAACCCTTGGCACAATTTCCAGCCAGAGATGTCGGATAACAACTTCTGGGCCTTCCAGGTGTGGCATCGCGGACTGGCGATTCCTCGTGCCCGCAACCTGCAGGATCCGGATGTGCAGCGTGGCAAGCAGTTGTTTAATGAGATCGGCTGTGCGGCCTGTCATCGTCCGTCGTGGAAGACCACCAAAGACGATTACTGGAATCCACAGATTATCGCCTCGCAGAACCTTCAGTTGCCTCGCTATCAGAACCAGACCATCTGGCCCTATACCGATATGATTCAGCACCGCCTGTATATGAAGAATGGTATTCACGGTTCGTGGTGTCGTACTACACCGTTGTGGGGCCGGGGACTCTCACTGATCAACACGGGAGCGGAGGATCGTCTGCACGACTGCCGGGCCCGCAACGAGATAGAGGCCATCCTCTGGCACGGCTATTCGAAAAAGAGTGACGGATATGCCGCTACGCTGAAGTTCTATCGCCTGCCCAAGGCTGATCGTGACGCCATCGTGAAGTTCCTGAGAGCCATCTGATTCAGCAGGAATTCCCAATAATTATTAAATCCTGAGGCAAATTGGCTTTGCTTCGGGATTTTGTTTGTATTTTTGCATTCGCAAATGACAACGACATTGATCATAGGACTGCTGATTCCGCTGCTGGGCACGATGCTCGGCTCGGCCTTCGTGTTTTTCATGAAGGATGAAATGTCTGTGAGCTTGCAGAAAGCATTGTTGGGCTTTGCATCGGGTGTGATGGTGGCAGCATCGGTATGGTCGCTGCTGATTCCAGCAATGGAGATGGGAGCGGAAAGTGGCAAATGGTCTGTATTCCCTGCTGCCGTCGGATTCCTGTTGGGTATGGGATTCCTGTTGATGATTGACGAACTGACGCCACACCTGCATATCGGTACGGACAAGCCGGAAGGTATGCGTTCTCATCTGTCGAAGACCGCGATGTTGGCCCTTGCCGTCACCATCCACAATCTCCCTGAAGGAATGGCCGTCGGTGTGGTGTTTGCAGGAGCCGATAGCGGCGCAACGAATATTTCCCTTGCCAGTGCTTTGGCTGTCGCTGTGGGTATCGCCATTCAGAATGTCCCAGAAGGAGCCATCATCTCTATGCCGATGCGTGCGGCAGGCAACAG
>JAEEPF010000029.1 GCA_016284635.1 Prevotella sp.
GTCCTGCTCCATATTGACTATGAAACAGGACTATATTGACATGCTATTTTGCAATTAACTGATAATAATAGTTAATATGTTCTATTTTTCTTCTTTTTTATTTGGATGTTAAAACAGAATCTGTCCCCACGGCTATTCGTGAGCCGTCATCACGACGGGGTATATCTTTTATCTAATGTTACTCAGTAGTTCCTGGGCTGTGGTCTCTTGCATGCGGATGTAGGCGAAGAGTTTTTTACCAGCATCCTTCAGGCTGGCACCGAAGACATAGACCACATCGTCGATGATGAGGAAGCGGTCGTGATTTCGCTGGCAGTAATTGACAGCGATGGGTGGATACTGCTTGTTATGACGCTGGATGTCAAGTTGCAGTTGTCGCAAATTTTGCGACTGCTGACTGGTGTAGATGGTGGCAGTGACATTGGATGATCGTTTGCTAAGCATGGTCAGCGTAGTCTCGTCGATGTAGTTATCTATCAGCACGATGGATTGTTTAGCCTGTTTGATGAGGTTGACAATATGCACGTAGGCATCGAAGATCTGTCCGTCGTAGAAGATGCCCTCTACAGGAGGTAATGAAGAGCGGACGAAGAAATCTACCTTCTTACGTAGTTCCGCTATCTCCATTCCTTGTTCAACTATTTTCTGCTCAATATCAAACATGCGCTGATTGACAGCATACCCTCTTAACAAATACTGTTTCAAGACACCATTAGCCCACCTTCTGAATTTGGTTCCATTGAGAGACTTCACGCGATAGCCTACTGATATGATGACATCCAAGCTATAATACATAACAGGTTTGTCGGAATTTGGAATGTGCAAAAAATGCACATTGCTTTCTTTGTCACATTCGCCTTCTTTGAAGACATTGTTTATGTGACGGTTAATGACACTTCTGTCACGAAGGAACAAGTCTGAGATCTGTTGCTGCGTGAGCCATACTGTTTCACTCTCCACTCTGACTTCCAGCCGGATGGTTTCATCGGGCTGATACATGACGATTTCGCCTTTAGTTGATTCGTTGTTGCTCATATTATTGTGCATTAAGTTTAACTTCGGTGCTGCAAAGGTAAGCGTTTTAATTGAAACCGCCAAATCTTTTGGAAACTTTTTTTCGCTTTCTGCCCATATTATATAATAGGTGGGGAGGGCAAATCGGCTTCCGATTCTATAATATACACTAAAGAAGTTGGATTATTATATAATGTATACATCTTTTAAGAGTGTTCTCGCCGATATTGCTTTTTTCTCATTTAACTTTGCGGCCGAATCCCTCGTAGGGGAGGGAGCCAATCAATTATTATTAACAACAAACACCAAAATTATGAATCAGAACGAAAACGGACTGCCCGACAGTCAGAAGGGTTTCGAGGAGGCGCTGCAGCTGCTCGAAGCCTTTAAGGAGATGACACAAGTAATGATGGAACTCATCAGAAAACCTGCGGTCAACAAAACCTATAACTATCAAGTTTACAATGCTCCTGTGTATAACTACAACGGCATGGCTGATAGCAATGAAAGCACAAATGAAACGAATGCTGCTGATAATTGTGCTACTAAGGAAAAGAAAGCGACCAAAGAAATGATGAGTCGCGCAGCCAAGATCACTATCGATGGAGGACTATGGAAGTCACAACGTTCGTGGTCTGTGACTTTTATAATCTATGGAATTTGGGGGTATAAAGGCACTGTGACAGAATTCCTTGCAGAAGTACCCACATGGCCAGACAGACTAACCGCAAGGATAGCCTGCAATCGGGATGCTGTTGAGAAACTGAAGAACATGTATAACTTCACGAAGAATATCAATGAATGGAGATCCAATGGCATACCAGAGCAATATTGCTTGCTTGGTGAGCAGTTGGATTTGGAGTTGGAGAAAATGACAATCTCTGACAGCGCATGAAGGCGCATAAAAGCGCAAAGGGCGCAAATAAAGGCGCATAAGGCGCAAAGTGTAGACGTTTCTTGTCTGCACTTTTTTTTGTGTCTAATTTTGCGGTGCAAACCTGAGGACGCTCAGATCATTTGCAGTCGCTCTGCTACATTTATTGATACAATTTGATAGACTGGCAAACTCTCTCACTTGAGAGCGGCAACGCTCTCATAGATACACGCGAACATCATTATTTATTCAATTAAAGGTCGCCTGAAAGGGGGCGACGTAAAATAAACATTGTGCCTATGACACAAAGCGAAATCAGGGACTTCAAGGAGTTCATGAATGATCAGGACGCCTTCGATGTGTTCGAAAAGACCTACAATGAGAACCGCATGTCGATAAACCCCAAGAAACTGGAGGACTATCTGGAACTGACCCGGGCCGACATTGTGATACCTCAGGCCTTTATCTATCCGGAAACCGTCTATGACAAGAACTTCTGGCTGGCCCTGCATGAAAAATGGAAAAAACGGCTCAACCAGAAACGGGCCGAGCACAGAGAAGCGGTGCAATTGGACGGCCTCGACCTGGAAGTGATCGACATCCAGCCGAAGAGTTCCTGTCTGGGGTTGCCGAAGGACACTTGTTCGCTGAGTCTGCGGGGAGGTAAACGGCTAACACTGAACATGGAACATTCGAAGATGGTGGCCAAGAAACTATCGACCCACATGCTGCTGACACGAAGTAGACAGACTACCGACGTGGTGCTGATGTTCAACCGGCAGAGGGGGATCGAGGTGAAGTTCAAGCCGGGCTCCAACGGACTGCTGTTCAACAATTCGGAACTGTGCAACCAGCTGATGGAACTGCTGGAACTCGACCCGAACAAGGATTACTTTCAATTGGGTATCGAACAGCTGGCCGAGACAAAGGACTACTTGCTGTTTATGCTGAAGAAGAAATAAACCACAGATATCACAGATGACACAGATTTTTTAAGACAACGAATTAAACGAATTTCACGAATTAAACGAATTAAAAAGAAGAGATTATGAAAAGTGAAAAAAAACAAATGCTGAAGATGTTCCTGCCGATAGTGTTGGACGTCTTGAAGGGAATCATGAAGTATTTCAGGAGCAATAAACGAAATTCCCGTTTATAGTGACTTCTTAGAAACGAATTGCCATAATTGGAATAATTTGATCCACTAATTGTAATAATAAATATTCAAATCCGAGAGGCAAATTATATAATTATTCAAATTAGTGGGCAAAATTATGATAATTATTCAAATTCGTTTCGAAAATAAAGAAATTAACGATTTAAATAGAATCATTATGAAAGAATTGGATTTTCAGAAGAACAAGGTGGAGGTGATGACGCTCGAGGAGCTGAGCCAGACCTACCGCGAGAACTATCCGAACGGGCTGCCCGTGGGCGGGATGTACCACTTCGCCCTGATACAGCAGATACTCGAGTCGTTCGAGCGCAACAACATGAAGTATGAGGTGAAGGAGGTGTTTGCCGCCAACAACAACGACAGGTACCGTCCGGGTGTGACCATCGCCAACGACGTGGCCCTGGAGAAAGGCGACAAGTCGCTGGAGGCGCACATCCTGAGACGTGTGTATGCGAACATCGAACTGACGGGCAGCGACGATCCCGAGTGGCACTTCAACTGCGCCGTGGCCTACCACCAGAAGGGCATTCAGGTGGCGTTCGGGCCGATGGTGTATGTGTGTCATAACCAGACCATCATGTCGGCCGAGGACATCTTCTCCACACAGAAGATCTCCCAGTGCAAGGGCGAGGAGCGGCTGGAGCGTGACGTGACGGCGATGCTCTCGGGCGTCAACGACTATGTGGAACGCTTCGGCGAGCGTATGCAGGTGATGGCCAAGACGGTGAAGGACTGGAAGCGGAGACCGTTCCTGCCCGAGGACTTCCGCCACGTGCTGGCCGACCTGATGCTGAGCCGTGTGGCCCACGACTCGAAGGATCCCCATATCCATCAGGCGGAAGACTATCCGCTGACCAGCAGCCAGATCAATGCCGCCTGTGAGCGCTATCTGCAGCTGGAGTATGAGAAGGGCCGGATGGCCACCTGTGACCCCACGTACTGGGAGGCGTTCAACACCTTCAATACCGACCTGAAGCCCGGCAGGGCCGAAATACCCTCTATCGTCGGCCAGAGCATTGGCCTGTTCAAGAGTTTTGAGAAGTGTTACATCAATAGTGTATTTAAAGATGAATAACGAGATGCCCCCCACCAATCTGACAATGGAACCCGAGGAAGGTGAGAACTACGGTTCCCGCCCCCGGAAGAAGCCCGAAGTGATGCTGACGGGAAGGCTTGAAGGATGGCCCGACGAAGGCGTGTACCAGTTTACGCCACGCGTGGCGAGACCCGACCTGAAACGGGAGGTGCTGATGGACTCGAAGAACCTGAAGGTGGCCAGGACCGCCGGTGAGAAGGAGTCGTCGATCATCCTCACGGCCAAGGTTGACGCCAGCTGTGCAGACCCCTACGGCGCGTTGCTGAACGAGTGTTTCAGACAGTTGAAGGACAAGGCCAAGAAGATGCCGGCCAGGCCTCAGGGGGTTGTCCTGTACGACAACGAGGGATCGCTGAAGATCTGGCAGAACATGACGCAGCGGAAACTGATTTGCCTCGTGGCGCTGGACGCCTCGAAGGACAAGGAGCTCGTGTATCGGGAGTTCTCCGACCTGCAGACGCAGATATTCAAGACCATCAGTGCAACGAAATTCTAAATGATAAGACTATGGCAAAATTCAGAAAAATTGGTTTGAAGGAGCGCAGCCTCTATGAGTTCTACAAGAAGAATCCGGGGGTGCCCCAGTCGTACTGGTTCAGGGTGAGGAACTACAAGACCGCACTCGACACGATGGCCGAGGTGATGATGAACATCCTGACCTTCGACACGATGGACTCGAGGATGCAGGCCCTGGCGGGGAAGTGCTATCTGGAGTGGGCCGCACAGCGGCGCATCGAAGGACTGGACGATGAGGACTATGAGGCCTTCCTCAAAGAGAGTCAGGAGGGTATCGCCCGGAAATTCTGTGAAGCGCTGAAGATGGACTTTGAACTTTGAGCTTTGAACTTTGAACTTTGAACTTTATGATTACATTTACAACTTTCGTATGTATATAATAAACCACAGATTACGCAGATTTCACAGATTTCAATGATTTAGTCGCAAGCGACGGATTAAACAGATTGCTTCGCACACCAATCGTGGCTTCAGCCACTATAATCAATAGAAATCTGCATAATAAAGACAACGCGCAGCAATAATCTGTGTAATCTGTGAAATCTGTGGTTAATAAAGAACTTGAATTACAATAAAAGATGATTTGTATAGAACGACGTAGGGGATGCCCTACAGAGACGATCAGCAGTCTGGACGAGCTGTTGGCCCTGTTCAGGCTGCCGGGAGTGAAAGACGCCATTGCCGTTTGCAGGCAGTGGAGTGATAAGGAATGGGAGGCCGCGAAGGGTGGTGACGCCTACCACGAGAAGGAGTACCACGGCAAGGCCGGTGAGGCCAAGAGCGACCTGCCAGGTGTGATCTTCCAGTGCTCTTCGTTCAGGGAGCACCGGTGGGTGGACAGGAAGAACGTTGACCACGGCGTCGGCACCTGGAGGCATCAGGAGCATTGCGTGCTGAACGGCCTGTTCATGGTGGACATCGACCACGTGGAGGATCCCGACAAGCTGTGGAGTGAACTGGTGGCAAAGGGTCTGATGGACTGGAAACCGCTGTTCGGGTTCAAGACCCCCAGCGGCCACGGCCTGAAGATCGTGATGCCCACCGACCTGAGCCGCGGCAACCTCTTTGGCAACCAGAGTGCCTTTGCCAAGGCCTTTGGCGTGGAGATCGACCAGAAGACGAAGGACGCCTCACGGCTGTCGTTCGTGTCGACGAGTGAAGATATCTATTTGTTTGATCCAGAATTGATGACTTATGAGAACGAAAAATTCATTGCTAAGTATAACGGGAAGTATAATGACGGCAGTGCCGACCTTGATCTATTTCATGACGCTCCTCAGCATACTGCTGATACAGGTGGTGCTAAGGCTGGTGAGCAGGAGGATGGAGCGTGGATTGGTTCGCAACTTGCTCTGCTGCGAAACGGTGACCAACTGCCTGATGAGAACGATCTCGAGAATCGTACCTTTAGGGGAGTAAGGGTCAGGGACATCATCGACGCCTACTTCGAGGGTCATCAGCCTGCTATCGGCGACCGCCATGACACGCTGCTGCATTTTGCCAGCGAACTGCGACACATCGTCGAGAAGAACCGTCGGGCCGTGTATTACTACTGTCTCCGGCTGCCCTTCGTGCAAGACCTCTTCAAGGAGGGTGACCCCGTGGCGGAGACCATCGGCGACGCCCTGGGCTATAAGTACTCCACCAACATGCCCAAGCGGATGAAGGCGGCCATCGAGGCGGTCAAGAAATCGCAGGCCACGGCCACCTCTACGGAGATCACGCCAGAGACCATACGTGAAAGGCTCTACGGCTTCGGGGTGGAACTGCAGGAGCTGTTTGAGTATTATCCCACGATGAAGGAGGCCTGCTATAACCTCGGCCCCGCCTCGTATCCGGCCATCCTGTTCTCCACGTCATGCCTCTATGGCACGCTGGCCACACGCACGTGGTACCATCACTACTTCGAGCCCGAGGTGATACGGCGGCTGAACTATGAGATCTTCGTCATCGCAGACCCTGCCAGCGGCAAGAGCATCATCGGCAAGCTGTACAAGATCATCCTCGCGCCCATCATCGCCGTGGACAAGAAGTTCAATGACGAGATCAACCGCCACAAGAAAAAGCAGCAGGCGGCAGAGTTCGCGTCAGACAAGGCCAAGGGCAAGGAGCCGGTGACGCCTCCCGTCTCGAAGGTCAGGATCCACGGCAGCCGCACGGCCAACAACATCTTCATCGAGGACATGATGAACAACAATGAGGAGGTGGACGGCCAGCTGATGTACCTGCACCTGTTCACCTTCGACAGCGAGCTGGAGAACGCCTCGCTGGCCAGCAAGGGCGGGCAGTGGATAGACAAGTCGGTCTTCGAGCTGAAGGCTTTCCATAACGAGGAGGACAACCAGCAGTACCGTAACAAGGACGCCGTGACGGGTCCGTTCGACGTGTTCTGGAACTTCATCTACACGGGTACGCCCTATTCACTCTACAGGAAGGTGACCAAGCGGAACTTCGGCAGTGGCCTGTCAACCCGTCTGGCCGTGCTGCCGCTCTGCAATGAGAAGTTCAAGATGTGTAAATACGTCAAGAACTGGAGCGTGAACGTGCAGAACAACGATGTGCTGAAGACGTGGGCCTTCAAGATGGACGAGGTGAAGGGTGAGCTGCCCATTGAGCCGCTGGTGGAGCATGCCTACAAGTGGACGGACCGCCTGGCGAAGATTGCCGAGAATACCAATGACGAGGCGCTGTTCTTCACCATCATGCGCATCTCGTACTACGGCCTTCATTGCGCGGTGCCCTTCATCATCATGCGCCACTGGGATGAGTGGACGAAAGACGGGAGCCTGCCTATTGACGACATCGACAAGAGACTGTGTGAAATCTTTATGGAGATCCAGTTGTTTAGCCAGAAGGTTTACTTCGGGAAGTTTACAAATGATTACTTTGCCCATAGGGATGAACAAGTCGCTGAGAATGCCGTGGACTCCACAGTACAAAAGTCACAAGACCTGTTGGAGAAAGTAAACAAGGAGTTCTCCTGTGATGATTTCGCCACCGCCAATCACTACAGCATGTCTAACACGTATGTCCTCTTAAAATACTTTGTTCAGAACAAGATGCTGGAGAAAGTCAGGAAGGGGAAAAGGACGGTCTATATCAAGAAGTGAGTATGGGTCAGGGGAACCTCCCTGACCCTATAACTACAACTACTACAACTACAATTTGCAAATATTTTGCGGAATTATTTGCAGGTTTCGATTTTATTTCTTAAATTTGCAGCCACAAAGAACTAACAATGAGAAAACCAATATTACTGACCATACTCGTCTGTCTGAGTCTCTTTGCCTTCGCTCAGCAGGAAGACGCAGAGGAGCAGCGTCTGCGGGATGAAGTATATAAATACTTCGACACCACAGACAGG
The DNA here is from genome assembly GCA_016284635.1 of Prevotella sp. GTDB lineage: Bacteria > Bacteroidota > Bacteroidia > Bacteroidales > Bacteroidaceae > Prevotella. The sequence continues at coordinate 8,042 of JAEEPF010000029.1, forward strand.
CTGGCCTTTGAGGACGCCGTCCACCAGCTGCGAAGCTATTACAAGACGATGGGCAAGTGGCACGAGATGTACACGGCCTGGGAAAACGAGATCGTCTACGACATCAACAACGACCATTTCTATTCAGCCCTGAAGAAGACGGAGGACATGAACGACTTCATCGTGAGCAAGGACCATCAGGACGAGTTCTACCGGATGGACTATCTGATGGGCGTGTTCTACGGCACCAGGAACAACGTCGCGATGTGTAAGAAATACCTCGACCAGGCGCTGGAGAAACTCCAGGGCAGGAAAGAATACCGGGAAGAGGCCAGTAACATCTATATGCTACTGGCGAACATCCTCGCCTTCGACAGCCCCGACTCGGCCACCATCAGCATCGACAAGTGTATCTCGCTCTGCGAAGACAACCGTGACCTGAGCGCTGCCTTGCAGATGAAATGCATCATCGAGTTCGGCAAGAAAGACAGGGCGGGTTTCATGAAGGCCTACAACAGGATCAGCCAGATCAAACTCTCCGACCCGAAGGGCTACAACCCGGCCTACGAAGACTATGTGGAACTGGGTATGGCCTGCTTCGAAGGGCGCTTTGACGATGCGCTGGAGATCAACAGCAAGATGACCACCCGGCTGGACCAAATGCTCTTCCTGACGAAGATCTACGACATGAAGGGTGACAAGGCCGCCGAGGCGGAGTCGCTGAAGAAACTGCTCAAGGCCCGTGAGAAATGGAGCAGCGAGATATCGTCGATGGAAATCGCCGACATCAGCAACGACTTCAACCTCGAACAGATGCGACGGGAGAAGGAGAAGGCATACAGGCACATGACCTACGTCGCCCTGGGAGCCTGCCTGCTCGGCGTGCTCTTCCTCTCCTACTTCATCTGGAGCCGCAGGAAACACCTGCGGGAACTGAAGGCACAGAACCACCAGCTCACCCTGGCACGCGACCAGGCTCAGGAGGCCGACCGCATGAAGACGGCCTTCATCCAGAACGTGAGCCACCAGATACGCACACCGCTGAACGCCGTTTCGGGGTTCTCCACCATCCTCGCCAACCAGATAGACGAACTGGCCGACGACGAGCGGAAGGATCTGGCACGGCGCATCGAGCACAGCGCTGCGATCATCACCAACAGCCTGAACCACCTAATCACGCTCTCTGAAGTGGACAGCATGAATCTGAAGGGCAACAGCGAGGAAATCAACTGTCACGAGTTCTGCCGCGAGATCGTGAAGGAGTTCAAGCCGATGAAGCAGACGTTAGGCTTCAGCTATTCTTCCAGCATCGGTCATGACGTCACCGTGAAGAGCAAAAGGAGTCTGCTCAAGAGTGTCATTATGGAGTTACTGGTGAATGCCGAGAAGTTTACCGACGAGGGAGGCATCACCCTCAGCAGCGACATGAAAGACGGCATGTGGCTGCTCTCTGTGACGGACACCGGCATAGGCATACCTGAGGGCGACGAGGAGAGGATCTTCGGACATTTCACGAAGATCGACGATTTCAGTGAAGGACTGGGACTTGGTCTAACATTCTGCAAGAACATCACCCTCAGACTGGGAGGCGATGTCGTGTTGGACAAGGACTACCGCGACGGTGCCCGCTTCATTGTGAAGATTCCTGCCTAAGACGCTGTTTAACGGGCATCCACACCCCACATCATCTTTTCGCGCAGGGTGTTGAAGTAACTCATTCGGGAGCGCTTCACCACCTTGACATCATATGGCGCACGGCGCAACGTGAGCTTCGTGCCCTCCTTGCACTTCTCGGAACGGCCGTCGATGGCGACGAGGAAATTATGCGAACGGCTCTCGACGGTCAGCGTGATCTCTGAAGAGTCGGAGAGCACGATCGGACGGATGTTCATCGAGTGTGGTGCCACAGCCGTCATCGAGAAGACCTTCGTGCCCGGCACGATGATGGGTCCGCCGTTAGAAAGGGAATAGGCCGTAGAACCGGTAGGGGTGGAGATGACGAGACCGTCGGCCTGGTAGGTCGTGAGATGCTGGCCGTTGATGCTGGCACGGATGGAGATCATCGAGGCGGTGTCGCGTTTGAGGATGGCGACATCGTTGAGGGCACAGGGATAGCCCTCCAAAGGCTCGCCGTCGGTCTCCACCTTGATGAGGGCACGGTTCTCGATGGCGAAGTCGTCGGCATAGAGGGCCTTCACACATTGTTCTATCTCACTGGGACTGACATCGGCGAGGAATCCCAGACGACCCATATTCACACCGAGGATAGGGATCATCTTTTCCCTCACCCGACTGGCGGCCTTGAGGAAGGTTCCGTCGCCACCCATCGAGATGACAAAGTCGGCTTCGAAGTCGTTATCCTCGAAGATGCCGTTAGCACGAACGTCAAGACGCTGGTCGAGCGTCAGGAAGTCGTAATACTCCTTGTCTACGTAGATCTCGGCGTCGTGCTCAGAGAGGCAGGCAAGCACCTTCTGGATCGATGCCGACTTCTTGGTCTGATAGATGTTGCCGAATAGGGCGAATTTAAGTCTCGGTTGTTCCATATGTTCGTCTTTTGGGTGCAAAGATACGATAAACTTTAAACATTGAACTTTGAACTTTGAACTTTTTGATTTGACTGACCGTTAAAAAATCCTAAGAAGTAATCATAAAGTTCAAAGTTCAAAGCTCAAAGTTCAAAGAAAAAACTATCTTTGCGGTCAGAAAACCAATCAAACAAGTAAGATTATGGCAAAAGTTTATGTATTCTTAGCAGACGGCTTCGAGGATATAGAGGCCCTGATTCCCATTGACGTGCTGCGTCGTGGAGGCGTAGAAGTGGTAACAGTCAGCACGACGGAGTTCACACAGGTGGAGTCCGCTCACGGCGTGAGCATCGAGACGGACATTCAGTTTGACCAGAGTGACTATACGGATGCAGACCTGCTGATGCTGCCTGGCGGCATGCCCGGAGCCAGTAATCTGTTTGCCCACGAGGGAGTGTGTGAGGCGCTGAAGGCACAGTTTGCCGCCGGCAAGAAGATCGCAGCCATCTGTGCATCGCCGGCTGTGGTGCTCGCACCGTTGGATATCCTCGACGGCAAGCGCGCCACCTGCTATCCGGGCTTCGAGCAGGCACTGACGAACGCCACCTATACGGCCGACCTCGTGACCGTCGATGGCAACATCACCACCGGCGAGGGCCCTGCCGCTGCCTTCCCCTACGCTTACGAACTGCTCACCCAGCTCGTCGACAAAGCCACCTCCGACCAGATCGCCGAAGGCATGCGCTACAAGCACCTGATGCAACGGTAATATTTTAAGCAACGGACTACAGGACTAACAGGACTATATAACTCTTGCAAAAAAGTCCTTGAGTCCTGTAGTCCGTTGCAAAAAAGACGATCATGGATTACGTAATAATTGTGGCAGGGGGAAAGGGACTGCGGATGGGGAGCGACATTCCCAAGCAGTTTCTGCCTATTGGCGGGAAGCCGGTGCTGATGCGGACGCTGGAGAGATTCAGGGAGTACGATGCTGACCTGCAGATCATCCTGGTATTGCCCGAGGCCCAGCAAGACTATTGGCACCAGCTCTGCGAAGAATATCATTTCGACGTGGCGTACACCTTGGCCAACGGCGGTCAAACACGTTTCCACTCCGTGCAGAACGGACTCGCCAAGGTGCCAGACGATGCCGAGGGTGTGGTTGGCGTGCACGATGGCGTGCGTCCCTTCCCCAGCATCGAAGTGATCAGGAATTGCTATGAGACGGCCCGCACGGCCAAAGCCGTCATCCCCGTCATCCCCGTCGTCGAAACCGTTCGCCAGATATTTAGCAACGGACAAACACGGACTGACACGGACAAAAAAGAGTCCTTGAGTCCTGAAGTCCGTTGCCAAAAAGAATCAAGGACCGTGCCTCGGGATGAATATCGCCTGGTGCAGACGCCTCAGACCTTCGACATCCAACTGCTGAAGGCTGCCAACCGCCAGCCCTACAACGACGGCTTCACTGACGATGCCTCCGTCGTGGAGAGCTACGGCCATCAGATCACCCTCGTCGAGGGCAACCGCGAGAACATCAAGATCACCACGCCCTATGACCTCAAAATTGCTGAAGTATTAATATAAGCAACGGACTACAGGACAACAGGACTAATGATTCAGAAAAGTCCTTAAGTCCTGTAGTCCGTTGCAAAAAAGGATATGGACATCTTATCACAGGACATCAAGTTCTTGCCGGGCGTAGGCCCCAACCGCAAGAAGATGCTGAGCAGCGAGCTCGGCATCGAGACCTATGGTGACCTGCTCGAATACTATCCCTACAAATACATCGACCGCTCGAAGGTCTACACCATCCACGAACTGACGGGCGATATGCCCTACGTTCAGGTCGTGGGCCATATCCTCAGCTTCGAGACCTTTGCAATGGGACCCCGTAAGGAGCGCGTCGTCGCCCACTTCACCGACGGCACGGCCATCTGCGACCTCACGTGGTTCAATGGGGGCAAATACGCCAAGCAGACCTATCGCATCGGCACGGAATACGTGGTCTTCGGCAAGCCCACCGTCTTCAACAACCGCATCAACTTCACCCATCCCGACCTTGACGATGCTTCGAAGGTGGACCTCTCGTCGATGGGTCTCCAGCCCTACTATAACACGACGGAGAAGATGAAGAAGGCGGGACTGAACTCCCGTGCTATGGAACGGCTTACGAAGACACTCGTCGAGAAACTGCCACCCCTGCCGGAGACCCTGCCGGATTTCATCATCGCCAGCCGTCATCTGATAGGGCGCGACGAGGCCTTCCGCATCGTCCATTATCCGCAGAACGCCAAGGATCTGGAACGGGCACGTGTCAGGCTGAAGTTCGAGGAGCTTTTCTATGTGCAGCTAAATATATTAAGGTACGCGAGCGACCACCGCCGTAAGTATCGCGGCTATGTCTTCTCACAGGTCGGCGAGGTGTTCAACACGTTCTATCGCGACCATCTGCCATTCCCATTGACAGGAGCGCAGAAGAGGGTGATTAGGGAGATCAGGGTTGACGTTGGGTCGGGCAGGCAGATGAACAGACTGCTGCAGGGCGATGTAGGCTCAGGCAAGACCCTCGTGGCCCTGATGTCGATGCTCATCGCCATCGACAACGGCTATCAGGCCTGTATCATGGCCCCCACGGAAATCCTCGCCGAACAGCATCTGCAGACCATTATGCAGTTCCTGGACGGTATGGATCTCAGAGTGGCGCTGTTGACGGGCATCGTCAAGGGCAAGCGTCGTGAGGAGGTGCTCGAAGGTCTGCTCGACGGCACCATCCACATCCTTGTGGGTACCCACGCCGTCATCGAGGATACGGTGCAGTTCGCCCGTCTGGGTTTCGTCGTCGTCGACGAGCAGCACCGTTTCGGAGTGGCCCAGCGCGCTAAGCTCTGGAGCAAGAGCGAGAATCCGCCGCATGTCCTTGTGATGACCGCCACGCCTATCCCCCGTACCCTGGCCATGACCCTCTATGGCGATCTCGATGTGAGCGTCATCGACGAACTGCCGCCAGGCCGTAAACCCGTCCGCACCACCCATGTCTTCGACTCTCGCATGACCACCCTCTACGACGGCATCCGACAACAGATCCGTGAAGGCCGTCAGGTATATATCGTCTTCCCCCTCATCGAGGAGAGCGAGAAGAGCGACCTGAAGAATCTCGAAGAGGGCTTTGAAGTGTTAAGACAAGCCTTCCCAGAGTTCCGTCTCAGCAAGGTTCACGGCAAGATGAAGCCCAAGGACAAGGAGGAGGAGATGCAGCGGTTCGTCAGCGGCGAGACACAGATCCTCGTAGCCACCACCGTCATCGAGGTGGGTGTCAATGTGCCCAATGCCTCGGTGATGGTCATCCTCGATGCCCAGCGTTTCGGCCTCTCCCAGCTCCATCAGCTCCGTGGCCGTGTGGGCCGTGGTGCAGACCAGTCGTTCTGCGTCCTCGTCACCCCTCTGAAGCTCTCGGAAGAGACGCGTAAGCGCATCGACATCATGTGCGACACCAACGACGGCTTCCGCATCGCCGAGGCCGACCTGAAGCTGCGTGGCCCTGGCGACCTTGAAGGCACCCAGCAGAGCGGTATGGCCTTCGACTTGAAAATCGCTGACATTGCCCGTGACGGACAACTCGTTCAGATGGCCCGCGACGAGGCCCAGAAGATCATCGACGACGACCCCGAATGTCAGTCGCCGAAGTACGCCATCCTATGGTATCGGCTGCGCCAATTACGCAAGACAAACATCAATTGGGCGGCCATTTCATAAGTTTTAAAGTGTTAAACTAACACAAAAAGTTGTTAACGCTTACAACTTTCTGCTTTTTTTCCGAATATTATTTATACCTTTGCAACCGATAATTCGCTTTTTGCAACAAAACCAGAACCCAGATGATAACAATTAAGAATCTTAAGGTAACAGTTTTATCGCTCTTTATGACCATCGCAGCCGTACCAGCACAGGGCCAGGACCTGTTGGCACGCCAGGCTCCAGTGGACAGGAAGATGAAGGCTGTTGACTCCATAGCACTCAATAGACTGATGGAACAGGAAGTGTTCGAGAATCCCGCCGGTGACCTCTATGACGAGTGGGACAACGAACTGACCCATTATAACGGTTCCACCCTGCCCGATGAGACCACCATCGACCTGCGTGGTTTCTGCATGCCGACACCCAGCCGTGTCATCACCTCGAACTTCGGTGCCCGTTGGGGACGCCAGCACAAGGGTCTTGACATCAAGGTCTACGTCGGCGACACCATCCGCGCTGCTTTCAGTGGCAAGGTGCGCATCGTGAAATATGAGCCCCGTGGCTACGGCAAGTATGTCGTCATCCGCCACTACAACGGACTGGAGACCTACTACGGTCACATGTCAGCCTGGCTCGTGAGTGAGAACGACGAAGTGAGGGCAGGCGATCCTATCGGTCTGGGTGGAAACACCGGCCGTAGCACGGGTAGCCATCTGCACTTCGAGACCCGCATCTGTGGCGTGGCCCTCAATCCGGCGCTGATGTTCGACTTCCGCAACCAGGATGTCACAGGCGACTTCTACACCTTCCATCGTAGCAGATATGCCCGTGAGTCAGCCCAGGCCACCCGCCTGCGTGGTGTCAGCGGTAATAGCAATAACATCGGACGCTTCGACACCGACGAGGATGAGGAAGACGTAGAGATGGCTGTTGCAGCACCTTCGGCATCGTTCACCTCCGAGGTTCACTTCCACAAGGTGAAGAAGGGTGAGACCCTGCAGAGCATCGCCCGCAAGTGTCACACCACCGTCGACTCGCTATGCAAGCTCAACCGCATAGGCAAGTCCATCCGCCTGATGCCGGGACAGATACTGAAATACAACTAATCCCAATAACTTTCAAAGGCTTCCCACAGCGGAAGCCTTTTTGCTTATGACTGAAAAAGAAATCAAACAGATGCAAGCCGAGAACAAGGCCTTGCGACAGGAGGTGGACAAGCTGAAAGACGAGTTGATCCGTCTTGTAGAGCGTAACCTCGAACTCTCCCAGCGGTTGGAGGAAGACGTGGAACTGCGCCGCCGTACAGAGGTGGCCCGTGAGATTCTGGCCAAGAACATCGAGCGCCAGCGCAATGCCGACCTGCAGGACGACGGTCAGTTGATGGCCCTCCTCGAGTTACGTGTAGAACAGGAGAATGCCCTGGTGCAGCCCGACTTCGACTCGAAGGCCCTCGCCAAGCTCCTTGGTGTTAGCCACGAGCGTCTCGTCCGTCTGTTCCGTCGCAGCAGCATCTACAGTTCGCCCGATGCCTATCTCGACAACCTGCGCACACTGTTGGCGATGCGCCTGCTGCGCGACAAGCCCCAATACAGCATTGCCGCCGTCGCTGAGGAGAGCGGCCTGAAGAACATCCGTACCCTCCAGCGTCGCATCCAGGAGGTGGTCGGCATGACACCCGTCGAGTATCGCCTGCTCTTCAATCGCGACGTATAAACCAATCAACGAACAGAACAACTTAAATTTTATATAATATGTTAGACAAAGAGAGAGGGCTTTATATCGCCCATTGCGCCAACGGTGCGCTCAGCATTACAGGTAAGATGGCCAACCGTCATGGACTCATTGCCGGTGCCACGGGTACAGGAAAGACCGTCACGCTGCAGGTGATGGCCGAGACGTTCTGCCAGGCAGGCGTGCCCTGCTTCATGGCCGATATGAAGGGCGACCTCAGCGGCATCTCGCAGACAGGTAAGATGAGCGGCTTCATCGAGAAGCGCCTGCCGGAGTTCGGCATCGAGAATCCCGAGTTCCAGCCTTGTCCAGTCAGGTTCTACGACGTCTTCGGCGAACAGGGACACCCCATGCGTGCCACCATCTCACAGATGGGTCCGATGCTGCTCTCACGACTGCTCCAGTTGAATGAGACACAGGACGGCGTGCTCAACATCGTCTTCCGCATCGCTGACGACCGTGGACTCTTGCTGCTCGACCTGAAGGATCTGCAGACCATGCTCGACTGGGTGTCGAAACACGCCAAGCAATACACCACGAAATACGGCAACATCTCTGCCCAGACCATCGGCGCCATCCAGCGTGCCCTCCTCCAGTTGGAGACACAGGGAGCCGACAAGTTCTTCGGCGAGCCGTCGTTCGACATCTACGACCTCATCCAGACCGAGGGCGGCAAGGGTGTGATGAGCGTGCTGGCTGCCGACAAGCTGATGATGCAGCCCAAGCTCTACTCCACCTATCTGCTGTGGCTCCTCTCCGAGCTCTACTCCACCCTCCCCGAGGTGGGCGATATGGAACTGCCCAAGCTTGTGTTCTTCTTCGACGAGGCCCACATGCTCTTCACCGACACCTCGAAGGCACTGCTCGACAAGATTGAGCAGGTCATCCGCCTCATCCGTTCAAAGGGTGTGGGTATCTACTTTATCACCCAGAGTCCGACAGACATCCCAGAGAACATCCTCGGCCAGCTCGGCAACCGTGTACAGCACGCCTTAAGAGCCTACACCCCGAAGGACCAGAAGGCCGTGAAGACCGCTGCCGACACCTTCCGTGCCAACCCCGAATTCAAGACCGACGAGGCCATCATGAACCTCGAGACCGGTGAGGCCCTCGTCTCCTTCCTCGACGCGAAGGGTGCCCCAGGCATCGTCGAACGTGCGAAGATTCTGTTTCCGCTCAGCCAGATTGGTGCCATCACCGAGGGTCAGCGCCTCGACATCATCAAGCAGAGCCGCATCGCAGGCAAGTACGACACGCCCATCGACCGTGAGAGTGCTTTCGAGATCATCATGGCCGAGGCCGAAGAACAGATGAAGGCTCAGGAAGAAGAGGCTGCCGCCAAGGAAGAAGAGAAGGCCAAGGGCAAGCAGAAGCCAGGTATGATGAGCAAGGTGTGGAAGGCCATCATCACCGCCGTCACCGGCACACTGGCCACCATCCTCGGCACCTACATCAGCGACAAGGTGACGGGTAAGAAGACGAAGTCGAAGACTTCAGCCACAGGTCGTGTGGTGAAGAATGCCACCAGTGCCGCCACCCGTTCCATCACCAAGGAACTGACGCGCGACATCCTCGGCAACCTCGTCAAATAAGATATAGCATATCGCTATCGAGATACTGGTACATGCTCTCCCTCAGGTTGAGCATGTACTTTAAGTGAAGGAAGTTATCGATCTTCCACTGACCGTCTTCATACACCAGTTCTACACGGACTGGTGTATATGAGTCGGGATCGTAGACCGTGAAATTCACAGAAGCCGTCTTCTCATTGTTGGGACCGATGTAACAGTCAGCCACCTCAAACTCGTCGAAACGGATCAGGTTTGAGTCGTAGGCCATCGTCCAGCGGTTCACCTCGAAGAAGAGCGAATTGGTCTGGAACTCCTTCCTGCGCACAGCCATCAGAAGCTTGTTCCATTCCTTGGTGCAGAACGCCTTGTCCAACCAGTCGTTGTCGACATTTCCGCCCAGATAGGTCGTTTCCTCCTTAATCAGGCCATAGATACATTTCACACGCTCAAGCACCACCTGACGCTCGATGGCCATCGCCATTTCCGACAGGACGGAATCAGACTTGACGGTATCCTTCAGCACTTTCTCAGCGCCATTAACATTCTCGGGAGCCCCTTTACCTGAGCCCACGCAACTTGTCGACAATAAACCAATGACAAGCGTTAATCCTGCAAACAATACTTTCTTCACGACCCTAAAAATTTTACTGGCTAAGTTCCTATTGATCAAAATCGGTTGCAAAGGTACGGCAAAAATGTGAAACCGCAAAACTTTATAACAACTATTTTCAAAAAAGTCCTTAAGTCCTGCGGTCCGTTGCCAAAGAACAGATGGTATAGATATACTTCTCGCGCTCAACGGTGGTATACTGATAGCGCTCGTGATCGATAGCCGTTTTCAGGTCGTTACTGATGCCTGTGCCGATGAGTTTCAGCGTGGCCTCCTTCATCGTCCAGAGGCGGATGAAGGTTGCAGCAGGATGTTCGGAAGCCTCTATCTGTCGCACCTCCGCGTCGTTCATCGCATAGTGGGCCAAGGGCTCCTTATACTCACGGATGCTCTCCACGTCGATGCCCACGGGCTGGTCGCTGATGACGCACGCCGCCGCCTCCTTGCAGTGGCTCAGGTTGAAGTGGATCTCCGGATGCCCGACGATCGAGGGCTTGTCGTGCTCGTTATACTCAAATATCGGATTCTCCGTGATGCCATATACCTCTCGCAGCCCCTGCTTCAGCAACTGATACGCCAGCACGCACAGCCGCTGCCCTTGTTCAAACTTGAACTTCAGCGCCTGCTCCCTCCGCTGCTCCGATATCTCCCCCAGCGCCGCCTCCAGGTCAAAATCCCAAATCTTTTCACTCAACAATACTCGCATACAGCTCTTTTTTTGCAACGGACTACAGGACTAAAGGACTTTATCTTTAAGATAGACCCGCTTATAATCCCTACCTTCACCAAAATTAAGCAACAGACCAACTTTGAGTTTTGTGATAGTAAGATAATTGATCAGCTGAGCACTATGGGCGGGCACTAATTTAGATACGGCCTTTAACTCTAATATTATCTTGTCGTCTACAACAATATCAGCCACAAACTCACCAATCAGTCTCTCTTTATATACTACATTCAAATGTTTTTGCCTTACATACGGTATACCTAATTCGTCTAATTCAATACACATCGCATTTTCATATACAGACTCCAAATATCCCGTACCTAATATCTTCAATACATTGAAATATGCATTTAAAATCTTCCCCGACAACTCTTCGTACATCATAAAAAAGTCCTTTAGTCCTGTAGTCCGTTGCTAAAATTATTCGATGCCGACCTCTGGCATAGGGATCTTACGGTTGGCATTCTCCTTCGCACCGAGGTCAACGAGTTCGCGCCCCTTCTGCACCACGCTCTGACGACCCGTGATCAGTTTGTTGTTCGTATTCTCGTAGGCTTTCTGCACGGCCTCGATCTTTGTACCCAGGTCGTTATATCGTTGCACGAAGTCACCCAGACGGTCGAGCAGCTGCTCGGCCAGGCCGAACACCTTCTGCTGGTTCTCCGCCTGCTGGTTCTGCACCCAGGCGATGTGTATCATGTGGAGGATGCCCAACAGGTTCTGCTCACCCGTGACGAACACCTTCTTCTCGAACGCCTCGCGCCACAGCGTAGGATCATTCGCCAGCGCCAGCTGCAACGACGACTCGAAGGGCACGAACATGATGACGAAGTCCACCGTCTCGCGACCGTTCTTGATATACTTCGAATAGTCCTTCCTGGCCAGCTCGTTCACATGCTGCCGCACGCTCTTGATATGCTCCTGCAAATAGCGCTCCTTATCCTCCGCCGACTCCGCATTCACATACTTCTCATACGCCACGAGCGACACCTTCGAGTCGACGATGGCATCCTGTCCCTGCGGATAGTGCAGGATCACATCGGGCTGCATCTCCTTGCCCGTCTCGTCGTTCTTCAGCGGACGCCCCATCTCGTCTCTCAGCCGGGCCTGCACCTCATAGTGGATGCCCTCCGTCAGTCCCTGCGATGCCAGCAGGTCGCCGAGGATGATCTCGCCCATGTTGCCACTCACCTTATTGTCGCGTCGCAGCACGTTCGTCAGTCCCTCGGCCTTCTCGCCCAGCTGTTGCGTCTGTTCCATCATCAGACGGATCTGTTCGCGGAACGAGGCCGAGTGAGCCGCACTCTCCTTCTGCGTCTCGCTGATGGCCTTCTGCATGTTCGTGATGGCGTCCTTCAACGGCTGGGTGATGCCCGTCATCGTCTCCGTGTTCGACTCCTTCAACTTCGACGCACTGCGCTCCAGCACCGTTTGTGCCATCGTCATAAACTGGGCGTCGCGCTTCTGCTGTTCCTCCTGCTTCTCGTCGCGGATATGCTCGATGTGCTGGCGCATCAGCTCCAACTCCCTCGTCTGCGTCTCGGCCTTGGCGTGCAGGTCCTTGTTCTCCGACTCCAGATGCCTCACGCGGCTCGTCGCCTCCGCCAGCTGTTCGCCCTTCATCGAGAGCTCGATGTCCTTCTTGCCGCCCTCAATGCGCAGCACATCCATCTTACGGTCCATCAGCAGATAGAGCGCCACCGCCCCGACTGCTATACCTATTATTATATATAAGACTATCATCATCTGATTTACGATTTTGTTGCAAAGTTAATAAAAAAGACCTACTGATTATACGGATTTTACGGATTTTAATCATAAATAATCAAAAAATCTGTATAATCCGTATAATCCGTAGGAAAAAAACATTATCTTTGCAGCAAGAAACTGACAAACTGAATCATTCATTAACTTACAAAACTTAAGCATTATGGATTACAAGATTATTGACATTGAGGGAGTAGGCGACGTATATGCCGAGAAGCTGACCGCCGCAGGTATCAACAAGGTGAGCGAACTGCTCGAGAAGTGTGCAGGCCCCAAGGGCCGTCAGGAACTGGCCGAGGCCACTGGCATCAGCGAGAAGCTCATCCTGCGCTGGACCAACCACGCCGACCTCTTCCGCATCAACGGCGTAGGTCCGCAGTTCTCCGAGCTGTTGGAGAAGGCTGGCGTCGACACCGTCAAGGAGTTCCGTCACCGTGTGGCCGAGAACCTGCAGCCGAAGCTGGAGGAAGTCAACGCCGAGTTCCACATCTGTGGCCGTGTACCCGCCGTCTCTGAGGTTCAGAAGATGATCGACCAGGCCAAGGAGCTCGAACCCAAAGTGACCTACTAAGAGCCACAGATTACACAGATTCTCACAGAAGAATTGATTTACACAGATAATTACACAGCAAGAACGATTCCTGCTGTGTAATTTTTATCTGTGAGATTCTCTTTTGTGAGATTCTTTTCTGTGAGATTCATTTCTGTGAGAATCGACTTTTCTGTGTGAATCTGTGTAATCTGTGGCTACTGTAAGGACTGGCCCAGTTTCTCCAACGGTTTCTTGGGGAGTTTAGTCCAACTTTCTTTCTTAGGAACATTTTCATCAAACACATTCTCCTTCACCACCTGTCTGCGCCACGTCAGGTAGTTCTCGCTCGTGGTCTCCATCTCGCCCGTGTTCCGCGACATATTCCGGCTTTCCTTCCCTATCAGGTAGAAATCACCATCCTGATACCGATAAGAGAAATTGCAGTTCTCCGAGCCCCAGCCGCCCATACTGGAAAACGTCTCCAGCGCGATCCTCAGCACCCCTTTCTCCGTGATCGTCAGACTCGCGTCGATACTCACATACTCATCCGGTCTGGCGGGAACCACCTGGTCGTACTGTCGCCACAACTGCAACTTCCCCTCCGCCGTACCGAAATACACGGCCAGCAGCGGCTGGTTGAAGTTATACACAAACCCGTCGTCGCGCGTCTTCGTATTCTCCTTGAAGTCAGGCGTAGCCACCACCACGAGATCCGCGATGCCGTCCTTGTTCAGGTCGCCCGTCGCCTCCGTATACACCCAGCCCTTCGGCACGAGGTCATCCACGCCCCTGCCCTGCTTCTGCAACTCCTGCGCCCTGACACCAGTACACAGGCACAGCAAGCATATAACAATCAACCTCTTTCTCATGCTGCGTGAATTGTTCTTACAATTCCTAAAAGATGGAAACGATAATCTTGTCTACGATCTCGTCGAAGTATTTCTGCTTGATACTGCCGAGGCGACGCTGAACATCACGCTCGATATTGCCCGTGAGAATCTGACACTTTACGAGGCTGGGCTTAGAGAAGGAAAAGCCTTCTACCATATCATCGGTCAACTGATAGGAATACTGAGGATTGAGCCAGTCATTTGACGTGATTAGTACAAGGTAGAACATGCCGTCCTCGTCCTCCTGCAACTCATCGTTAGAGACAATGATGGCGGGATGGGGCTTAAAAGTGCCATCGGGAAAGAGGGAACTCACCTCGACGATGTCTCTCTGATGGTACTTCATAGGTAGCGCGCAATAATAGAAGCCATAGACTTACGAGAATGCTCAAGGGCAGCATCCCTCAGTTCGCGGTGAGCTTGCAGCTCTTCTTCAGTAGGCTGATCGTTACTTACAGCCTTCTGTACGAATAGCCCCGTAGCTAGCAATGCGGCCAACTTGCGCCGCGCAAGGGCATTGCTCTGATTGTATTCTAACGTTATGGTACACATAATTCTATTATTTAATGATTCTGGGTGCAAATTTACGATAAGTTTTCCAATCTTCCAAGCTTTTTCAGGAAAAAGTGCGGACAGCCGATAGCCATCCGCACTTGATACCTCACAGGGGGATTGTTCCCCTGTGAGCCTGAGCTTTAGAGACTATTCTTCCGGCTTGATGGTGATCTTCATCGTGCAGCCGATGCTGTGGTCACTCTTCAGACGGAAGCGGATGTTATACTCGCCAGGAGCGGCATTTGACCGATAGACAACCAGTCGTGGCGAATACTGATTGTTCCAGTCATAATAACGGAAATTGTCATCGGGGTCAGACTCGGGGCCGATCTCGATCGCGGTGGCATCAAACTCTTCGTCTTCGTTGGCCATTTTATTCTTTTAAGTTAGATAATACTGACTGCAAAGATAATGTTAATTTTTGAAACACACAAGAAAACAAGAACTTTTTTGCAAAGCTCAAATTAATAAGATATCGAGAGTCTGCTTAGAGCTCTTATGGAACAACGAATCATTATGTATGCCATTTTCAATTTTATGTGATTATATATCAAAGTAGCAAAAATGAAAGTATGTGAAATATCATATATAACGTCACTATTTAAGTTATAATACTGATAATCAGATAGCAAAAATAGTGATGAAATGCTTTTTTTACCATCACAATAACGTCACGAAGTAAAGTGTTTTGACATATTCAAGGCTTCAAAACAACACAAAACATAGTTATCTTATTGGTTTTCAATATAGTTTAGTATGAGTACATACGGTTTGGACTATTAGTTTAGAATGAGAAAACTGCTAGTTTAGACAGAGTAAACTGACAGTTTACTCTGTCTAAACTAGCACAAACTGACATCGTTACCCAATCTTTCAAGCGCACAATAACTCACTAAGATGTAAAGAAATATTGCAAGAGCAATGCTAAAGTGACGTTATAGTGACGACATAAACACAATAACGTCACCGCATAAATTATTGTATATCAGATAAATAATATAAGAAGTGACGTTTTAACCAAAAATGGAAGAAACATTGAAAAAAAAATTCGCCATCACAATTTCAAGCAAAAAAACATGCGGATAGTCCAACAACTATCCGCACTTTGAAAGTTGAAGACTAGGACTCACGGAACCAGTCCCCGTGAGTCCTATAAATAAGAGGATTACTTGTAGATCAATTCCGTGTTATTAGGGAAGGCACCAGAGAAGATAGTCGGTGAGCCGTGGATGATGGCCTTCGTCAAATCATAGCAACAATCGAAAGCCCAGATGTTGATTTCCCAGACGCTGGAGGGGATATCGACCGTTGTCATCCCGCAATATCGGAAAGCCCCGCTACGGATGTATCTCGTGCCGTCGTTGAGGATAAGCGTCTCCAGATTGATACAGTTCTCGAAGGCTTCCTCACCGATTTCTCTCGAACCGTTGATTGTAACCTCCTTGAGGCCTGCACAGCCCTTGAAGCCCTGAACCACCTCCACACTGCCGGGAATATCTATTCCCTGAAGAGCCGTACAGTACCCGAACGCATCTGCCCCGATAGTATGCAGATATGCACCAAACTCAAATCTGACGCTTGTCATACTGTAGCAGTCCAGGAAAGCCTCCACTCCGATCTTTCTCACGGACGCCGGAATGAAAATCCCATCCAGTTCCTTGCTTTTTTTAAATGCCCGAGGGAGGATGCTCGTCACTTTATAGTCACGTTTGTTGTACTTCACCTTCTCAGGGATATCCACCTGGACATAGTTGCCACCTGTGCCCTGCATCTGCTTCAAGCCGACCTCGAAGTTCTTCGTGTCGGAGACCTCAAACTTAAGGCTGACCTTGTCCTTCACCCATTTCTTATTAAGGTACTTCCAACACTCGACATTCACGTCGAACGTCTCAGCGCCGCCCCTTTCACTGGGATCGTCTTGTTCCTCAGACTCTGGCTGAACAGGCACAGAAGGATTGTCAACGGTACAGCCCGTGAGGAGGCACGCAATGACCGCAAGCACCAAATAATTCTTCATCGTCTTCATATTGTTTCATTTTAGAATCTGTTAGAACCTCACACGGGGAGTCCCCGTGTGAGCTGGCTTGGCCCCAGTGTCTGTTATTGTATAGACAGGCCATTAGCGACTGGTCCAGTGTAGGAGAAGGCAGAGCCGTCGTAGGTCGGGGAACCAGTACCACCGTCTGTGGTGTACTTCATCGCACCGAACTGGATTTGATAGCCGCTACCACTCATGGTGACCTTCAGCTTGGCTTTGCTATCGCTACCGAAGGCATAGAACATACGGTCGTTGGCCTCGTTGGCGCTGAGTCTTGTGACAGACACCTCGAAGTCAGAGAATTCTCCCGTAGCAAGCTCGTTGGTATTGCCGTTAGCGACCTTGTAGACGATGCTGACCACATCGAAAGGGTCGGTACCTAAGAAGGTGTCACTGTTAGCTATCTGTATGGTGTAGAATGTGTCGTTGCCGTTGAGCACGTCAGCCTTCCAGTTGGCATAGCTGACGGAGAAGGTCGTGCCGTCAACTTTCACCGAGGCACCTCCCCTTTCTCCTGGCTCCCTGACAGGAGAGTAGTACTCTATCGTACGTTCGAGCACGGTGCCGTCAAGATCAACATCGGAATCGTAAGAACAAGTCCATACGTCGGAGTCCCATTTGGTGTCGGCTTCACGGATCATAAACTCAACCATTCCGTCCTGCTTCACTCCGCTGAACGTGAACAAATCCCTGTAATAGCAGAGATAACCAGCGGAGATGATCTCGCCGCCCACGGTGCAGGTGTATTTACAATAATCTTCAGCGTACTGCTCGGAAATCACATGTGCCTCGTCTTCCCATTCGTTGTAGAAAATCAGGTCCTCTGGGAACTTGTAAGTATAGGGATAGAACGAGTATGTCCACTGATACGTGTCCTGGCCTGCATACAACAATCTGTAGGTCTCGATGGGTGTACCCGGGTTAAAGACGACCAGGATAGAGTCAAGTTGCCACATCATCTCTGTCGGGATCATGTCCTTTTCTTTCTGAGTGGGACCTTGTTCCTCTTCAGGTTCAACTGGAATGACAACAGCATTGTCAATCGCGTCGTTTGTACAAGCTGCGAGTAAGCACACAAAAGCAGCCATCATAAAATACTTCATTGTTTTCATTTTGTTTAAGTTTTAATTGTTAATACTATTTTGAATTAATAACGAGTCCGGGACCGAGGATGATGAGGTCGATGAGCACTAAGAGGATGCCGATGACCAAAAGGAGATGGTAGGGCTGCTGCGGCAGCGGATAGAGGAAACGGCTCTCTTTGGGGTGCTTGACCATGAACCAAGTAAACAGGAAGCCCCAGAAGAACACAATCCACATCATATTGCCGAAAATAGCGGCGAAAATGTCGCCGCCGCTGGCGGGAGAGGCGGAGCCGCCGATGAGGCCGGCAAGCAGTCCGACAAGCAACATCGACAGGTGCAAGCGCAAAGCCACGTACAGCCGTTCCTTTTTGTAGGAAGGACCCTCGATGAAGTAGTACGACATATAGTTCAGCGCGAAGAAAGAGAACATGGTGCCTACCACTCCTATCACGCACAGCACGACTTTCAACGTCTGCACAAGCCCCGGCGCATCAGGGAAGCTGTTGAACACAACACCCCAGTCGCCGAAGTTCATAGGAGCGCACATGAAATAGCCGAAGCCCGTGGCCAGCTGGGCACCCATCAGTTGGATGAGAAACACCCGCATCATCGATCCCATCCTACACCTTATTAATATAAAGAACAACGCCAAGCCAATGATGGCATTCAGAATCGAGGCACTGCCCCCTGCCGCCATGATACGGTGGAAGGGAGCCAAACTCTGGAAATCGACCTGCGTCTCATCGAAGCCCACACAAGTGGCCGAGAACATCGTCACCTGATCACCGAATCCATAGGCATAGAACGTCAGGAGATGAAACAACTCGTGCATCGGGATGGTCAGCACGAAGGCCAGAAGTCCGGTGGCGATGCAGTTCGCCAACGGCTGGTCTTTAAATTTGATGGTACTCATAACTTGATTCATTTGAGATAGTCTGTGATGTCATTCTCTTACTTTATCACCAATTTACGACCGTTCGTGATGATGACGCCCTTGTAGCTGGCATTGACGCGCTGGCCCTTGAGGTTGTAGAGTTTATCATTCATCATTTGTCCTTTATCATTCAGACGCGCAGCGTCGCTGATGCCGGTGGCACCGTCGAGGAAGTAGTTGAACTCCACGACGCTGCTCTCACCGAAGTCCTCGGCAGCCGCCATCGCCGTGATGGTCATGTCGGTCTTGACGATGATGGGCGTGCCGTCGTAGATCTTCCGTTCCGGCGTATCGTCACAAGGACAAGAGCCGTCGAGGGTGTAGTAGATGACGGCATTCGGCGTTGTACAGTTGAGACGGATCTCCGTACCTTCATCGACCAAGACACCCGAGGCGATGTTGGACGTCGGCGGGGCACAGGTCTTGAAGAGCTGTTCCTCGACATTGACGATGGTGCTTGCCGTGATGTCAGAGCTGTCGACGGTGAACGTGATGGTAGCCGCACCAGGCAGACCGCCATAGACAGCCACCTGGGCACTGCCGTTCTCATCGAGCACGACATCCTCCGTCTCCACACCGACAACCATCGGCAACGTGGAAGTAGCATGCAGCACCCTACCCCTCGCACCGGCAGCAGGCAGCA
>JAEEPF010000186.1 GCA_016284635.1 Prevotella sp.
GGATGGCAGCAAGACGCTGAGCCCACTCAGTATTCCGATAGGCATCGACGATAGAATCGGGAACCACCAAGGTCACCCGGTCATCAAGATCCTCGCCCACAGGATCATAAGGATATCCACTATTGGGCTGGCACAGCACTACCAACTGACGAAGGGCCGTACATCCTGTGAAAGCCGATGTCATCACTGGCATGGAGCTAAGCTGACCGTCTGCAGTGCCGATGATGAACGTCTCGAGACTGGTGCATCCCTCGAAGGTATTGTTGAATCCATTGACGATACTCATGGCGATGGTGTACTCACCGTCAATGTAAATGCGCACATTCGCCGAAGGGAAAACGATCTGCTGCAAAGAGGAACATCCTGCGAACACACGATTGGAATAAAACGCGGTCAGCGATCTGGGAATGATGATGCTCTTCAAACCGCTACAGCCGCTGAAAGCGCGCATATGGATCGTTGTGACACCCTCCGGAATCACGATCTTCTCAATGCCCTTACAATCCTTAAATGCCTCACCTCCGATAGTCTTCAAAGGATACTTCGTACCACCGTTATCGATGACAGCTGGCAGATGCAGTTCTTTTCCTTCAAACTTGCTGCCGTCCTTCACCGATGCCAAATTTTCATTCGGCCATAGGGAATACACTACGCCGTCGATCGTGACTTCATTTTCTGCACTGACAGTCAAAGCCGTCAGCATACCGAAAACCACCAGCACGAATCGCCTCATCACGTTCATTCTTTCCATACACATTTCTCTTTTAGTGATTACTTTCTACTTTTATAAACGATTGAAAGCCGGAAAGTATACCCTACACGGCGTTAAAAAGTCATAAATCTGGAAATGAATACACCAGATACTGAAAGTTAGGCTCGGTTGGATAGTTGGTGAGTCGCCCTGAGCGTGTTATAAACGACAGAATGCCACTATATACGCCATTGCCGAATGTGAATTGGTCACCGTAGATGTTAATATAATGAATACGTCGGGCATCATAGTTCAGAAGCCGTTCTGTGTCCATGACCGGCATGCCGTCAATCAGAACCAATGAGGGCGTAATATTATTGTGCTGGTCCTGTTCTGTTTGGACAATCAGCTGTTGCCGTCCATTGATTTTCCTTTTCGAGACGCATTGCACATACTCAAGCAGCACCTCCCTGACGGTCAGGAACTGACGGTACTCGTCAAGATTGTAGGAGAGATAAGGCGTGATGCCATGTATGGTTTCGTCGTAGGGCAATGGCTTTCCTTCTTCAGCCGTATCGTCGGCATCATCGCCCAACTTGATTTCGCGTTTGGCAGGAGCAATGGCTATCTGGTGGCGCTGCATGTCGAGGGAGCGGGCTTCCACCTCGCTGCGCTTGTAATGGAACTCGAGATGCGGAAGCTGCTGGGGGAGCAACGCGGCAAACGGGCTTATCATTTCAATGGGCAGACTCTCGCCGGTAGACGTCACGGCACTGAGCACCAACGGCAGTTTGCCGTGGATGCCATGGGTGTAAAAGACTGCCATGGAGTCGCCGACCATCTTTCCCTCAAAATAATGTATCTGCTTGCCTATAATACTTAAGGAAGGAAGAATCCGGCTGCCTTCGTACGTCTTGCCGTCATAGACATGGCTGACACGCGCCCTGATGATATGTCCTTCAGTCTCGCGCTCATCGATGGGTTTCGAGGAAGGAGGGAGGAGGAGTGAGGAAGGAGCCTCGACATTATCTTCCGATACCCACGTAATATCGTCATCGACACTCTTGTGAAGCGGATTTACGATAGCCACAAGCTGCTGAGACACCTGGGAGTCATCGCGAGTATAGACTGATAACACATAATACCCGCTATGGAGGCGGGAAGGCAGTTCGATGATACCCGTCCCCTGCCCTCCTTTAAGACCTACCACAACGCCTGCCGCCAAACCATGCGTGTCGCACAGTTCGGCATAGGCCACCAGGGCATCAGCGTCAGATACGCTGACCTCCATCGCCTCACCGGCAAGATACCAGGGGCGGTCGGTCTCTACATGCGCAGCAGATAAAGGTAAAAGGGTAAATGGGTAAAAAAGTAAAAGGGCTAAAAGCCTCCCCAAGCCCCTCCAAAGGAGGGGTTGTTTTGTTGCACTATCCATTTGATGTATACTTATTCTCATTTTCATTCAATTACATTGTCTATCTGAACATCCCCTCCTTGGGAGGGGCTTGGGGAGGCTCTCTTAATAGCTTACGTCTTCATCTAATGACCAGTAATCAGGCTCTTCTGTATATGCACCCCGTTCTCTGACATCGAGTTGATACTTTGTGGCCCAAGCCGTATTCAGCGGTCCACCTCCATTCATCCTGTTGTCATCCCACTCGCAGAGGTACATTCCCTGACGGGCCATTCGCATGCACTCATCTATAGTACAGTCATTGAGCCAGACGCGGGTGTCGCCTTTATAAGTGCGGTTGACAATGAAATCACGAGAATCGAAGAAAAACCTGTATTTTGCCGTATTCAGCGCGCATCCAACAAACCCTATCACGGACTTGCGAGACGTGAGGCAACGGATATTGGTGGGCAGGGCCGACGGTAGCGGTGTGAACAATCCTCCCATCTCTGAACTGGCTTGGCGCCGGGCACATTCATACTCGTACTCTTCCTTTGATATGGCACGCTGTTGCACCAATCCGCTATATTTGAAAAAGAGACGCTCATCGCTGTTGTCAAAGTCGTAAAGTTTGATTCCTTGGATGTGCTGGCCTTCATAATGGGTGCTGGCTTCAACCAGGATATTCGTGCCTAAGGCATTCCTCCATCCGCGTTCAGGAAAGATGCCGATTGAATCGACCTTCTGCCCTGTGCTTGTGTCGAAATACATGTAGGTAGTGTATTCCGGATGCACTTCCCAGGTCTCAATGTACGACCAGGAATAGTAATTCGTCTTGCTGGCATCAAAGGGAGCATCGGGGGTGACGAGCACATCGATATGGCGATCCGGCGTATCCTGCACCCCGACAACGCTGGCTATCTTCTCTGTCCGGAGAGGCAGCTGAGGTTCGGATTCATAGACCTCGCCATCAGCTTCAATATGCAGATAATACTTGACGTCAGGCTCAAGCTGGTCAATCCAGCAGGCGTAATAGTCGTCGGTGGCTTGCGCCTTGTATTCGGAGCCGTCGCTGCCGTGTACTGAGACACTTGCTCCCGTGACCATCCTGGGTGCATGGGTAGCCTTGATATCCTGTGTGCGCGACAGATAGAACTTATTCAGTTCCGCAGAACATATCGTGCCTTCGACAACGAGCAAGTTGGTATCCTCGGCAGAAATGTCAGCTTCATATTCATCAATACAGCCCGACAGTGCGAAAAGTAAAAAGGTAAAAAGGTAAAAAGGTAAAACCTTTACACCCCATGCCTTTGAACTTCCACATACTTTATCTTTCATATCTTTCTTACCTTTTTACTTTTTTACCTTTTTACCTTTCTTAGTTGAATTTTATATTAAGTGACACGTATGGAATGGCAGTGCCAAACACTGACAGCCTATAGCCTTTTATATGATCCCCTTCGTTGACATAATAGATATTATAGGCATTCCTGCGTGCGAGGGCGTTGTACACACCAATGGAGAACGACGTGTGGAGGAAACTGGTGAGTTTGTGGGTCGGCTCGATATTGAATGCAAGGTCCAGACGCATATAGTCGGGAATACGGTAAGTGTTGCGGTCGGAATAATAGGGCATGAACTTCTGGTAGTACGTGTTGTAATACTTGCCTGCTGGCAGCGTCGTCGGGCGGCCGGTGGCGTAGTTAAAGTTGCTTGACAGGCTGTATCTCTCGGTAAACTTGAAGTTGAGCACAGCCTTCAGCTCATGGGGTCTGTCGTATTCTGAAGGATACCAGTCGCCATCGTTCAGCGGCTTTTCCACCCTCTTGTCATCCTGGCGCAGCAAGGAGCGGGCGAAGGTGTAGCTCACCCATCCATTCACCTTGCCCGTAGGTTTCTTCACCTGCAGCTCTACGCCATAGGCTTTCCCCTTGGTTGAGATCACATCGGTCTCAAGGTGAGGGTTCATCAGCAGCACGGCAGAATTGCGATAATTGAGATAGTCGTCGATGTGCTTGTAGTACACTTCGGCAGAAAGCTCGTAATTCTTGTCCCTTGTCTCATAATAGATACCGGCAGCAGCCTGCCATCCTTTCTGCGGCTTGATATTAAGGTCGGAAAGCTTCCATGTGTCAGTAGGCGACACGATCGACGTGTTCGACACCTTATGGATATACTGGTGCATCGTGTTGAAGCCCACCTTCAGCGAGACGTTTTCCTGGATGGCATAGAGCGCTGACAGGCGAAACTCAGGAGCCTGATAGGTCTTAATGACTCCTGTCTCCTGACTCCTGACTCCTATCAATGTTTCCTCTGATGGCAGCTGGTCTTCCTCATAATAATTCACGTCGCGGGGACCAAGGGCATTGAACATGGAATAGCGCAAACCGGCAGAGACCGACAGCTTTTCCGTGAGAGGGAGTTCGTAACTGATATAAGCTGCGCTCTCCAATGCCTTCTCACGCTGCAGCTGGTCGGCCTTGACGTAGGAGGCATCGCCCACCGGCTCATACTTTCCTGCCTGCACATTATAGTGCTGCATGGAGAGACCGTATGTGATGACCTGTTTTTCCGTCAGGCGATGACGGAAGTGAAGTTTGCCCCACAGCTGGTCGATGCCGAAACTCAGCCGGGCAGCCATGGAAGGCGTTGCCCTGTCCTCGTTGAAATAGTCGTAGTGGTCGAGTCCGGCAGACAGTGTGGCCGTGATCTTCTCACTCAGCATAGAACGCCACTCTGCTGAGATGTTACTGTTCTGATAGCCGTAATTGTCATCCGAACTGAACGAGAACTTGTCGTGGCTCCAATAGCCATTTACCTTCAGACGGTTCCGGTTGTTGGGTTTCCACGTCAGCACGCCGCCTAAGTCATAGAAATTCGCAGAACCGTCTTTGTAGCCGCTTTTCTCTGGCAGCTGCTTCAGTATCCAGTCACTATAGGTCGTGCGCCCATTCAACAGCAGCGACACCTTATCCTTAACGACAGGTATCTCAATCGTCGCCTTGCTGGTGAGCACACCAATACTGGCAGAACCTGTCAGCTTTTGCATATTGGCCTCCTTCGAGAGGACCTTCAGCACACTGCTGATCCTGCCTCCATATTCTACGGGAACACTCGACTTGAACAGTTCTACATCCTCCACCGCATCAGAATTGAACGACGTGAACAGACCGAACAGGTGCGACGGATTAAATACCGTACCTCCATT
Organism: Prevotella sp.; assembly: GCA_016284635.1. Lineage (GTDB taxonomy): Bacteria > Bacteroidota > Bacteroidia > Bacteroidales > Bacteroidaceae > Prevotella. The sequence goes on from JAEEPF010000186.1 coordinate 5,293, forward strand.
GAAAAGTATCAGGTTCTGGTCGGTGGCACCGCCTCGCACATTATATCCGCTTGAAGCCTCTCCAACCGTAGTGACACCTGGCAGCGAGAGCACAATCTTCATGATGTCCGACTCGCCAAAGGCTGCGGGAATATTCTTCAGCAACTGGGGCTTGAACTTCTCGGAACCCATCATCACGTTATCCACCGACGACGGCCGGCCACCAACAACCACAATCTCGTCCAATTCCTGATCATCAGCAATACTGGCCCTTGCCTTCGTCACCCCCGGCACTACATAGACCTGGGTTTTTGCCGAACCGACGGCTATCGAGAGGGTATCGCTGTCAAGAACGGGAATGCCGGTGATAAGTTCCTTATCAGATAATGGATAATTGATAATGGATGATGGATAATTATTTGCTGCGCCTTCCTGCAATTCTCCATTATCTGCTGCATCTTCAGCCGCGGAAGCCAATTTTCCAT
>JAEEPF010000030.1 GCA_016284635.1 Prevotella sp.
AACGATGAACGTGATCATTAAACATCAAAAGTCAAACATTAAACATTATAATAAAAATGACAGAGAATATGAAAAAAATCATCAATGTGGCAACGCCGGCAGTATGCGCCGTTGCCTTGGTACTCTCGGTAGCAGCCTTCACCAGCACCAATGCTGCCAATCCCTCTTCTCCAAACCCCGTTGTCTCTTCTGCTCCTGCCGGACAGCCTGTAGACCTGACCTACGCAGCCGAGAAGGCGCTGCCGTCGGTGGTGTATATCAAGAACACGCAGAACTCAAAGGTGCAGACCGTAGAGTACAGCGATCCGTTTGAGGACTTCTTCTCCGATCCCTTCGGCGGCTTCTTCGGTCGCGGACAGGGTGGCAACAACGGTCGCCGCCAGCGTCAGATACAGACGCCGAAGCGCGTGGGTGCCGGTTCAGGTGTGATCATCTCGGCCGACGGCTATATCGTGACCAACAACCACGTGGTGGACGGTGCCGACGAACTGATGGTGACCCTGAACGACAACAAGGAATACTCCGCACGCATCATCGGAGCCGACGCAACAACTGACCTCGCCCTGATCAAGATCGACGGCAAGAACCTGCCCGCCATCCAGATTGCCAACTCTGACGATGTGAAGATCGGCGAATGGGTGCTGGCCGTGGGTAACCCCTTAGGCCTGAACAACACCGTGACCGCTGGTATCGTTTCGGCCAAGGCCCGTTCTATGGGACAGGGTGTCTCGTCGATGATCCAGACCGATGCCGCCATCAACCAGGGTAACTCTGGTGGTGCGCTGGTGAACACCAATGGTGCACTCATCGGCATCAACGCGATGATCTACTCGCAGACAGGTTCGAACATCGGCTACGGCTTCGCCATCCCCACGACGATCATGAACAAGGTGGTCGACGACATCAAGAAGTACGGTAACGTGCAGCGCGCGATGATCGGCATCAAGGGTTCGGACGTGAACGTCTATGTGGACTCTGAGAAGGAGAAGGGCAACGAGGTAGACCTCGGCACGATGGAGGGTATCTACATCGCTGAGGTTGTGGAAGACGGAGCTGCCGCTGATGCAGGCCTGAAGAAGGACGACGTGATCACCCACATTGACGGCCAGAAGGTGACGAAGTTCGGTGAGTTGCAGAACATCATCGCCCAGAAGCGTCCTGGTGACAAGATCACTGTGAACTACCTGCGCAACAAGTCGAAGAAAAGCGCCACGCTGACCCTGAAGAACGAACAGGGCAATACGAAGGTGGTGAAGAATGCCGACCTCGACGTACTGGGTGGCAACTTCCGCGCCATCACCGACGCCCAGAAGGAGCAACTGAACATCGGCTACGGACTCGAGGTGATCAAGGTGAGCGGTGGTAAACTGAAGGATGCCGGCGTACCCAAGGGATTCATCATCCAGCGTGTGAACGACAAGAGCATCAAGAGCATCGACGATATGCAGAACGCCGTGAAGGAAGCCTCGACAAGCAAGGAGCCTGTGCTCTACGTGCAGGGTATCTATCCGACAGGCAAGAAGGGCTACTTCGCAGTGCCGCTCGAGAACGACTAAGACCTCTATTCCAAACAAAAATGGCAAAAACTGAAAATTTTTGCCATTTTTTTTGGTTGTATCAGAAAAATGCCATACCTTTGCAAATTGGCAACAAAAACCAACCAATGAGACAACTGAAAATCATAAAATCGATTACTAACCGCGAGAGTGCCTCGCTGGAAAAGTACTTGCAGGAAATCGGCAAAGAGGAGATGATCTCTGCCGAGGAAGAGGCAGAGCTTGCCCAGCGCATCCGTAAGGGGGACCAGAAAGCCCTCGAACGACTGACAAGGGCCAACTTGCGATTCGTTGTCTCAGTAGCTAAGCAGTATCAGAACCAGGGCATGAGTCTGCCCGACCTCATCAACGAGGGAAACCTGGGACTGCTGAAAGCCGCAGAACGGTTCGACGAGACCCGCGGTTTCAAGTTCATCTCCTATGCCGTATGGTGGATTCGCCAAAGTATCCTGCAAGCCATCTCGGAGCAGAGCCGCATCGTCAGACTGCCACTGAACCAGGTGGGATCGTACAACAAGATCAACCGTGAGATCAGCAAGTTCGAACAGTTGAACGAGCGTCGCCCCTCGTTGGATGAGATTGCCGAGCACATCGACCTGCCGGCAGAGAAGATCGACGAGGCGATGAGCGCCAGCGGCCACCATGTGAGTGTCGATGCACCGTTTGTAGAGGGCGAAGACAACAGCCTGCTCGACGTGATGGTGAACGAGGATATCCCTTCGACGGACAAGGAGCTCGTGATGGAGTCACTGAAGTCAGAGATCAGGCACGCGCTGAGTATCCTCACCGAACGGGAAAGAAAGGTCATAGAAGACTCATACGGCATCAACGGCCAGGAACTCACACTCGAAGAGATCGGTGTAAAGTACGGCCTCTCGCGGGAGCGCGTCCGTCAGATCAAGGAGAAAGCAATCAGGAAGTTGCGCACCTGCACAAAGAATAAGATATTAAAGACATATTTAGGATAATGAAACCCAACAGACACATTGCTATTGCCGCAGCACTCACCATGCTGTTCGCTTTTTCATATTCTGCCGCACAGGCAAAGAATGTCGTAGAGAAGAAGGCATATATGTTCGGATTCTCTGCCTCGTTCAACGACTCCATCGTCTACTTCACCAAGATCCAGGAGGTGGACAGCGTGTGGTTCACCCCCAAAAAGATGCTTGCCGGCCGTAGTAACTATTCAAGCCAGCTGCGCAGCTACTGCGAAAACAAACTCGACCAACCCAAACGCACTTGTGTCGTTATCGCCAATAAGAATCTCAAGAAGGTGGAGAAAAAGTACGAGAAGATGAAAAAGATGTACACCCAGAGCAAGAAAGCCACTTACGACGTCCGTTTCATCTCGGAGGAAGACTTCAAGTTCGTAACAGTCAATATGGAGGAAGCCAAAGAGGAAGCAGCTCCGAAGCAGCCTGAGAAAAAAGAGAAGCCCAAGAAAGACGGCAAACGTCCGCCACGAGACGGAAAGATGCCACCCCCACCACGCAAATAACATAATAGCCGCCCCAATCATGGAGCGGCTATCTTTTTGCTGGTATCCTTAGACTTACCGAGGATTGTTTATTTCAAAGAGTTTCATTCTTTCTTCAAGCATCGCATACTGGTGATCCTCGATGAACGAGGTGCAGACGCGCAGACCCTCCTGTTCCGAACCACAGGTGATCAGGCAAATGGCCGATACACCATAGTACATCAGCTCGTGAGCCAACTCACCAGATGTCATCCCAGGATAGCCGATAGTGAAATAGAAACCGTCGGCAATGGGCTCATCGAGGTCCTTGTCATATACCACATAGAAGTTATGGCGGCAGAAGATCTCCTTCAGCTTCTTGGCACGCTCACCATAGACTGAGATTTCCTTGCGGAAGTCGTAACGTCCTTCATAGGCGGCGGTCAGCATCGCAGCCATCGCATATTGGGCGCTGTGGCTCGTACCGGAACTCAGGGCATAGAGCATACGGGTGGAGAATACAGGACCGAACGGCAGTCCCTCGTAGCGATTGGCCAAATCCTCGAAATGACGATGGAAGAGCGCGTCGGAGATACACGTGACGCCGATACGCTCACCAGCATAACTGAAAGCCTTCGAGCCACTAATCAGCAACATATAGTTGTCGGTATAACGGGCTACGGTAGCCTGATACGGTGGCTGGAACGGTGTGGAGAGGTCCTTGCGGAAGTCCATAGCGAAGTAAGCGAGGTCTTCCATCACGATAGTGTCGTATTTAGTAGCCAGCGTACCGATTACCTGCAACTCCTCCTCCCGCAGGCAGATCCACGAGGGGTTGTTGGGGTTGGAGTAGACGATGGCACAGATGTTCCCCTTCGAGAGATAACTCTCGAGCTTCGCACCAAGCTTGTCGCCACGATAGTCATAGACGTCGAAGGTCTCATACTTCACGCCCATTACCTGCAACTGCATCTTCTGTACAGGGAAGCCGGGATCGATGAAGAGAACCGTATCTTTCTTTTTATCGCATTGTGAACAGGTGAGGAACGAAGCGAACGTGCCCTGCATCGAACCGCTGACGGGCACACAACCCTCGGGTTTGATGTCGATGCCGATAAAGGCCTTGACAAACTGTGAGGCAGCCTGTTTCAACACGGGCGCGCCCTGGATATCGGGATACGAATGGGCGATGCCGTCTTCGAGGGCCTTGATCTGTGCGTCGACACCTACCTGTGCGGCAGGCAGTCCAGGGATGCCCATCTCCATCTTGATGAACTCTACCCCACTCGCCTTCTCCGACTTCGCGGCCACCTGCTTCACCTCACGGATCGTTGCCTTGGCGAAGTCCTTGATACCAAGTTCCGCCACCAATCCGTCGACAATTTCTTTCTTAATAGGAGTTTCCATTTTATTCTATTTTTTGCAACGGACTACAGGACTGACAAGACTCTATTTCTGAAAGTCCTTAAGTCCTGTTGTCCGTTGCTAATATTTACTTTTGTGCAGCCTTACCGATGGCGAGGGCCTTGATGTTGGCTTCGACGACGGCCTCACCCTTACGACCGAAGACACGACGAATGGCATCCTCAAGCTTGTCGTACTCGATGCCGAGGGCCTTCTGGGCAGCACCCAACAGGATCACATTGGCAGAACGGGGCACGGCATTGTCCTTGGCCGCCTGCTCGATGTCGAGCACAATCACATTCTTGATTGCATTGAGATCTTGCTTGATCTTCTCGACATCAGGATAGTTGGGGATATTGACGAACGGCGTGCTCGACGTGATGATCCAACCGTCCTTAGCGAGGAAGGGCAGATAGCGCAGCGCCTCCATTGGTTCCATAGAGATGATGACATCGGCACCACCGAGGGGAATCAGGTCGCTGGCGATGGGACTGCTGGAGATGCGCAGGTTTGACTGCACATCACCGCCACGCTGACTCATACCGTGTACCTCAGCCTGTTTGATATAGAGGTTCTCCTTCATGGCGGCCTCACCGATGATGGTGGCGATAGAGAGGATACCCTGGCCGCCTACACCACAAAGTATAATATCTGTTTTCATAATTTACTTTATTTTGCAACGGACAACAGGACTAACAAAACTCTTTTATCTGAAAGTCCTTAAGTCGTGTAGTCCGTTGCTATAATCATTTATTCGCCTTTTTCTGCTTAAGATGACGCTGCAAGGTCTGCATACACTCACGACGGGGAATGATAACACTCACACCATGGTAGTTGATCTCATCTCGGATGGCCTGTGTGATCTCAGGCATATTCTTCGGAATGGGGTTCACCACCTTCAGATGGTCGTCAGAAAGTCCTAAACCGCGGCAGATAGCCTCGAACTTATTCGTGCCAGCAGAATCCTGACCGCCCGTCATGGCTGTTGTCAGGTTGTCGGAGATAATCACGGTGATGTCCGCATTCTCGTTGATGGCATCGAGGAGACCTGTCATTCCAGAATGGGTGAAGGTTGAGTCGCCGATAATGGCGAGGGCGGGCCACTGACCTGCGTCTGCAGCACCCTTGGCCATCGTGATCGAAGCACCCATATCCACACAAGAGTGGATGGCCTTATACGGTGGCAGGAAGCCTAAGGTGTAACAACCGATATCACCGAATACACGGGCATTGGGATAGTCGCGCAACACCTCATTGATGGCGGTGTAGACATCGCGGTGACCGCATCCCTGACAAAGTGCCGGCGGACGCGGTGTCACATCCTCACAAGGAGCGTAGTTCTCACCGCCCTCAATACCCAGTGCCTTCTTCAGGAAGTCAGGATTGAGCTCACCCGTACGAGGCAGCTCACCTGTCAGACGTCCCTTGATAACCGCATTGCCTGGCATCACACCACGCACCTGATCCTCGATGAAGGGCTGGCCTTCCTCGGCAATCAGCACATATTCGCAGTCGTCGGTCATCTGACGGATCAACTTCTTGGGAATAGGATACTGCGAGATTTTCAGCACAGGATAAGGACATCCGTCAGGATAGCACTCCATCAGATAGTTGAAGGCGATACCGCTGGCGATGATACCGAGTTTGTGGTCGGCACCGTCGATATACTGGTTATACTTGCTGTCGACGGCCATCTGCTCCAACAACGGCTGCTGGGCCGTGACGATATTGTTCCTCTTGCGGGCAAAGGCGGGCAGTAATACCCAGTTGCTGGCAGGGGCGTCGTAGTTGAGCGCATTCTGCTCACGAGGCGTATCCTTCACCTCCACGACAGCACGACTATGAGCCATACGGGTGGTGACGCGCATCAGAATGGGGAGTTTCAACTGTTCTGACAGGTCGAAGGCTTCCTGCATCATATCGTAGGCCTCCTGCTGAGAACTGGGCTCCAAGGTGGGGATCATGGCGAACTTGCCATAGAAGCGGCTGTCCTGCTCGTCCTGCGAAGAGTGCATCGACGGGTCGTCGGCCACCAGCACCACCAGACCACCGTTCGTACCAGTCATTCCTGAGTTCACGAAGGGATCGGCACAGACGTTCAGTCCCACATGTTTCATACACACCAGCGCCCGCTTGCCCATATACGACATACCGAGTGCTGCCTCCATAGCCGTCTTCTCATTGGTAGACCAGCGGCGATGGATGTTTCTCTCCTTGGCGATGGGCGACTCCTGGATATACTCGGTAATCTCCGTCGAGGGAGTACCGGGATAGGCATACACACCACTCAGGCCTGCATCAATGGCACCCTGGGCTATCGCTTCATCGCCTAATAAAAGCTTTTTCATTTACGATTTATTTATTTTGATTTACAATTTACTTCCGATTTCCAATTAATTGCGCAAAGGTACGACTTTTCAGCCGAATAAACAAAAAAAAGCGGCCTTATTTGCATAAAGCCGCATTTATATTCACTTTCGTTTCACTTTTTACCCTTTTACCTTTTTATCTTTTTAGAAAGTATAGCCAACCGTGAACAAGACCTGGTGACGCTTGAAGCCAATCTGGCTGACACCCACATTCTGGTCTGACGCGAACTGCTGCACAGGATGGAACTCACCGTTGACCGAACTATACTGATAGGCGACGTCGAAATTCCAGCCGCTCAGCTTATAACCCATACCGCAGGTGATGCGATGCGTATCATTCCAGTTCACATAGTCTGTCGTTGAGGAATAGGTCACACCGGGAGAGTCGAGCATCATATCTCGCACACCGTTCTTCTCATAGGCAGAAGACACATAGTTATAGCCGAAGCGCAGAGCCAGGTCGGTGTCGGGTTTGAACTCCAGACCAGCCTTCACCATATGGACGCCTTTCAGACTGTTCTTCGTGTTCACCTCCATCGGGCCGTCGGCACGCGAACGCTCACTATCGTAGTACGAATCGTCAGACAAGATTCGGTTCTGGGCTGCGCTGTAGTCAGAAAACTCGTAAGTGAGACCCATGGCCACATTGGTGCCGATCGTATGTCCGAGGCTGGCGCCGAACTTCCAGGGAGTATAGTAGCGGAATTTGTATTTCTCTGCAGTATACCAATAGTCCTCAAGGCCGTACTCGGAGTCGTTGTTGAATTCGGTACTGTTCTCGACGGTCAGTTCATACCACGTCGGCGTGTTGACATACAGACCGATGCGGAAGGGAGAAGTCTCGATGGGTCGGAAGATGATGCCGGCCTTCACGTCGATACCCACGCCTTCGATCGTGCGGGAATCCAGATAGTCCACATAATCCTCGTTACCGTCATAACCAGTATTATCATTCAGCACATTCACCAGACGCTCGGTATAGATGGAGAAGCCCTTGTACTTCACGTCACGGATACCCACGGTGACACCCCAGTAGAAACGGTCACTCTGGTTGCCGCTCACGTTGAAGTCGTAGTCAGCGATCCAACCGCGATGCGAACGGTCGAACATATAGTAGTCGGCGGCATTCTGATTCATCAGATAGCCCTGCTCGTCTTCATCCAGATTGAGCGCATTCATATTCATATAGTCAGACTGGCTGTAGGTCTGGGCTCTGAAAAGACTGCTTTCAGTCTCATAACCCATCACTTCGCCATTATTATTAAAGTCCCAATAGTATCCACCTTTCCTGTAGTCACCAAGGCTGGCCTTATGCCACGACAGCATATTCTGCGACACATTACGCAGACTGTTGGCTGCCGAGAGGATCTGGTTGAAGTTATGGCTCTTGTGGAAATTGAAGCCCACATTCACGAACGATCGCCGGCTGACGCGTGAGGAATAGACAAATCCCAGTTGGTCGAAACTCATCTTCGTACCGTTCTTACCGGCGAACTCCTTCACATCCTGCTGCGAGACGAGACCTCCCGAAAAACTGACAGTAGAGTGACGGAGCAGACCGATACCGGCGGGGTTCGTAGCGATGGTCGAGATATCGGCACCCAATGCCTCCATCGCACCGCCCATACCCACATAACGGGCCGTACCGTTCAGGTCGTCCGTCAGAAGACGGGCACTTTCATACGTATCCTGTGCAGCCGCCGGCAGAACTGCTGCCAAGGCCAATGCTGCTACATATAACTTCTTCATCATCATACTTTTATATCCTGCAATGTAATCATCTATAAACTATAAACTGTATACTATAAACTAAAGATTACCTTCTTCCTCCCATTCGGCCACCGCCGCCGCCTCCACCACGGGAGCCACCGCCGCCACCGCTGAAGCCGCCGCCGCTGCGCGAACTACTGCTGCTGAAACTGCCACCGCTGCTGCGAGAGCTGCTGAAACTGCCTGTGTTACCACTAAAGGTTCCGCGATTATAACTGGAGTTCTCATAGGTGCGCGAAGAGTTACCACGATTCACCCTGCCGTTGCGGCTGTTGCCACTGACAGTCCTGTTACGCAGTTCACTCATACGACTGCCGTTAGAGTAACGAGACGGAGAGCCACCCCTACCATAGCCGGAATGTGTCACACCATCACGACGGATCGTACCAGCGCCAATGGTATTTACATGAGGACGTCCGACGCTACCGCCAGAATACCAGCCGTAATACCGGGGACCATACCAGCCGTAGCCGTAATACCAGGAATCATACCAACCATAGTACCATGGATCATACCAGTAAGCATACCAGGGATCATACCAGGCATAGTACCCGCGCCAACGGCCATGGTACCAAGGGTCATACCAGCCATAACGGATATAGTACCAGGGAGAATGCCACGCCCAGTCATAACGAGCTGCTGAATAGCCAGCCCAGAAGGCTTCATAGTCAGAGAGCCTGTAATCCTCGAAACGGCTCATCTTCTTCGTCAACTCGAAGTCCTCATCGGAAATGGAGTCGGGATAGACACCCTTCTCGGCGGTAAAACTGATGGTGTCATTGAGTGTCGAATCCGCACCGATCACCTCATAATGGCTCTTCGTACGACGGTTATACTCATCTATACTACGGTTACTGCCCGAGTAGTACACATCGGTGGGGATGCCGTAATTGTCCGTCACCTTCTCAACACTCTTCTTCGTCGGAACGAAATAGAGGTCATCATCCTGTGCCACCAGCGACAGCGGCAGCATAGCAGCGATCATCGAAATCAGTAACAGTCTTTTCATCTTTACACAATTTTTATGGTTCACGATGCAAAATTACTGTGAATTTGAATGCAAAAGTACGGAAAAACCCTAACTTATGATAGGATTTTCCCTATTTTTTGTAATTTTGCGGTAAAATTAACATCCTTATGAAGTATTTTGAAGCAGATTTCGTCATTTCTCCCTGCTCTCCCGATGCCGCAGACCTTCTGGCAGCCATCGCAGGAGAGGCAGGTTTCGAGTCGTTCGAGGAGACACCCACAGGACTCAAGGGCTATGTGCAGCAACAGCTGTTCGACCAGGAAACCCTGCAGGCGGCCCTCGCCGAATTCCCCTTCGACAATGTCAACATCACCTACACCATCCGCGAGGCGGAAGACCGTGACTGGAACGAGCAATGGGAACAGGAAGGCTTTGAACCGATAATTGTTAGAGGTAAGTGGAGAGAGGTAAGAGGTAAGAGAAATGTTCAAGCACTGATAATTCACGACGGCCGCCACCTGCCGACGGAAGAAATCTCTCACCTCTCACCTCTCACCTCTCACCTCATAGAAATCGAAATTGATGCGAAACTGGCCTTCGGCACCGGCACTCACGAGACTACCCGCATGATCTGCGCCACCCTATTCGATCTCTTCAGTAATCTCTCACCTCTTACCTCCCACCTCTTACCTCTAAGAGTCTTGGACTGCGGCACGGGCACCGGCATCCTCTCCATCTGTGCCCTGAAACTCGGTGCCAAGGAGGCCATCGGCTACGACATCGACGAATGGTCGGTGGACAATGCCCGTCATAATGCCGTCATCAACCGCGTCGACGACCGTTTCACATCCCTTCTCGGTGATGCTACTATATTAAATAAGGTGGAAGGCACCTTCGATCTAGTGCTGGCGAATATCAACCGTAACATCCTCCTGGCCGATATGCCTGCCTTCAAACAAAAGATGGCACCAGGCGCCACACTCATCCTCAGCGGTTTCTACACCGCCGACTGCCCAATGCTCATCGAGAAGGCTGCCTCCCTCGGACTCACCCTCCAACAACAAAAAGAAGACCACGACTGGGCTTGTCTGGTCTTCTCTTTCCCCTCCTGAGTAGGAGGGGTGCCCGTCAGGGCGGGGTGGTCTGATCAGCCTCAGAATCAGCCTTCGCTCAGACCCCTTCTGACTCCCCCTACTCAGGGGGAGAAATAATTACCTACCTGATGCGATCCATCGACTTGACGAGCTTCTCGTCGGCGAGGATAGCGTGTCTTGCCATCAGATAGAAAATCAGCGCGATGGCAGGCAATACGGCGGGCCACTTCGGAACGAAGTCCACCGTCCCCCACGACTTATTATCAACAGTCTGCGCCACCACGAAGAAACAGATATACCATCCTACGATCAACAAAGCATTGAGCGCACAGAAGAGCGCCTGTATCTTCCTGTTGCGGAAAATGAAGATGGTATACGTACCAAGAGCGGCCGTAGGCAACAAGACGGCAAACAGCGGCCACACATCGAAATGCCGATGTCCCAACGGATCGGTGAACCACAGGTTATACACCCGCGACACATCCAGTCCAGCCGCATTGTAGGAACCTATCTGCGTACAAAGGCAAATGACGGTCAATATAACCGCCACCGCCAGAAAAATGGTCTGTTTACGCTGCCACACAGTCCTTTAATTTTTTAATCTTTTAATTTTATAATTTTCTTAATTCTCCTGATTCTCACGAGCGGGATCACGCCAGTAGACCCTGTCCTCTATGAACTCCTGTGTAGCCAGCAGTGTGGGCTTCGGGAGCTTCTCATAATAGCGGGAGATCTCAATCTGCTCACGGTTCTCAAACACTTCCTCCAGGGAGTCATTATATGAAGCGAACTCAGCGAGTTTCTTGCTCAGGTCTTCCTTGATCTGCATACTGATCTGATTGGCGCGCTTGGCGATGATGGCCACACTCTCATAGATGTTACCGGTATCACGGCAGAGGTCCATGATGTTACGCGACACTGTGTTTACGGGGGCTTTTGATTTCTTGTAATCCATATTCTTATTCTTTAATTACTTTACTCCTTTTCTCCTTACTCCTTTACTCCTTGAATACTTAATCCTTCGTCACTTTCTTGCACTTGACGATATACTTCTCGGCCAGGGCGACATTCTTCGAATCGGGGAACTCGTTGATGAAGCCATAGCACTCATCCTCGGCATCACGGTAACGGTCGAGGCGCTTCTCATCCGAACTGTTCTCAGCCAACTGGAACTTGCTCTTCATGATCAGCAGCATAAAGTCCTCACGCAGACTGCAATAGGGATAATTCTTCAACGTGTTCTGCGCCGTGATGATGCTGGCGGTATAGTTGCTCTCGTCGTTGGAGTTGATATTGCCGAAATAGCCGCCAAGGTTATAGTACAGCTGTGCCGACAGATACTCCTTCTGGATCAGTTTGTCGGTCAACTCATACAGCCTCTCCTGAGCCTGCGGACGCATGCGGGAGTCAGGATAGAGGTCCATAAACTGCTGATAGGCGGTGATGGCACCGTTGGTGGGCGACTGGTCCAGACGCGGTTCGGGAGAACTCTCATAGAGCGACTGTCCGACATAGAAATAGGCAGGCTCCACGTAATGGCCACGCGGATAGCTCGTCGTATATTTCTTGAACGTTTCCGAGGCTGCCTCGTAGTCCTGGTTGCAATACTGGGACATAGCCAGCATATACAGACACTCCTGAGCCTCGTCACTACCCTTCTTCATCGTCACCAGATCCTCCAACAACTGCGATGCCTGCGAGAATTTGCCACGGGCAAAAGCCTCCTTGGCGTATTCATACCTCGCCTCGTTGTCGCCGTACTTATACACAGCGTTGAACTCCGATGTGCAACTGCACATCAGCAGGACAGAGACGGATGCTATAATGACTGCTTTCTTCATTTCGGGGTGCAAAGTTACGACTTTTCAGCCAAATAACAAAGATTTTTATAAAAATTATGTATTACAGCAGGCGAATTATGAATTATTTGTGTATCTTTGCACGCTATGAGTAAATATCATTTGATTTCCAACTACCAGCCGACGGGTGATCAGCCCGAGGCCATCCGACAGTTGACGGAGGGTTTGGAGAGGGGCGACAAGGCCCAGGTGCTGCTCGGCGTGACGGGGTCGGGCAAGACCTTCACGATGGCGAACGTCATCGCCAACTGGAACCGCCCTACCCTCATCCTGAGCCACAACAAAACACTGGCACACCAGTTGTATATGGAGATGAAGGAGTTCTTTCCCGAGAACGCCGTCGAGTATTATGTCAGCTATTATGACTACTACCAGCCCGAGGCCTATCTGCCGACAACCGACACCTATATTGAGAAGGACCTGTCCATCAACGACGAGATAGACCGTCTGAGACTATCGGCCGTATCTAACTTATTATCAGGCCGTAACGACGTGATCGTTGTATCATCGGTTTCATGCATCTACGGCATGGGCAGTCCGGTGGCTTTACAGGAGAACGTGATTGACCTGCAGGTCGGTCAGAAGTTGAGCCGCAACACCCTGTTAAGGAAATTAGTACAGTCTTTATATGTCCGTAACGACCTCGACCTGCAGCGTGGCAACTTCCGCGTGAAGGGCGATACGGTAGACATCGCAATGGCCTATTCCGAGGTGGTGCTGCGCGTCACGTTCTGGGACGACGAGATCGATGCCATCGAAGAGCTGGACGGCGTGACCTACGACCGCATCGCGAAGTTCCAGGACTACCGCCTCTACCCCGCCAACCTCTTTATGACCTCTGAGGAGCAGACGAACATCGCCATCCACGACATCCAGGACGACCTGGTGAAGCAGATCGCCTACTTCGAGGAACTGGGCGACGGCATCAAGGCCCAGCGGATCAAGGAGCGCGTGGAGTACGATATGGAGATGATCAAGGAGCTGGGCCACTGCTCGGGCATCGAGAACTACAGTCGCTACTTCGACGGCCGGAAGGCTGGCGAACGCCCCTACTGCCTGCTCGACTTCTTCCCTGACGACTATCTCCTCTTCATCGACGAGAGTCACGTCTCCGTGCCGCAGATCAACGGTATGTACGGCGGCGACCGCAGCCGCAAGCAGAACCTTGTGGAATACGGCTTCCGCCTGCCCGCCGCCTTCGACAACCGTCCCCTCCGCTTCGAGGAATTCCAGCAGGAGGTCAATCAGGTGATCTACGTCAGCGCCACCCCTGCCGACTTCGAGCTGCAGGAGGCCGAGGGCATCGTGGTGGAACAGGTCATCCGTCCCACAGGACTCTTGGATCCAGAGATAGAGGTCCGTCCCAGCGAGAACCAGATCGACGACCTGCTGAACGAGATACAGATCCGCAAGGAGCGTGGCGAGCGTGTGCTCGTGACCACACTGACCAAACGGATGGCCGAGGAGATGGCCGACTACCTGCTGAAGCACGGCGTGCAGACGAACTATATCCACAGCGAGGTGAAGACACTCGAACGCGTGCAGATCCTCAACGACCTGCGCCTGGGCAACTACGATGTCCTCGTGGGCGTCAACCTGCTGCGAGAAGGCCTCGACCTGCCGGAGGTGTCACTCGTGGCCATCCTCGATGCCGACAAGGAAGGCTTCCTCCGCAGCCACCGCAGCCTGACGCAGACCGCCGGCCGTGCCGCCCGAAACGTGAACGGCAAGGTGATCATGTATGCCGACACCATCACCGCCTCGATGCAGCTCACCATCGACGAGACCCTGCGCCGACGGGAGAAGCAGATCCGCTACAACGAGGAACACGGCATCACGCCCAAGCAGATTGTCAAAAACATCAGTCAGGCAGCCCTGCAGAAGGAGAACCGTGCAGACACGAAGGAACTGCGTCGGGAGTTCAGACTGTCAGCCGATGGTGTGCCGATGGCGGCCGATCCGATCGTGGCCCGCATGACCAGACCGCAGATGGAGAAGTATATCGCCGGAATCCAGCAGCAGATGAAGGAGGCCGCCAAGCGCCTCGACTTCCTCCAGGCCGCCCAGTACCGCGACGAAATCATCCGCCTGCAGAAGGAACTCGAACTGAAATAATTATAAAAATTAGTGATTATTATGGTAATTCGTTTCTTATAATCATTTTTTCTTTGTACTTTTGCACCCAATAAACAAAAAATAGGATAAAGATGAAAAAGATTTTGATAGCCCTGCTGATGCTGATGCCCCTGCTGGCATCCGCTCAGGACAACACCTGGGAGCGCATCGAAGTAGAAGAACAGCCGAAGGACAACCCCGACGCCAAGTACCTGGCACCCAACGCCGTACCCGAGGTGGACGGCATGGTGAAGTGGCAGACCACCCTCACTGCTGAGGGAAAGACCGCCGACGAGATTTTCGACATCCTGCTCAAGCAACTGACGAAGATGGTGGACGAGCCCAATCAGATTGGCCCCAGCGCCGTGGTCATCAACGATCGTGAGAAGCACGAGCTCGGTGCCATCTTCCGCGAGTGGCTGGTCTTCAAAAACGTAATGTTTTCCCTCGACCGCACGCAGATGACCTTCCAGATCCACATAGCCATCGCCGACGGTAAAGCCGATGTCTCCATGGATCACGTCACCTACGACTACGACGTGGAGCGCAAGCCCCTGCACTACACTGCCGAGGAGTGGATCACCGACAAGTACGCTGTCAACAAGAAGCACACGAAACTCTATCCCGTTTCTGCGAAGTTCCGTCGCAAGACCATCGACCGTAAGGACTTCATATTCAACAAGTTCAACAGTTTGATTAACGAGAAATGACGACCAAGGACAAGATTCGCAACTGTCTGAACATCATCTTCATGCTGTTGGCCGTCATCGGTGTCATCTACTATCTGACGAAGGATCGGATGGTAGGCACCTACATCATCCTGATTGCGATGTGCTTCAAGATTGCCGAGTCGTCTTTGAGGATGCTCAACAAATAACGAAGTGAAACAACTGAAACACTGAAACGGTGAAACGGTGAAAAAGTGAGAGACATGTTACAAAAACATCATATGAGAATCGGACTGAGGGTGATGGCACTGCTTTTCACCCTTTCACCTTTTCACTTTTTCACTTCTACATTTGCCCAGGACACCTATAACCAGATAGACGAATACGGCAACGTATCCCAGCGCAGCGAAAACTTCAACAAGCACAACAACGACACGACGCGCAACAAGGAGATTCCCAAGGGCTTCCACTCCTGGACCATCGACCGTACCACCGGTGACATGACGCCTGCCGAGCCCGACACCGTGCCACACCTCTTTATGAACACCACGTTCAACTCGGGCATGTACGGAGACTACAGCCACATCGGCAGCAACTACACCTCCCGCCTGAGCCGCATCTTCTTCAACCGTCCCGCCACGGAAACCTATTTCTTCTCACAGCCCTACAGCTTCGTCGAGAAACGCCCCGAGAAGTTCCTCTTCATGAACACCCTCTCGCCCTACACCACCATCCTTTACGACAACTGCGGTGACAAGTCGAGCGGTGAGGACCATGTCGACGCGAAGTTCGCCGTCAATGCCAACAAGCGGCTCAACTTCGGCTTCGACCTCGAATACGCCTATTCGCGCGGCTACTTCATGAACCAGAACGTGTCGCACTTCAATGCCACGCTCTTCAGTTCCTATACCGGCGACAAATACAACATGCACGCCTTCTTCACCACCAGCCACCAGAAGGCGGAGGAGAACGGCGGTATCGACGACGACGACTACATCGTACACCCCGAGCTCTACACGGAGTCGTATAGCGAGAACGAGATTCCCACCGTCCTCTCAGATACCTGGAACCGCAACGACCACCAGCACCTCTTCTTCACCCACCGCTACAACATCGGCTTCTACCGCAAGGTGAAGATGACCGACGAGGAGATCAAGGCCCGTCAGTTTGCGCAGGCGGCCATGAAAGAGAAGGAGGACCGTGACGCCAAGAAGGCGATAGAGAACGGTGAAGAGCCTGCCCCGAAGCCCTCGGCGCGACCCAGCGGACGTCCTGACGATGCCCGTATCGTTGGCGCTGAGCCGAAGGCCAAGCTCGACTCCATAGCCGCACAGGCCGTCGACACCACCCGCATCAAGATCGAAGACCAAGCCACGCTCGACAGCCTGACGCGGGCCCAGGCCATCCAAGACTCCATCAATGCCACGATGAAAGACGAGTTCGTGCCCGTCACCAGTTTCTTCCACACCCTCGAATGGAACAACTACCGGCATATCTACCTCTCGTATTTCACACCCGAGGACTACTACAAGAACCGCTATCTCGATCTCGACCGGCTGAGCAATGACTCCATCAACGACGAGTCGAACCACATGATGCTGAAGAATGTCTTCGGCATCGGACTGCTCGAAGGATTCAACAAATACGTCAAGGCGGGACTCAAAGTCTACATCGCCCACGAACACCGCAGCTTCGAGCTGCCAGACACCGTCGGGAGCCTCTACACCCGCAGCAGCTGGAAGGAGAACGACATCTCCATCGGCGCCAGGCTCTCCAAGACGCAGGGCCGCACACTCCACTTCAATGCCGGTGCCGAGACGTGGATCGCCGGTGAGAACGCGGGACAGCTGCACCTCGACTTCAGCACCGACCTCAACTTCCCCCTCTTCGGCGACACCGTGCGACTGGCGGCCAATGCCTACTTCCACCGTGACAAGCCCACTTTCTTCATGCGCCATTACCACGGCAAGCACGTGTGGTGGGACAACACCGACCTCTCTGCCGAGACGCGGACCCGCATCGAGGGAGTATTCTCCTACGAGAAAACCAATACCACCCTGCGCGTAGGCATCGAGGAGATACAGAACTACACTTACTTCGGCATGAACTACGACGTCAATGGGGAACAACGCCTGAACCTCACCACCAACGTCTGTCAGGCATCGGGTAACATCAATATCCTGATGGCGCAGCTCCACCAGAACTTCCGTCTCGGCCCCCTCAACTGGGAGAACATCATCACCTATCAGAGCTCCAGCAACAAGGAGGAGCTGCCGCTGCCCACGCTGAATATCTTCACGAACCTCTACCTGAAGTTCAAGATTGCGAAAGTGCTCGGTGTCGAACTCGGTGCCGATGCCATCTGGTTCAGCAAGTACTATGCGCCGGACTACTGCCCGATGATCAACACGTTCGCCATCCAGAAGACCGATGCCAGCCGTGTCGAACTCGGCGGCTATCCCTGGATTGATGTCTATGCGAATATGGTGTTGAAGAAAGTGCGCTTCTTCGTGATGATGAGCCACGTCAATGCCGACTCTGGCAGCAGGATGCGGTTCCTCGCCCCCCACTACCCCACCAACGGCTCAGTGATTCACTTCGGTGTGTCGTGGGTGTTCTTCAATTAAGGGAGTTAGAGGCTCTAACTTCTTTAACTTCCAAAAAGTACTTTAGTAGAGAAGGAGGCCAATGGTAACACAGAGGCCATAGATAAAAATATTCCTCGCCGTTTCCCCTAAACAGAGATTCAGCGCCTTTCCCTGATAGATCTTCTTGATGCGCAGGTACGTGAACACGTGCAGCACAAAATACAGCAGCGGAAACACCGTTGCCAGCAGATGACCGTTCATCCAGAACGTGCCGCCAAGGATCATCGCCCCGATGCCGACACCCAGATACAGCTGCAGACCGGCCTCCGGCCCCATCCGCACGATGAGCGTCTTCTTGCCTGACAGACGGTCGTTGTCCCTGTCGCGGAAGTTATTCACGATGAGCAGCGCATCGATCACCAGTCCGCAGGCCACCGACGCCAGGAACACCTCCCACGTCATGTCGTGTATCTGCACATAGTACGTACAGCCCACCGGCACCAGTCCGAAGAACACCAGCACCAGAACGTCGCCCAACCCCTCATACGAGAAGAACGTCGTATAAAGAAAGGCGAACACCACGCACATGGCACCGATCAGGATCATCTCCAGCCCGCCGTACCATGCCAACGGCAGTCCGATGACACAGGCCAGACACGTTGTCAGCGCAATCGCCTTCTTCATCGCGTCGAGCGTCACCCATCCCTGGGCACAGGCCCTGCGCGGCCCCAGGCGTGTCTCTGCATCGTCAGAGCCGTTCACGAAGTCGAAGAAGTCGTTGATGAGGTTCGCGTCGATCTGCATCGCGAAGGAGAAGAGCAAACACAGCAGTGCCGCCGTCCACGAGAACACATCACCGTCATACAGTTTGGCATCCTGCCAGGCCAGCGCGGCACCGATCATCACGGGAACGGCCGCCCCCGACAGCGTCTTCGGACGGGCTGCCAACAGCCACGCCTTCAGCGAATTGGTCTTGATTATTGATTCTTCCATCGTTCTTTTCTTTAATTTATGTGCAAAAGTACGAAAGTTTTTTGAATAGTTGATGGTTATTTGTGAATTATTTTGTATTTTTGCAAGCAGAAAACCAACATTTATGATTCAAAACGCCCCAAGTCTGGATTTGGTAGAGTTCATTGAGACGAAGATCTTGCCTCAATACGCTGCCTTCGACGCTGCCCACAACATGGAGCACGTCACCCGTGTCATCCGTCACTCACTGGAACTGGTGAAGATCACCGGTGCCGACATCAACATGGTCTACGCCATCGCCGCCTACCACGACCTCGGCATGTCGGGTCCCCGTGCCGTCCATCACCTGACGGGCGGAAAAATCCTCGCCACCGACGCCCGGCTGAAGAAATGGTTCACCGCCGAGCAGCTGAAGGTGATGCGCGAGGCCGTCGAAGACCACCGTGCCTCCGCCTCCCGCTCGCCGAGGAGCATCTACGGGAAGATCGTGGCCGAAGCCGACCGCGACCTCGACAGCGACATCGTCATCCGCCGCACCATCCAGTTCGGCCTGGCCAACTACTCTGAACTCGACTACGAGGGACAGTACCGCCGCTTCAAGGAGCACATGGACAATAAATACTCGAAGGAGGGCTACATCAAGCTCTGGATTCCGAACTCCCCGAACGCCACCCGGCTCAACGACCTCCGCAACCTCATCGCCCAGCCCGCCGCGCTCCGCGCCGCCTTCGACAGGATCTACAAAGAAATTGCCGGATAAATTTTAGAAACGAATTCCCATAATAACACGTAATTTCCATAATATTATTCATATTAGTGGAATAAATTATGGTCAATTACGGCAATTCGTTTCCTTTATCTGAGGTACATATAATAGATGTACGCGAGGACGGCGACGAGGACGAGTGTCACGACCGTCCGCACCATACACGACACCACCCGCTTGATGATCAGGAAGGCGATGATGATCGCTGCGAGCATCGCAGCATAAACTCCTATATTTCCCATTATTTGAACAGTTTTCTAAAGTTAGTTGGAAAGGGCGTTTCAAACTCCATCGGCTCACCCGTCACCGGATGGTGGAAGCACAGCAGCCACGCATGCAGGCAGAGCCGTCCCAACGGATCGTCGCCGTTGCCATACTTCGTGTCGCCGCAGACGGGATGCCCCATGTCTGCCGCATGCACGCGGATCTGGTTCTTGCGGCCCGTCTCGAGCTTGAACTCCACAAGCGAGTGCTCCGTCGTACGGTCCACCACGTGGAAGTGCGTCACCGCATACTTCCCGCCGTTGTCCACCGGCGACGAATAGGTCACGTAGGCCTTGTTGTCCTTCAGCCAGTTCGCGATCGTCCCCTCGTCGTCTATCATCTCACCCGAGCAGACGGCCACATACCGGCGGTCGTACACGATATCGTGCCAGTTGTGCTCCAGTATCTGTTCCGTCTCCATATCCTTGGCATAGACCATCAGTCCGCTGGTGTCACGGTCCAGACGATGCACGACGTGCGCCGTACACTTCTGCCGCGACTTTTTGAAATAGTCGTCGAGCACGGCCTTCACGTTCAGGCTGGCGTGTCCTCCCGCCATCGACAGGATGCCCGCCTCCTTCTCCACGACGATGAGCCACCGGTCTTCGTACACGATCTTCACCCAGCGGCTCTTGAACCCCTGCTGGTTGCGCTTCGTCTTACTCACCGACACCTTCATCCCGGGCTTCAGCGCGAAGTCGAACTGGCTCACGGTCTTGCCGTTCACCTTGATGCCGCGCCCCGACAGCGTCGCCTTGATCTTCGACTTCGACTGCGGTACATTCTCGATCAGCCACTCCAGCAGCGGCTTCTCTTCCTGCACCACGTAATGCTCGTAGTCCCCCTCACGGTTATAACCAGAACTATACCTCATAAATACAGATAAGAACCTTAACACGAATTACCACGAATTGAACACGAATTTTTCATAAATCAAATTAATGATCATTCGTGGCTATTTGTGGTAATTCGTGTTGAAAAAAACTTCTTAATAGAACTTAAAGTATCTGCGGGCATTATTGTACGAGATGTCCTCGACCATGCGTCCGAGTATCTCCATGTCGTCGGGCAGCAGTCCCTTCTCCACGTCGTTGCCCAACAGGTTGCAGAGGATGCGCCGGAAGTACTCGTGTCTCGGATAGCTCAGGAACGAACGGCTGTCAGTGAGCATACCCACAAAGCGGCTCAGCAGTCCGAGCACTGACAATGCGTTCATCTGCTTGATCATGCCGTCCATCTGGTCGTTGAACCACCAGCCGCTGCCAAACTGAATCTTTCCCGGCTCACCGCCCTGGAAGTTACCGAGCATCGTGGCGATGACCTCGTTGGCGCAGGGATTCAACGTATATAAGATAGTACGCGTGAGCTTGCCCTTCATGTTCAGCTTGTTGAGGAACTTCGACATGGCCTTGGCCGTGTTGAACTCACCAATCGAGTCGAAGCCCGTGTCGGGACCCAACTGGTTATACATCGCCGTGTTGTTGTCGCGGATGGCACCGTAGTGGAACTGCTGTGTCCAGTTGGCGTCGGCATCCATCTCGGCCATCACCGTGAGGAAGCAGTTCTTGAACTGGCGCACCTCCTCGTTCGACAACTGCTGACCGCGCATAGCCTTCTCGAAGATGGTCTCGATCTGCGAGTCGGTGTACTCCTCGTCGTAGAACTCCTCAATGCCGTGGTCGCTCAGCTTACAGCCGTTGATCTCGAAGAAGTCGTGACGCTTCTGCAGCGCATCCACCATATCGTTGAAGTTCCTGATCTCCACGCCGCTCACCTGAGCCAGCTGCTCCACGTACTTCGGGAACTCGGGCTTCTCGATGTTCATGGCCTTGTCGGGGCGCCAGGCGGGGATCATCATCGGATCGTCCTGAGCCTTGTGCTTGGCATACTCGATGTGGTTGTGCAGGTCGTCCACGGGGTCGTCGGTGGTGCAGACGCACTCCACGTTGTAGTGCTTCATCAGACCACGGGCGGAGAACTCGGGCTGCTTCAGCTTCTCGTTACACTCGTCGAAGATCTCGCGGGCGGTCTTCGGACTCAGCTGCTTCGTGATGCCAAAGGCGGTCTTCAGCTCCAGGTGCGTCCAGTGGTACAGCGGGTTGCGGAAAGTGTAGGGCACCGTCTCGGCCCACTTTTCAAACTTCTCCCAGTCGGTCGTGTCCTTGCCCGTACAGTACTTCTCGTCGATGCCGTTGGTACGCATGGCACGCCACTTGTAGTGGTCGCCGCCCAGCCACAGCTCGGTGATTGACTTGAAACGATGGTCGTTGGCCACCATCTCGGGGATGAGGTGACAGTGATAGTCGATGATGGGCATCTTAGCCGCATGGTTGTGATACAGGTCCTGTGCCGTCTTGGTCTCCAGAACGAAGTTATCGTCATTAAACTGCTTCATAATTTTGTTGTTATACGTTTTTAAGTTCAAATTTTCCGCAAAGTTACTCATTATTTCGGGAAAATGTACTATCTTTGCACAAAATAACCACGTAAACGTTTGCTTTTTATGCGCAGCAGAGTACTTCTGATCTATACAGGCGGCACGATCGGTATGAACCGCAACCCGCAGACCGGCGCCCTGGAGCCCTTCGACTTCGAGCACCTGTTGGTGAATGTGCCCGAGCTCAAGCAGTTCGACACCGAGATTGAGACCTTCCAGTTCTCACCGCCCATCGACTCCAGCGACATGACGCCCGCGCGGTGGACCGACATCTCCCACTGCATCGCCGACCGCTACGCAGACTACGACGGCTTCGTCGTGCTCCACGGCACCGACACGATGGCCTACACCGCCTCTGCCCTCTCCTACATGCTCGAGAACCTCACCAAGCCCGTCATCTTCACCGGCTCGCAGCTGCCCATCGGACAGCTCCGCACCGACGGCAAGGAGAACCTCATCACCGCCGTCGAGATCGCCGCCGCGAAGGATGCCGAGGGCCGTGCGCTGGTGCCCGAGGTGGGCATCTACTTCGGCGGCCACCTGCTGCGCGGCAACCGCACCACGAAGCAGAGCGCCGAGGAGTTCAACGCCTTCGAGTCGTTCAACTTCCCCCACCTCGTCGATGCCGGCGTCAACATCACCTACCACCATGAGCGCATCCTCCAACCCGACTTTTCACAGCCCATGACACCGCACTTCCGGCTCGACAACAACGTCATCATCTTCTCCCTCTTCCCGGGCATCCGCGAAGACCTCATCCGCCACATCATCCACACGCCGAACCTCAAGGCCATCGTCATGCGCACCTTCGGCTCCGGCAACGCACCCCAGTCGCCCTGGCTCCTCAACGCTCTCCGCGAGGGCACGAAGAACGGCAAGGTGATCGTCAACGTCAGCCAGTGTCTGCAGGGCGCCGTCGAGATGTCGCGCTACGACTGCGGCTACCATCTCCAGGAGGCCGGCGTCATCAGCGGTCGCGACATGACCGTCGAGAGCGCCGTCACCAAACTGATGTTCCTCCAGTCGCACTACCCCGACTCCCCCGACACCGTCCGCCACCTCATGGGCCACTCCCTCCGCGGCGAGATCAGCATCTGATATTGGCATCGGACAGACACGGACTTTCTCGGCGCAGCTTTCCCCTCCTGAGTTAGGAGGGGCCAGGGGTGGTCTGATCCGCCTCATTATCCGCCTCAAGAGCCGTGTCTTCTTTTGAAGCCGTGTAATCCGTGCCTAAATCTAAACTGAAACACTGAAACGCTGAAACAAATCCGTGCCTAAAAAAGATTAGCAAAAGCTTGGATAATTGAAAAAAAGTCCCTATCTTTGCAGCGGATAATATAAAATTAAGAGTATGACAACCGTAGAACTCAGAACATCTATCATGGCGGAACTCGACCAGATGAGTGTCGAGATGCTGGAGAGCGTGTCGCACTATGTAATGCGCCTGCGCCGTCACGCCCGTCCGACACGAGCCGCTGCTACGGAGAAAACAACAGCCGACGACACGACGGAAGACTTTACTCCTAGAGTGATGCGTTTTAAGAGAGGAAATCCTTGGTATGCTACCGACGAAGAGGTAGACCGTATGCGTAAAGAATACCTAACCGAGAAGTACAAATGAAGCGCATATTCGTTGATGCAAACATCGTTATCGATCTGCTTTGTGAGCGTTATCCCTGGTTCTCCAGCGTCATGCGCATCTTCAGTATGGCTGACCGCGGACAGATAGAACTTTACTGTTCATCCCTTTCGCTCGGTACAGCCAGCTACCTGATGGAGACCCGCAAGATGAGTCCTCAGGATATATTTGAAGGTATCGACCTGCTCTGCCAGATGTGTACTCCGACAACGGTCGATGCATCAGTAGTTAGACAGGCACTCGACTCGGGATTCACCGATTTCGAGGATGCGCTGCAGCATTATTCCGCAATGACCGTCGATGCCGAATGCATTGTGACACGAAATAAGAAGGACTTTTCTTCTTCTGAAATTCCCATCTACGAGTTGGAAGATTTTATGGCATTGTTGGACAACGACAAATAAAGGGTCTCGTCGCGGAGAGACACGACATCTATTACGACGACTACTCTACCAGCGAAGAGAAGACCGTATTCTTCTACGACGACCAGTGGCGCGAGGTGAGACAGGAGTCTTACGCGAAGGAATACGGCGACTTCGAGATCACCAGCATCAAGGAAACCATCGACTACGATGACGAAGGCCGCGTCAGCGCATTCATCATCTACTACAGCTACGACAACACACTGGAGCACATGGAGCCCTATCTGAAATATATTGTCAAGAAGTACAACGGCGTCAATATGATGGACTATGACGCGTACATGATGGACGATTACGGCGTCAACTGGGTATTATACGGCACCGTGAGGGGTGAAGAAGACAGCCGTGGGGAAATTGCCAAACTCGTTCAGGAGATCCACGACGATGAATACATCTTCACCACCACCCTTTCATACGAGTACGACGACCACCTCTGGCTGACGAAAGAGACGTACGATTCCTATGAGAAGAAAAGGAACTACGAGAATACCTACGAGAACTTCTACGCTGCCGACGGCACCATCGAGAAGCGGAACCGCTACCAAGACGGCCGTTTCTTAGACACGCAGTACTACGTCTGGGGCGATCCCGCTGCCGTCCTGTCCGTGAAGCCCTCTGCCGACGACGCCATCACACCATGGTACGACCTCAACGGCCGCCGCCTCAACAGCCAGCCCACGAAGAAGGGCCTCTACATCCGCAACGGCAAGAAGATCATCATCAGATAATTGGCATCGGACTGACACGGAATTTCTCGGACTTTTTTCCCCTCCTAAGTTAGGAGGGGCCAGGGGTGGTCTGAACCGCCTCATTATCCGCCCCTGAACTGCTGCCGCCAGAACTGAAACACTGAAACGCTGAAACTGTCTGTGCCAATCACTTCTTCTGTGTGATTCTGTGTCCGCTCGGCTTTGCCGCTTGCTACCATCGGGACGCAAGAATCTGTGGCTAAATCTAAACTGAATCCGTGCCTAAATCTATACCGATGGGGTAACGATTCGTGACGCCATGAAAAAATAAATTGAATTTATTTTGTACTTTCAACACTTATTTGTAAATTTGCAGCGTGAATTTACGCTCACGAGGGTCTGCCCCCCTGTGGACGGGCGCAACAACAAATGAATAATTAATAAAAACCATAACCAATATGAAGAAAAGACTTTTGAATCTGATGAAGCTGCGGACGGCGATGATGCTGGCCGCGGTAGTA
Organism: Prevotella sp.; assembly: GCA_016284635.1. GTDB lineage: Bacteria > Bacteroidota > Bacteroidia > Bacteroidales > Bacteroidaceae > Prevotella. The sequence continues at coordinate 25,563 of JAEEPF010000030.1, forward strand.
GTGACGTTCCTGGGCCTGCCCACGAAGGCCTGGGCGCAAGACCCGAGATGGTTACAAGAAGGCGACACATGGGATGCCAGTTCGTGTATGCTGACTGTGAATAGTAATCCAGGGTTCCAAGCCTACTACAATGTGGATGACATTGGTGTTGTCTATATCAAAAGTAATGTTACAGAAATTGGTCGGCAAGCTTTCAGTGATTGTAAAAATCTGTCGTATGTCATGTTCGAGGATAACTCAAGCTTGGAAACCATCGGTCAAAGTGCCTTCCAGAGTTGCATACACTTAGGTGACATCACTATCCCCGCCAGTGTGACAACTATTAATGGTGATGCCTTTAGTTACTGTAGCGATCTGGATGCCATTCAATTTAAGACAGGCTCGCAACTGAAGACCATCGGCTGGAATGCCTTCTATCTTTGCGATGACTTAGAAGTAATCGATATCCCCGCCAGTGTGACGAGCATCGGAGAAAGAGCTTTTGAGGGTTGTACCAGTCTGACGGCTTTCAGAGTTGATGCATTAAACGAAAATTATAAAGCTGTTGACGGCGTACTAATGAATAAAGAAGGCACTACGCTGATAGCCTATCCAGCTGGCAACACTGCTACGAGTTATACCATTCCTTCTACTGTAGCGACCATCGATTTAAGTGCTTTTTTTTCTGTCGACAAACTGACATCGGTTACCATCCCCGCCAGCGTGACAAACATCGGTATTCATACATTCTCCAGTTGCAGCAACTTACAGACGGTAACATTCGAAGATGGCATTTTATTAGAAACTATCGGCATGCAAGCATTCGTTTCATGTAATAGGCTGACATCAATCACCATTCCCGCCAGTGTGACGATTATCGGCGATGATGCTTTCTATAATTGCTCTTCACTGTCATCAATCTCCATTCCCGCCAACGTGACAAATATTGGCAGATCTGCCTTCGCAGACTGCGGAAACCTATCGAGTGTCTATTTGATGCCAGCAACACCCCCGACGCTGGGTACGGAGGCATTCAATGGCATCAGCGGCACTGGCATATTATACGTCCGCAGTGCGGATTTTAAGACGGCTACGAACTGGAGCGGTTATAGCACCAAGATGAAGGTAATGTCCACGGTGACCATAGGTGACGACTTGATAATTTCCGATCCCGATATAAATGAGGGTGGATATTATTATGTTGAGGGCAATGAAGTGGGAGTGAAAAATGCTGATGGCTTTGATTATAACACTTTCATTGTGAAGAAGACG
>JAEEPF010000187.1 GCA_016284635.1 Prevotella sp.
TGAAGCTACCCTGAGCGGTCGGCATGCCGGAAGTGACGGTGAACGTCGTCGGAGAGCAGTTTGCACCCTTATCAGTCCAAACAGCGAACAACGTATCAGCATCGTTTTCGTCCATTGCATTGAGCTTGCGGAGAGCTTCGTCATCGATGACGTTAAGCAGATCCGTACCCGCCTTGTCGAGCGACCAGCCCGTGAGGCAAGCGTCCGTGCGAGCCATCACGTCGAACGGCTGCAAGCTCTTGGACTGCGTAATCGCATTGAGAGAAACCGTCTCGGAGAACTTCACGCCCGGAGCGAAGAACACGTTCTTCTTGTCCGCCGTGTTGTAGCTGTAAGCGAAGGTGTATTTGCTCTTGAGGAGCGGAGCCTTGACGTTCTTGACATCCGCATCCACCGTGAGCAAGTCGCCAGCGGTGTATTCCGTCCAAGAATCCGTGCTGGCAGCGCCCTTGTAGGCATACTTCGCAGCCGGATCCACAATCACGTCGGCACCGGCGTTGACTTCGAATTCAACGTTGTTGAACGAAATGTCGTTATTCGCAGACGGGATTACAAAGTTCGCGGTCGAGCCTTCGTACGTGCGGACAGGCGTTTCTCCGCCAGCCGTCGCGAACTTGCGTTCGAATCTGAACGAACCCTTGTCGGTATTTTCGAGCTTGAGCGTCGTGCGTCCTGCATTAGCCGGGCAGTCGCCCCAGACCGCGTACAGCGTCATCGGGTTCGTGCTGCTGTAGTTGCCGGCTTCGTACTGGGCGATCAAGGCGTTGTCCAGCTGCGTTACGCCGGCGGTCGCCGTTGCCGTAGAAGCGTAGCCGTTCAGGCATGCTTCGGAGCTATAGAGCGCAGACGGGAACTTCTCCGTGCTTTCGACCGTGTAGTAAGTCGTCACCATCCAGTTGCCGTTATTATCAGTGTCGAACGAGTTCGCGATGAGCGAAGTCCAAGAGTCACCGAAGTACGTGAGACCCGCAGCATTTTCGTTGAACATGAAGTAGTACTTCACGGCTTCGGTCTGCATGCGGAGCGTCATGTTCTTCTGGTTTTCGGCGATGGCGTAAATGCCGTTACTTGCGATTTCGCCAGTGTGTCCGTTGCTGGTGTATTCGATATTCGTGCCAGTCACATTGTACGTGTCGGAGCCATTGAACTTGAAGCCGATTTCCATGTTCTTGACAACCGGGATTTCGAGGCCGCTAGCATCGACATCGTATTCGAACGTTTCGGTGCCGACCGTGCGGAACATCTGGAAGCTACCCTTATCAGCATCCATGCCAGATGTCACCTTGAACGTCGTCGGCGTGCAATCTGCACCCTTCGGAGTCCACACGGCGTAGAGCGTGTCGGTATTCGTTGCAGTAGCGAGCGTGCGGAGAGCTTCGATGTTGAACGCGTCGATTTTGTCCGTGCCGTCCTTTTCCAAGGCCCAGCCATCGAGGCAAGCGTCCGTGCGGGCCATGACGCTGTAATCCTGCAAGACCTTCGATTCCGTAGCGTCGGCGAGCGTGTAAATTTCAGCGTTCTGCATCGTCGGGGCGAAGAACACGTCCTTCGCATCGTCGTAGTTCTTGTCATAGACGAACGTGTATTCGCTCTTGAGGAGCGGAGCCTTGACGTTCACGGAGCCAGCCACCGTGAAGCTTCCGACAACATCGTTCCATGCAGAACCCGTGCCGTAAGCGTACTTCGCAGCCGGATCCACGACGTACGTCACGCCGCTCTTGACTTCGAACGCGACATCCGTGAAGGAAACGTTGCCCGTGACAGAAGCAATCGTGAAGCTTGCGTCAGAGACTTCGTAAGTGCGTGTAGCAGCCGTACTGAACGTTCTCGTAAACTTGTACGTACCCTTGTCCGCATCAGCCAAGTTGACGGTCACGTCGTCGGTCGTCGAGAAGCAAGCGCCCCAGACGGCGTAGAGCGTCATCGGCCGGTCGGCACTGTAGCCGCCAGCTTCGTACTGAGCTATCACGGCGTTGTTCAGTTCGGTGTAACCGACAATGGCATTTTCGGTAAAGCCGTAGCCGTTGAAGCAGAGGTTGCCGCTGTAAATATCAGCCGGGAATTCCTTGTCCGCGCTTTCGACCGTGTAATTCTTTTCAACAATCCAGTTGTTGTCAGCGTCCGTATCGAACGAGTTCGCAATGAGCGTGTTCCAGGAGTCGCCGAAGTAGGCTTCGCCGTTCGCGTTTTCGTTGAACGCGAAGTAGTACTTCACGGCTTCCGAGGTTACGCTGAGTTTCACGTCCTTCTGGGCGGCTGCAACAGCGATTTCGTCGCCGTTAGAGATTTTGACAGTGTTGCCGTCACTGGTGACAGAAATCTTGTCGCCGAAGTTGTACGTGCTTGCGCCGTCGAACTTGATTCCGAGTGCCATGTTTTCGACAACCGGGAATTCGACACCGTCTGCATCGACATCGTATTCGAACGTTTCGGAGCCGACCGTGCGGAATACCATGAAGCGGCCCTGAGCAGCCGGCAAATCCGTCGCGATAGTGAAGTTCTTGAGCGTGCAAGCAGCACCGCTACCCCACACCGCGTAAAGCGTATCGGTTGCGGTTGCAGCAGCGAGCGTGCGGAGAGCAGCAATGTCAAATGCGGCAAGAGTCGATGTGCCGGCCTTGTCAAGAGCCCAGCCGGTCACGCAAGCATCCGTGCGGGCCATGACCGTTGTCGATTGCAACGGCAGAGATTCCGTAACATCGGCAATCGTGTAGATTTCAGCACTCTGCATCGTCGGGCTGAAGAACACATCCTTCGCATCATCGTAATTCTTGTTATAGACAAATACGTATTCGCTTCTGAGGAGCGGAGCCTTGACGTTCACAGCACCTGCGGCAAACGTGAAGTTGCCGTCGATGTCGTTCCATGCAGAACCCGTGCCGTAAGCGTACTTCGCAGCCGGATCCACGACATACTTCACGCCGCTATTGACTTCGAACGAAACGTTCGTGAAGGAGACGCTGCCCGTGACGGATGCAATCGTGAAGCTTGCATCTGCGAATTCATACGTGCGGGATGCAGATTGAGTAGCACCCAAATCAAACGTTCTCGTAAACTTGTACGTACCCTTGTCGGTATCGGCAAGATTGACGGTCGCATCCTTAGTCGTAGCGGCGCAAGTACCCCAGACGGCGTAGAGCTCCATCGGAGCCGTGACACTATAGTTTCCAGCTTCGTACAGAGCAATCACATCATTGTTCAGTTCCGTGTATCCGCTCGTAGCCGTAGCCGTAGAAGCGTAACCCTTGAAGCAGCTTGCATCACGGTAAATATCAGCCGGGAATGTCTTGTCCCTGCTATCAACGGAGTAGCTCTTGTTCACAACCCAGTTCTTGCCGGATTCAGAGAACTTGTCAGCAGTGAGGAGAGTTTCCCAAGTGTCGCCAAAGTAAGCCTTTCCATCGGAGTTTTCGTTGAAGGCGAAGTGGTATTCCACAGCATTGGTCGAAACCTTGAGGTTCAGGTTCTTCTGAGCCGGAGCCACGGAGAACATGCTGCCATTGGTCACAAGGTCTTGATCCCCGCTTGCATCGGCGTCGAGAATGATATTCCCGAACGTGTAGGTCGAAGCTGCAGCGGTGAACTTCGCACCAAGCTTCATGTATTCAATCGTCGGAATCTTCACGCCAGTTGCATCGACATCATACCAAAGCGTGTCCGTGCCGCTAACAGTAGCAGCCGGGACAACCTGATAGACTTGGAAGCTACCCAAAGCAGCGTCCATATCCGTAGAGACGGTGAAGTACGTCGGCGTGCAATCCACACCAGCCGCTTCCCAGACCGCATACAACGTATCAGTCGGTTCACCGAGCTTATCCAGAGAATCGAGCGAACGGATCGTTTCGATATCGAACACGCCTACCCTTCTCTTGCCAGCCTTATCCAAAGCCCAGCCTTGCATGCAAGCATCGGCGCGAGCCATGACTGCAGCCGGTTGCAAATTCACAGAACCGTTGATGGTTGCAATCGAGTAATCATCCTTTTCAATCAAGCTCGTTGCGAAGAACACGTCCTTAGCCTTGGCTGCTGCAACATTCTTGTTGTAGTTGAGCGTGTATTCGCTCTTGAGGAGCGGAGCCTTGACGTTCTTGACATCGCTGTTGATGGTGAGCAAGTTGCCAGCCGTGTATTCGGTCCATGCAGTGGTTGCACCCTTGTAAGCAATCTTGGCTTCGGTATCGAGAAGTACACCTGCTGCCGTAACTTCGAACGAAATATTCGTGAACGACACATCGTCATTAGCCGCGAGAATCTTGAAGCTGGAATTTTCGCTTTCATAGACGCGTGCATTCGTAGAATCGTTTGCGTTCGTTAAGGCGTTGGGGCCCAAATTGAACTTTCTTTCGAACAAGTACTTGCCATTTGCAGTCCCTTCGAGAGCAATAGTCGTAACGCTAGCATTGGCCGGGCATTCACCCCAAACGGCGTACAGCTTCATCGGATTATCAAAATTATGCGCAACCGCAGAGCGTTCGTACTGGGCAATGACAGCATTTTCCAACTTACGATAAGCCGTGCCGCCATCCGCAGAGAATGAGTAACCCTTCAAGCAGCGATCAGACCTGTACAAAGCCATCGGGAATGCATTGTTGTCATCCACAGTATAATAAGTCTTCACTTCCCAGTTGCCGTTACCGTCATCCGAGTTGAGCGAATTACTGGAGATGAGCAATCCCCAAACATCGCCGAAGAATGCCTTGCCTTCAGAATTTTCATTGAAGGCAATGTAGTACTTCACGGCATTGGTCTGCATGCGGAGCGTCATGTCGTTCTGGCCATCAACAACCGTATAGACACCGTTTTGAATTTCGCCGGAGCCTACAGCCGTTGTGAATTCGATATCCGTGCCAGTCACATTATACGTATTGGAGCTGTTGAAGCGGACAGCAAGTTCCATGCCTGCGATGACAGGAATTTCAAGTCCGTTATCACCCACAGCATCTTCGAAGGTTTCAGAACCCACCGTATGAGATACATAGAATGTACCCTTGTCGCCCATGCCGGACTTGATCTTGAACGTCTTGTGTTCAGAACATTCAGCAGAACCCTTTGCAGCCCAGACAGCGTAGAGCTTGTCCGTATCTTTTCCCTTAGAGGCTTGCGTATCGAGCAGGCGGAGTGCTGCGGCATCGAATGCACCGATTATGTTACTTCCAGCAGCATCCAAAGCCCAGCCGCTCACGCAAGCATTTGCACGAGCCATGACCGCAGTCGATTGCAACTGCTTGGTTTCATTGACGCTTGCAAGCGTGTAGGTTTCGTTATCCGAGAAGTTCGGGCTATAGAACACGGAGTCGCCGTCGGCAAAGTTCATGTCGTAGGTGAACGTGTAAGAATTCTTGAGGAGCGGAGCCTTGATGGAGCCAACCATATAGACCGTAGAGATGACTTCGTTGGCGGTCAAGAGAGAGCCGTCATAATCTCTCCAATTAGCCGTGTCGGCCTTGGCCTTCAGCTGGATTTTCGCTTCGGTATCGAGGATGTAATCCGCGTCGTTGACCGTGAACGAAATGCCCGTGAACGAGATGCCATCATTAGCTTCAGGAATAACGAAGCTCGTTGCATTCCCTTCATAGACGCGTGCCGACGTAGAGTCATTCGAGGCGGAGCCCACGTAAGCGAACTTTCTTGCAAACTTGAACGTACCCTTATCCGTACCATCGAGGGCAATGGTGTAGTTTGCAGTATTAGTCGGACATGTACCCCACTTGGC
>JAEEPF010000188.1 GCA_016284635.1 Prevotella sp.
ATTTACTGGAGATTCCCGAATTTTCTACCTTGGGTGCCCGGTGGGACTCGAACCCACGACATTCAGAACCACAATCTGACGCTCTAACCAACTGAACTACGGGCACCATGTAAAGGAACACTCAGGAATTCCCCGATTTGCGGGTGCAAAGGTAGACATTTTCCTCCGAACTACCAAACATTTATGCGTTTTTTTATCGAAAAACTTATTTTTTGGATTGTTCTGAGAGATTTCTTAGGTTTATTGTGTAACTTTGCAGCCGTTTTGACAGATAAGACTTAGCAAAATGGCAGAAGAAAGAAGTAACGAGTTTCACAATGTGGTGCCGCTGCAGATACGTTTCAACGACGTTGACAAGTTCGGGCACGTGAACAACACGATATATTTCCAGTTCTACGACTCGGGTAAGACGGACTATGTTTCCACCGTGTGCAAAGGTTTCGACTGGGATCAGTATGCTATCTTCGTGGTGAAGATTGAGGTGGAGTTCTTTGCCCAGATAAAAGGCGCTGACAGGATTGCCGTCCGCACCCGTACCGTCAAGCTCGGCAACAAGAGCTTCCATCTGGAACAGGAAATCTTTGACGTCGACACGCAAGAGGTGAAGAGCCGCTGCCTGTCGATATTGGTGCTGTATGACCTGGAGCAGAAGCAGTCCATACCGTTTTCCGATGAATGGCGCAAGGCCATCATCGACTTCGACGGACTATAAAATACGCAGAAAATAAAGATGAAATGAGAAAGGTATTAGTTGACGCGCATACGCATACGGTGGCATCGGGACATGCCTATAGCAGCCTACAGGAGATGGCCAAGGCTGCTGCTGACATGGGGCTGGAGGTGCTGGGCATCACGGAGCATGGGCCGAGTGTGCCAGGCACTTGTCCGACGCTGTATTTCAAGAATATGTTCACCGTACCTCGCCAGATGTACGGCATACGGTTGCTGATGGGCTGTGAGATTAACATCCTCGATACGAAGGGCAGCCTTGACCTGACAGATGATTACATCGACTACCTTGACCTTGCCATTGCGGGTGTTCATGCTGCGTGGTATAAGGGAGGTACAAAGGAGGAGAATACGGAGGGAATGATTCAGGTCATCAGGAATCCTAAGATTCACATGATTAGCCATCCAGGCGACGGTTCTTGTGAGCTGGACTTTGAGAAGCTGGTGCTGGCAGCAAAGGAGGCACATACGCTCTTGGAGGTGAACAACCATTCATTGGCTCCACAGCGTAAGAAAACCGTGGCGCGGGATAATAATCTGGAGATTCTGCGTTTGTGCAAGAAGTACGAGGTTCCTACGATTCTCGGCAGCGATGCGCATATCTCGTTCCAGATAGCCGACTACGAACGCCTCTATCCGCTGTTGGCAGAAACAGATTTCCCTGACGAGCTGATTATGAACTACTGGCCAGAAAGATTCTTCGACTATCTGGGGATAGCTTTATAGATCATCATTTGAGTGAGATTTCTATTCCGTCAGTCGTTTGATATGATCCTTTAGGATTTTATAGGCCGGGAACGGCATCGCACCGTGGTCGTAACCCTGCATCTCGTAGAGCGTCACGTCCTTGTGACCCACGAGCTTCAGCATGCGCCAGAAGTAGGCCTGCTCCTCGTAGCGTCCGAAGAGTTCCAGTTCGCGGTCGCCGGAGATGATGACGATGGGAGGCGCGTCGGGACGGACGTAAGTGAGCGGGGCGTACTGGTCGATAGTGGCCTGCAAGGGGCCGATTCCCTGCTGCTTACGTATATTATAATGTGTGACGCACTGCCCGCTGAACGGCACGAGAGCCGCGAGCGAGTCGGCATCGACGCCGTACTTGGCGAGCCAGCGCTTGTCGAGTCCGATCATGGTGAGCAGATAGCCGCCGGCGGAATGTCCTGCGACAAAGATCTTGCGCTTATTGCCGCCATACTTTGCGATGTTCTTATACGTCCAGGCTACAGCTGCTGCAGCATCGTCGAGGATGTCGTCAATGGGAGCCTTGGGTAACAGGCGGTAGTTGGCTGCGACAACCACAAGACCACAGTTCTTCAGCTGCGGGTCAATGTGTTTCTCGCCACCTTCGATGCCGCCACAGTGGAACCAGACGACCACTGGCGCGTCTGTCTCATTCGTCGGATAATACACATCGAGCTTGCAGCGTTCCTGGGCATAGCCCTCTGCAGCTTCGCGATACGGGATGTCGTTCACTTGATTGTACTGCGCCCTTGCAATGGTCGTGCAAAGCAGAAGGGCGAGGATGAGGAAATTGCTCTTGTATTTCCAGAAATCCAAGTCTTTCACGCTCATAATCTTAGTCTTTTATTGGGTTTGTTTATAAAATATTGTTGCAAATATAGCGAAATTTCTCGGATTATGTGTAAATTTGCCCTCAGTTTTAAGTGTATTTAGATATTATTAGAAGAATACGAAGAAGAATATGGCAAAGATTGAGACCCATAAAGTGGTGAAGTTCATGATAAACCAAGCTTTTCTATACTATCAGAGATGATCCTGAGGCTTTATTTTCACTTCCGGTTGTAATTTTTTCACTTTTCCTGCGACTAATGGGTTAGAAAAAGATTTAGTTGAACAATGGAGACGAAAGAATTAGAGAAAGATTTCCTGACGATGGTCGAGGCACAGAAAAGGACTATCTACAAAGTGTGCTACATCTATGCCAACGACCAGGACGACCTGAACGACCTGTTTCAGGAGACGGTGCTCAACCTGTGGAAGGGCTTCCCGCGCTATCGGGGGGATAGCAAGCTCACAACATGGGTCTACCGCATCGCCATGAACACCTGCATCACGTTTCTCCGACGCTCCAATGCCCGTCCACAGACCGTCCCGATGACGGCTAATGTGGCGCAACTGGAAGCAGAGGAGGACAAGACAGGACAGCTCAGGGAACTCTACCGACTCATCAACCAGCTGGGGAAACTGGAACGCGCGCTGATTCTCCTCTGGCTGGAAGAAAGGAGTTATGAGGAAATCGCCGACATCCTCGGAATCACTAAGACCAACGTCGCCGTGAAACTGAATCGCACCAAAGAAAAATTAAGAAAAATGTCGAACCATTAAATTTGAATTGATATGGAACTTGAAGCATTGAAAGCCAGCTGGAACAAGCTCGATGAGCGTCTGGCAGAAACGGAAATAGTGAACCTTCGCGTGGTGAAGGAAATGATTCAGCAGAAGACCCGCTCGGCCTATGATAAGATCGTTGGACAAAACATCTACAGCTTCGTGGTCAACGTGCTCATCATCTGTGTGGTATTCCCCTTTGTCTATCTGAACACGCCCATCCAGGCCACCTCGTTCGCCATCGTCGAGGGCGTGATGATAATAGGACTGATACCCATGGTGTGGAAGCTCTCCCTGTTGTCGAAATTCGACCTGGGCGGCAAGAGCAGCAGCGAACTCAGCCGTCTGGTGCTCACTTACAAGAAGATCTGCCATCAGGAGAAGGTCTGGATGATTGGTGCCGTATGTCTGGCGATGATCGCCTTCTACGTTCTGGAACTGGGATTCAACACGGAGGCTGGTTATGAACTCAGCACGAGGCTCATACTGCCATTGGGACTCTCACTGCTTACCTTCGCCCTGGGTCTTGTCTTTGCCAGATGGCAGCTCCGCCGCCACGCCCAGCAGCTGCAGGAGATAGAACGCGGACTTGAGGAACTCCGAGAGTTTGAGAAATAAGGAATACCATACTTCAATGTATGTTAGTTATTATTAAGTAGTATTGAAAGCAGCACTCGTCGCGACGACGGGTGCTGTTTTTTTATGCTCGCTTGATTGCTGCGCGAACCTGTGACATATTGCTGCGCGAAACGGGGAGCGATTCGTGGCAGTGCTTGATGAGCAGCTGGGTGGAGCCGGCATGTGAGACAATCTGCTCTACCTGACCAAGATTGACCAAAAAGGCGCGATGGCAGCGGACTATCATCGGATAGCCTTGCAGCGTTTCCTCCATCTGTTTCATCGTCGCGCGAAGCATGTCGGTATGCACCTGTCCGTCGCGCAGATGACAGACCTTCACATAGTTGCCAACGGCCTCAATAAATAATAGGTGGGAAATCTGGAGCGTCACAGATTCGTTGGTCGTGCCAGAGAGAAGAACAGCCTCATCCCCGCCCCATCTCCCAGAGAGAGAGAAGTGGTTACCATTATCGGCGGAGTTGCTGTCTATAGAACTCTCTTCTCCCCTCTCTACGGGAGAGGGGTCGGGGGTGAGGCTTCTTAGTTGTTCATTCAATTCCCGTATCTCTTCCAGTTCCATCGCCAGATACTTGCTGCGGAACTTGAAGCGCCAGTAGAGTCCGATGGCGAAGGAGCAGAAGGCAATGATGGCGAGGGTCTCGACGAAATTGATGACAGACAACTGATTACCCTCTACCCTGTCGCTCAGCACGAAGTGGCGATAGAGACAGATGCTCAGTGCCACGAGCGGCGTGTTGATAAACTGGAACCAGAGATTGCGACGAATGATGTATTCGGCGCCTTTCTTGAACGACCTCGGCATCTTGACGACATACTTCAGGATGACGTCGGTCACCATGCATATCAAGAAGCCTATCACTCCCAAAACCACCAGATGCATGTAAGCCTGCCACTGCCAGGCATCCAATCCGAAGGGTTTGAACACGGCCAGCGCCACCACAATAAACGTGGTGCTGATGATTCTCGTCGTTATCGTTTCTATACGTCCCTGTTTCATATGGGGTACAAAAGTACGAAATATAAATGACATTCGTCACATTTTCGTGCAGAATATCCCAGAAATTTGAAAAAAAGGGCAACATCCACTACCTTTGCACCCAGAAACGTTTAATTTTTAAAATGAATAGAGTTATGAAGACAAGAACGATTATCGGAATTCTGTTGATTGTGGCTGGTGCTTGGAAACTGGCCAACATGTGGGGAATCATTGAGAACGACTGGCTGTGGCGCCAGCCCTGGACGGTATACGTTGCCCCTGCCCTACTGCTGTATGTGGGCGTGATGACCATCGTCGACAGCTATCGCCGCGACCCCGACCAGTGGCTGCAGCGCCCGCTGCCCATCGGCGATGACGGCAAGCGCATCTGCTGCTCGGTACACTACGGCGGCGACGAGTACGTCTATCACGGCGAGACCTTCCACGGTGCCCGTCTCGATGCTTTCTGCGGTGGCATCCGCATGGATCTGCGCGAGGCCGTCATCACTGAGGACGAGGAAATCGACATCCATACCTTCTTCGGCGGCATCGAGCTCTTCGTGCCCACCCGCGTCAACGTCGTGGTGAAGAGCCGCAGCTTCATCGGCGGCGTCGGTGATCATGCCATGCATACCGACAACCCGAAGGCCCCCACCCTCCACATCGTTGCCAGCAACTTCTTTGGAGGTGCTGATATTAAGAACTAAATAAAAAACAGAGTGAAATGAGAGGACTGGCAGCTCTCGAAGTCTGCCAGTCCTTTCGAAGTGTTTAGCCGTTAGGCTTCGTTCGTCAGAAACTTATCGGGCCATGCCCCATACATGAGGTCGTTGTGATGGCCGTCAGGAAGGCTGTGAGTGCGGCTACTACGACCTTCACCGCAATCTCAATCATACGCTTCTTCATTTGCTAATCTCCTTTCTTCTAGGGATTTTTTGTCTAAGGAATCTTGGAATATAGGAATCTTCCGGTGCTTTGCACCTCTC
>JAEEPF010000031.1 GCA_016284635.1 Prevotella sp.
TGCTGATGGGCATCTGGTCATGGCGGCTCATGTCCAGAGGAAGCGCAGCCGTCTATACGCTGATAGCCATAGTCATGGCCGCGGCTGTTCCCCTGTTGTGCTACCGCTATGTCTACTACGAGACCAATCTGGCCAACATCTACTACGCCGGACTGCCGATCTTCTTCATCACCAAGGAGTACGCCATGTACTATGTGCCTTTTTATTTATTGGCGCTTTTCATGGTGGGGATGGTATGTCTCTCAAGAAGGAGTCAGGAGTCAGGAGTCAGGAGTCAGGAGAAAAGGAAGAAGGTATGGATGCCGTGGGTGGCACAGGCGGCGGTGTTGGCAGCGGTGGCATGGGGTGTTGTCCATTTCTGGTTTAAGGACGAGAACTTCCACCACGAGGTGAAGATGCTACACCTGATAAACCTGACCGACTGGAATGGCGTGCTGGAGGAGGCCGCCACCCAAGACGACGAGCCTACACGCGCCATCGTCATGATGAGGAATCTGGCCCTCTCGCGTATTGGCCGTCAGGGCGATTTGATGTACCAATACCGCAACGGCGCTAAATTCTACGACGGTCCCTCCGAGATGAGCACGCTGATGGTGATTGGTCCGATGATCTACTATCAGTACGGTCTGCTGAACCCCTGTAACCGTCTGTCTACGGAGATGGGCGTGGAGTTCGAATGGCGAGCCGAGCACTTCCAAAACCTGATACGGTGTGCCATTCTGAAGGGCGAAAAGGAGATTGCCCAGAAGTATATCAACATCCTGAAGCACACCCAATTCTTCGACGAATGGGCAGCAAAGGCTGAAGACCTGCTGAACAATCCACAACTGATTGCCCAGGATCGCGAGATGGAGCCCGTCACCCACATGCTACACTACTCAGACGTGTTGAACAGCGATAACGGCAACTTGGAGCGTTTCGTCATGAACACGCTGGCCAAAAGCTATGACACTAAAGACCCCGTATTCCAGGAGCAGTCACTCCTGGCCACGCTATGGGTAAAGGATCCCCAGCTTTTTTGGTATCAGTTCAACAAATACGTGGAGCTGCACCCCAACACCCCCATACCTGTGGCCTATCAAGAGGCCGCCTACCTCTTCGGCCAGATCGTCAATCATCCCAATTTGGACCAGATGCCGTTCAGTCCAGGCATCAAGGAGAGTTTCGACAAGTTCTACCAAGTCTTCTCCCAATACGAGGGCGTGAATGTGGAAGATGTTCGCCAGCAGGTGGGCATGCTTTACAGCAATACCTTCTATTATGACTACCACATCATGTCGAACCTACCTGAATATTGAGGTGAGAGGTAAGAGGTAAGAGAAATGATTAAGGACAGAAATACAGATACAAATATAATATGATAAAGAAAATGTTTCAGATAGAGAATTCGGTAGCGGTGAGAGGCCGATTGGTACTCACCATCGTCTTCTCTTACATCTTACCTCTCACCACTTACCTCTTATTATTGTCCTGCGGAGGCCCGTCTATACCGTCAGAGTTTACACAGAAGGACCAGCTGCCTGCCATCTATCCAGACTACACGCAGGTGACGGTGCCTGTGAATATGGCGCCACTGAGCTTTGAATACGACGGAGAGGCCGACGAGATGGTGGCCCGCTATGCCGTTGGCAACGATGATATCGTATGCAACGGACAGCCCGCTATTGACGAGTGGCACTCGCTGGCACAGAAAGCCAAGGGCAACGCCATCACCGTCGAGGTTTACACACGAAACGGCGACCAGTGGACACGCTTCAAGCCCTTCAGCATCTTTGTATCGCCAGACTCCATCGATCCCTACATCAGTTACCGACTGATAGCGCCGTCGTTCATATCCTATGAGGCACTGACCATCAACCAGCGCTGCCTGGAGAACTACGACGAGAGCGTCATCTACGACAACAAGCTATGCGGTTTCGAGAAAGACGGACAGTGCATCAACTGTCACCACTATCAGTGGTATAATCCCCAGCGTCTGCAGTTCCATGCCAGACAGTATCAGGGAGGCACCGTCATTGCCTACGACGGCAAGATGAAGAAGGTAAACATGCGCAACGACTCCATCCTCTCGGCAGGCGTCTATCCCGCCTGGCACCCCTGGCTCAACCTCATCGTCTACGCCACCGACAAGACGCTGCAGAACTTCCATACCGTCAACCCCAACAAGGTGGAGGTGTATGACGAGGAGAGCGACATCATTGCCTACAACGTGGAGACCGACGAGGTGACTAACCTCGAGAACTGCGACACAGAGTTCGAAGTGTTCCCAGCATGGGCTCCCGACGGCAAGGCACTCTATTACTGCAGCGCCCACTTTGAGCGTCAAGACACAGCCACCACGAAAGCAAAGGAGGTGCAGCGGCGATTCAGGGAACTGAAATACAGCATCTACCGCAAGGCCTTCGACCCTGACACCCGTCAGTTCGGCCCTCGCGAACTCGTATTCGATGCCGCTGCAAGAGACAGCAGCGCCACCTTCCCCCGCATCTCACCAGACGGTCGATATCTCCTCTTCACGATGGGGCATTATGGTTACTTCCATATCTGGCACCACGATGCAGATCTCTGGATCATGGATTTAAGTGGAGAGTGGAGAAGTGAGAGTGGAGAGTTTGCTACCGCGCGGAGGATGGACGAGGTTAACTCACCTGATACCGAGAGTTACCACTCTTGGTCGAGCAACGGCCGTTGGATCATCTTCAGCAGCCGCCGCAACGACGGGACTTTCACACGTCCGTTCATTGCCTATGTCGACAAGGACGGGCATGCCACGAAGCCCTTTGAACTGCCCTGCGAAGATCCCGACTACCATCGGCAGTTCTTGCGCTGCTATAATATTCCTGAGTTTATGAAGGGGCCCGTCACCATCACCCCACAGGCCTTTGCCGACGTGCTCAAGGGCGATGCCGTCAATGTGAAGTACGCGTCAGCCGAAAAGCCTTTGTGACTGTTCCCGTGTAAGTGTTGATCGTGATACTGACAGAGTCGGCAGGTATCTCTGAAGTAATGATACTTGCATAGGCTTGCGTGGAATAGTATTCAGGTACTCCTCCCTGGTCGTGATACAGGCGGAGATAGCTGGTAGCGGTGCCATCCGGATTCGTCATAATCGTATCCTGGACCACCCGCAATGAGTGAACGGCTTCATCATCTTCTGACTTTCCTGTCTTCAGGGAGAAACTGAGGTTAACATATCTGCCAGTCTTGCTCATCCAGGCACTCTCAAACTTCACAGGGTCTGTCTTCATCTCCACTTCAAGTTCCGACAAAGGGACGATCAAAGGACAGGGCACCTCTCCGACGGATATCGCTTCGGCAACATATTGTCCCTTGCTATCGCGTACCTTATTATAATATAGCATACAGCGGTAGATGGTATCGGAGCGAGTGATCCACTTGGCGGCATAGGGCTGCAATAGTGGGAGTGTCTCACCCTCATCAGTCATAAGAGAGACGATCTTCTTGTCTGCTCCCACCAAAGCCTCGGCAAAATCACCACGCAAATAGGAATACTGGCCATCGCCCTTGTCGTAGGTGTCCTTGGAGCAAGAGCAATTGAGAATGGAGAGTTGAGAATTGAGAATTATGATAACCATAAGACGAAGGAAAGACTTCATACGGCGGCGAGTTTGTTGATGAGGGGATTGGCATACATCGTAAGGATGCGCTCACGGAGGAAGGCCTCATCCTTGTTGTCGAGCGTAATCTTGGCAATCTGACCTGCGAGGTATGTCTCGAAGCGCTGCTTATCGGCCTCTATATAGTGGGCAGCATTGGCCGTGTTGCCATTCAATTCATCGAGAGCGATATAGTTACAGGGGAATAGTTCATAGCCTCGATGGATTTCCTGGTCCATCCGCTCAGCCACAACCTTGTAATAGTCCGTCTTGGGCAAATCCTTTAACTCGTCAATCCAGGTATTGATGGGTGCTGCCGTACGATAGACAACCCGCCCCTTGTAACCGAAGATTCCAGTCTTCATATTGTCGAGGTCGTCCTGTCGTGACTTCTTGAAGGCGGGATTGTCACGTTTCTGCTGGAACTCCTGGGCTTTGAGATAGTCGCAGGGATCATATTCGTAGCTGATGGTCAGGGGGACGATATTGAGTTCCTGGAGATCACCCCCCATTGCCAGCATCTTCAGCACAGCCTCCTGGGTACGGTCGTCGGAATCCTTCGCCCTACCCTCACGCTGGGCAATCCAAATGTTCTCCTTCTTTTGAGTCACAGCGAAATGGATGTAACGGCTCATCAACTGCGAGGCAGCGAGTGTCTCACGGAGCGAAAGACCACGGCGAACGGTAAAGGCCTTGTTCATACGGACGAGCCTCTTGATCCAAGGATAGATAAGGAGATTGTCGCCAATGCCGATCTCAACGGTAGTGGGATAGCCGTTCTCTACCAGTTTCACATCCAGGAAGGCAGAGTCGAGCACGATGTCTCGATGGTTCGAGACGAAGGTGTAACGTAATTGAGAATTAAGAATTGAGAATTGAGAATTATGATTACATAATGCGCGATCATCGAAGGTGCAGCCATCGGTATGCTTGCGGATGATATACTTCACGATGGGTTTCATGAACCGCTTCTGGAAGTCGAGCGGGGTCTTGACACCCTTGAAAGCGAGCCACAGCAGTCCGTTGCGGATACCTTTCGGCAGCCACGGGGCAAAGCCTTTCATGATGACATTAAACTGGCGGTCGTTGAGCAAGTCCTCAAACGCCTGCTTCATCTCCTCCGGCTCATACGGCCTTATCTCATCAAACTCAGACAATTGAGAATTGAGAGTTGAGAATTGAGAATTATGATTACCAGACTCCATGAACTATAAGATTTTTTGTTTCATCGTTTTTATTATCTTAGTCAGAATCTTTATGATTTCTTCATTATCGTTATACATCGACTCATACTGACATGCAGTAATATACTCACCCGATTGTAACTTCCTCAACCAATATTCTGTCTCATCCGCTTCCTTTAATGCTATATTCAGTTTATTTATGAAATCCTTTTCTCCTTGAGCATTTCGAGCCTCAGCGGTATTTGCTCCAATACTAGTCCCACTCCTCAGTATTTGTTTAGAAAGCACAAACTCTTGCTTTTCTTTAATCAGATACTGATAAAGTTTGAGAATACGATCACCAAATGCATCCGTCTTTGACAATATTATGTTCTCTTTTCTCTGCAACACAACTCAAGGGATTAGGGTAATCATAATTCTCAATTCTCAACTCTCAATTCTCAATTAGAAAGAGTTTTCGACAATGTCGGAGAGGACATCCTTCATCTCAAGGCCGGCGGCACGCACCTGCTGGGGAATGAAGCTGGTGGCAGTCATACCTGGTGTGGTGTTCACCTCAAGCATCGAGATCTTACCCTCTGGAGAGATGATATAGTCGATGCGGATGATGCCGTTGCAATGGAGGATGTCGTAAATGTGGCTGGTGATCTTCGACACACGGTCGGCAATCTCTGGAGCAATGCGTGCCGGCGTGATCTCCTTCACCTGGCCATTATACTTGGCATCGTAGTCGAAGAACTCATTGCTCGTCACCACCTCGGTGATGGGGAAGATGACGGTCTTCTCACGAGTCTTGTAGATACCCTGGGTAATCTCCGTTCCCTCAAGATAACTCTCGACCATGATTTCAGGACTCTCCAGCATTGCCTTGCGGATGGCAGGAGCCAACTGGTCCTTGTTCTTCACCTTCGACACGCCAAACGACGATCCATCGGCAGCAGGCTTGACAAAGCACGGCATGCCAATGCGCTCTTCGACCTCATCGTCGCTCACCAACTCCTCGTAGCCCTTGCGGATCAGCAGGGAGTCGGCCACGCTGACACCATAGCTGCGCAGATACTGATTGAGCACGAACTTATCGAAGGTCATGGCCTCCACCAACACGCCACTGGTACTGTATGGCAGATCAATCAAGTCGAAGTAGCCTTGCAGCAAGCCGTTCTCTCCAGGAGTGCCGTGGATGGTGATATAGGCGTAGTCGAACAACTTGGCCTTGCCGTCCTCGACGAAGGAGAAATCGTTGCGGTCGATCTTGGTTGTCGTGCCGTCATGCAGTTCGACATGCCAGTCCTGGCCTTTGATATCCACGATATAGACATCGTAACGCTCCTTGTCGAAGAAGGAGTAAAGTCCCTGTGCCGAGCGCAGTGAGACATCGTGCTCGGATGAGTCGCCACCACAAACGATGGCAATAGTTCTCTTCAAATGTTTCATATTACTATTTTACCTTTTTCTTTTAGTCGCTACGCTTTGTAAAAGCGCTAAAGCGAGTCCTTTTTTACCTTTTTACCTTTACATAATTGCGCCACTTGTCGATGAGGGCCGCCATGTCGGCAGGCCACTCTGAGGTGAAGTCCATCTGCTCACCCGTCGAGGGATGGAAAAATCCCAAGGTGCGGGCATGGAGCACCTGACGCGGACAGAGCTTAAAGCAGTTCTGGATATAGGCCTTGTAACTCGCCGTCCGCTCACCACGGAGGATTTCCGTTCCACCATAGCGCTCATCGCAGAACAGCGGATGGCCGATGTGCTTCATGTGGGCCCTGATCTGATGCGTGCGCCCCGTTTCGAGGATACACTCTATCAAGGTGACGTAGCCATAGCGTT
The DNA here is from genome assembly GCA_016284635.1 of Prevotella sp. Classification (GTDB taxonomy): domain Bacteria; phylum Bacteroidota; class Bacteroidia; order Bacteroidales; family Bacteroidaceae; genus Prevotella. Next base: position 6,629 of record JAEEPF010000031.1, read on the forward strand.
CAAGCACCTTGTAATGAGTGACGGCCGGCTTGCCGATCTCCGAGTCAGGAGGGAACACCTCCATTCGCAAACGGTCTTTCGGATCTCGCCCAATATTGCCTTCTATCCTCCCCTCGTCCTCCACGAAGTTCCCCCAGACGAGTGCATTGTAACTGCGGTGAGTAGTCTTGTTGAAGAACTGCTTGCCTAAAGAGGTCTTCGCGTCAGGCGTCTTCGCCACCACGAGCAGACCGCTGGTGTCCTTATCAATACGATGGACGAGTCCTACCTCGGGATCATTCGGGTCGTAGGTGGCCAGATCCTTCAGGTGCCAGGCGATGGCATTGACTAACGTGCCGCTGAAATTGCCACAACCAGGATGGACCACCATACCTGCAGGCTTGTTGATGACCATCAGATCATCGTCTTCATAGACCACCTCGAGGGGGATATCCTCTGGGGTGATGGTCGTGTCGTAGTGCGGACGGTCAAGCATCAGGGTGATGACATCGCCAGGGCGCACCTTATAGTTACTCTTCACAGGACGGGCACTGCGTCCCAGTTTGAGATCCTCAGCCGTACAGACATGGATGAAGCCAGCGTCTGCGGCCTTCTGGATACGGTTGCGGCTAGAGTGTGGCTGATGCTCAGAGAGGAACTTGTCGATACGGACTGAGTCCTGCCCCTTGTCCACCTCGATACGGAAGTGTTCATAGAGCTGACCGTCATCTGCCTGCTCGTCGGCATCAGCGTCGGCCATCAGTTCCAGTTCCTCGTCATCCAGATAGTCCATCAGTCTACTTCTTCCTCAAACTCATCTACGTTACCGCTTTCCATCAGGCGGTATTCAGGTTCAATATAATCGATTTCCTCGTCGGAATCATATTCCCCACTGCCGATCATCAAAGTCAGTGGGTTGTCGATAGAAACACGGTCACCAGCTGAGACCCGGCGTCCACGACAAAGCACGCCATAGACCCAATCCTTTTCGCCAGCCACCTCCTGGGGAGGCAAGAGCTTGAAGCCCAAGGCCGTCAACTTTGCCTCAGCCTCACGATAACTGCTGTTATCGACGATATCAGGAATAGCAAATGAAGGCGACGAGGGGGAGTTGACCGTCACATAGACGGTATGTCCCATCTTCACCGTCGTGCCAGGACCCGGATTCTGTATCAGGATGGCGTTGGCTGCCAGAGACTTGTTATAGCCAGAGTCGCTGACCATAATGTTCAGGCCGTGTTCCTCCAACAGACTACGGGCCCTTCCATAGTCCATGCCCTCTATCTTGGGTATCCTGACACCCTCACCGTGATGGGTATACCAGTCGAGTCCGTATTTCACACCCAGTGCCAATAGCACGATGACAATCAGCATCGCCAACAGGTTTCCCCACAGAAAGGCACTTCCAAACTTACCGAAGAATTCCTTTACTTTCATCTCATTTCTGATTTCTCACGTGCAAAGGTACGAATAAGCGAGCAAAATGCAAAATAAATAGCGATTAATTTTCATTTTCAAGCGAAAGTATCTTCGAGCAAAGCTCAATGGTACGAATAAGTGAGGAGAAAACCAGAAAATAAAGGCATAAAAACAGAAAGAAGTGAAGATTGCTCTCCACTTCACTCTGTTTCGTACAAATTTCGTTGATTGGCGACCGGAATTACATTCCGTGGCGCTCGTCAGAAACCGTTAACTTCTTGCGGCCCTTAGCACGACGGGCAGCCAATACGCGGCGACCATTCTTGGTGGCCATTCTCTCACGGAAGCCGTGCTTGTTGACGCGACGGCGATTGTGCGGCTGAAATGTTCTCTTCATTGCTTTTTATACTTACTTATTGTTCAAATTCAACATTTTGGGGTGCAAAAGTACTCATTTCTTTTGAATTACGCAAGAAATATGAGAAATTTAGCGCAACTTTTTATGTTTTTTTCCAAAAAAGCAGTAATTTTGCGCGAGAAATCGCACGAAATTAGGCTGCATTTCGGAAAAACTTAAATAAAATTTGGTTTTTCGCTCAATTTGCACTAATTTTGCACCCGAAAACGATACAAAAGTAACATTTATAGGTATATGATTAATTCACAAGACATTAAAAAAGGCACCGCCATCCGTATGGACGGTGGCATCTGGGTGTGCATCGATTTCCAGCACCGTAAGCCAGGCAAGGGTAACACAATTATGATCATCAAGGTAAAGAACGTCAGCGACGGCCGCGTACTGGAGCGCCGCTTCAATATCGGTGAGAAACTGGAGGACGTCGTCATCGAGCGTCGCCCCTATCAGTATCTCTACGAGGACCAGTCAGGACGTATCTTCATGAACCAGGAGACCTTCGAGCAGATTCCCATTGACAACGAACTCGTGATCGGACATGAGTATATGAAGGAGAGCGACATCGTGGAAGTCGTTTCTGACACCACCGACGGTACCATCCTCTATGCTGAGATGCCCGTGAAGACCAACCTCCGCGTTGTTCACTCTGAGCCAGGTATCAAGGGCGACACCGCTACCAACACCCTGAAGCCCGCTACCCTGGAGACTGGCGTTGAGGTGCGTGTGCCTCTGTTCATCAACGAAGGCGACCTCATCCAGGTTGACACTCGCGACGGCAGCTATCTGCAGCGCGTCAAGGAATAATTCTCGGCACGGATTACACGGATTAACACAGCAAACAAGCCGTGTCTTTTAAAAAAAGCCGTGTAATCCGTGCCAATTATTTAGAAACACTATGAAATACTCTATCATTGTTCCTGTCTATAATCGTCCTGACGAAGTGGACGAACTCCTGCAAAGCCTCTGCGACCAGAAGGCCAAGGATTTCGAGGTGCTTATTGTTGAAGACGGCTCGCAGCGAGACTGCAAGGCAATCGTCGAAAAGTATCATGACAGACTGGACGTGAAGTATTTCATGAAGGAGAATAGCGGCCCTGGGCAGAGTCGCAACTATGGAGCCGAGCGTGCTAACGGCGAATGGCTGATTGTGCTCGACTCTGACGTGGTCCTGCCTGAGGGGTATCTGGAAGCTGTAGAGAAATCTCTTACCTCTCACCTCTCACCTCTCACCTCTGAAATAGTTGCCTTTGGCGGACCTGACGCAGCCCACCCCTCATTTACCCCTGTGCAGAAGGCCATCAGTTACTCGATGACCTCATTCTTCACAACTGGCGGCATCCGAGGATCTTCCCCCCAGTCGGGGAGAACGAGAGGGGCCCTCGACAAGTTCTATCCCCGTTCGTTCAACATGGGCATCCGTCGCGATGTGTATCTGCAGTTAGGCGGCTTCACGAAGATGCGCTTTGGCGAGGACATCGATTTCTCGTATCGCATCGTCGAGGCAGGCTACCGTCCGAGGCTTTTCCCAGAGGCTTGGGTGTGGCACAAGCGTCGCACGGACTTCCGCAAGTTCTTCCGTCAGGTGTATAACAGCGGTATCGCCCGCATCAATCTCGAGAAGCGCCATCCAGGCACGATGAAACTCGTCCACCTGTTGCCGACGGTCTTCACCGTAGGCGTCATCGCCCTGATACTCATCTCTGCCGTAGGACGGGCACTGATGCACTACGTCGATCGCGACCAGTTCTATTGGATGTGTTTCGCCCCCTGGATACCTATTATATTATATAGTCTGCTGATCTGCGTCGACTCGACCATCAAGAACCGAAGTCTGCGGGTTGGAATCCTCTCTGTCCCTGCGGCCTTCGTCCAACTGATGGGCTACGGTCTCGGCTTCATCGAATCGTGGTGGAAGCGATGCGTGCTGAAGCAAGACGAATTCCAAGCCTTCGAAAAGACATTCTACAAATAACAACCCTTTAAAACTTAAATGAAACACTATGGAGAAACTCAACATCAATCAATGGGCGGAAGAAGACCGTCCTCGTGAGAAGATGGCAAGTGCTGGTACTGAAGCACTTACCAATGCAGAACTTCTGGCCATCCTTATCAGCTCAGGCTCTCAGAAGGAAAGTGCCGTTGACCTTATGAAACGGATACTTGCCGACTGTAACAACAACCTGAACACGCTAGGCAAGATGACCATCAGGGAGCTTTGCCAGTACAACGGCATCGGTGAGGCAAAGGCCATCACCATCCTGGCCGCCTGCGAACTTGGCAAGCGTCGCCAGGCCGAGACACCAGAGGAACGACCAGACCTCGGCACTGCCACTCGCATCTACAACCACATGCATCCCGTTATGCAGGATCTTGACGTCGAGGAGTTCTGGGCACTGTTGTTGAATCAGCACTATCGCCTTATCAAGAAAGTTCGCATCTCGCATGGTGGCATCACGGAGACGGCTGTCGACATCCGTATCATTATGAAAGAGGCAGTCCTCGCCAACTGCACCGTCCTCGCCGTCTGTCACAACCATCCCTCTGGCAATCTCCGCCCCAGCAAGGCCGATGAGATACTGACGAGAAGCCTCGTCCGTGCCTGCGAGGTGATGAATATCCACTTTCTCGACCACGTCATCGTCACAGACGGGAAATATTATTCCTTCCACGAAGAGGGGAGATGTTGACAACAATTGTGAAATTTTTGGCAAAGATATGATTATTTAGGTAAAAATGTGTATCTTTGCAGTCGATTATGACACAAGAAAAGAAGACACAGATAGAAGAGCGGATTGTAGATGTGCTGAAGACCGTCTACGACCCAGAGATTCCCGTCAATATCTATGACTTGGGAATGATCTATAAGATCGACGTGCAGGAAGACTATTCGGTCTCGCAACGAGACCTTGACGATGGCCCGAATGCCATCGTCGAGCTCGATATGACCTTTACAGCCCCCAACTGCCCCGCTGCCGACTATATATTAGAAGATGTACGCACGAAGGTGGAGAGCGTCGAGGGGGTGAAGTCGACAAACGTGAACCTCGTCTTCGAGCCCGCCTGGGACCAGTCGATGATGAGCGAGGAAGCGAGAGTAGAACTGGGATTTGATTAAAGCCACGGATTAACACGGATTTTCACGGATTATGAAGAATATATATTTCCTCTCTGATGCCCACCTTGGTTCGCTGGCCATACCTCACCAGAGGATGCAGGAGCGCAGGCTCGTGCGGTTCCTCGACAGTATCAAGGAGAAAGCAGCCGCCATCTACCTGTTGGGCGACATGTTCGACTTCTGGTACGAGTACAAGCATGTGGTGCCCAAGGGCTTCACCCGCTTCTTGGGAAAAATATCAGAACTGACGGACATGGGCGTCGAGGTGCATTACTTCACGGGCAACCACGACATCTGGGCCTATGAATATTTAGAGAAGGAATGTGGTGTCATCCTGCACAAGAAGCCTGAGACGACGGAAATCTACGGCAAGATGTTCTTCCTGGCCCACGGTGACGGACTTGGCGACCCCAGCAAGTCGTTTAAGTTGATCCGCAGCATCTTCCATTCTCCTTTTTGTCAAGTCCTCTACTCCGCCATTCATCCCCGCTGGGGCATGTGGCTCGGACTGACCTGGGCCAAGCACTCTCGCATGAAACGGCCTAACGGCGAGGAGCCGGCCTATATGGGAGAGCAGCGCGAACATCTCGTGCTCTATACAAAAAAGTACATCCAGTATCACTCCAATGTTGATTATTTCATCTACGGACATCGGCATATCGAACTGGATCTGCAACTGACCAAAAAGGCGCGGATGATCATCCTCGGTGACTGGATCAGTCATTTCACCTATATCGTCTACGACGGCGACCACCTGCTAATGTCGCAGTATATCGAGGGAGAAAGCAAACCGTAGAAAAAGTAAAAAGGTAAAAAAGTAAAAAGGTAAGAAAGTGAAAAGGTAAGAAAGTGAAAAGGTGAAAACTAAACTATATGAGCAAGAAGAATATTGTAACCTTCGGAGAACTGTTGCTCCGATTCTCAAAGAACGACCACCTGCGACTGACGCAGGGTGACATGTTCACCAGCAAATATGGCGGCAGCGAGGCCAATGTAGCCGTTTCGCTTGCCACACAAGGAGAGAACGTGACCTATATCACCCGCCTGCCAGACACTCCCGTTGGTCATGCCGGAGCGATGAATCTGGCACAATTAGGTGTGGATACCAGCCAAGTGCTCTACGGCGGACAGCGTATCGGTACCTACTATTTCGAGCCTGCCGCCGGCATGCGTGCCGCCAAGGTTATCTACGACCGTTCCAATTCCGCCTACTACGACCTGAAGCCTGGCATGATTCCCTGGCGAGAGATACTGAGAGACTGTGAGTTCTTCCACGTATCGGGCATCACGGCAGCCATCTCTCAACAGGCAGCCGATGCTACGTTCGAGGCCCTTGACATCGCTGACGAGTTGGGCGTCACCGTCTGTTTCGACATCAACTATCGCAAGAACCTGTGGAAATATGAGGGGGCTACTCCCCGTGAGACACTGAGCAAGATGCTCTCCCGCTGTGACATGATGTTTGGTGACGCCATCGAGTTCGACTGGCTCTCGCAGCATCCACAGCCTCCTTTCACAGCAATAGACTCCAATTTCGAGATGCAGATGAAGGAATACGGCGAATGGTTTGACGAGCTCCACGCCCAGTATCCTCGTCTGAAGCACTGGATGATGGGTATGCGCAATATCGTATCGTCAAGTCATCACACCCTCACAGCCCTACTGTGGACAGAAGGGGAGTTGCTCCAGGCGCCCATTATTGATATCCCTGACGTTGTGGATCCCGTCGGTGTGGGCGATGCCTTCATGGGTGGCTGGCTCCACGCTATCAGTCTCTTCCCTGACGACAAACAGAAGCAGCTGAACTACTCCTTGGCAGCCGCAGCCCTCAAGAACACCATCCCCGGTGATTTCAACCTCTCCACAGAGGAGGAGATCATGGACGTCCTCGAAGGTAAACATAATCCCAGCACACTCTACAAGACGTTCATATAAAAGTAATAGGGCCAACTTCACGTTAGCCCTATTACTTTATTAATATATAGTTCTTGACTACATCTTATCAAACTCAGACTTTAGCCACTCCATACGAGTGGTGAACCATGTCTTCAGTTCCTGGACCTCATTCTGATAGCTACCCCAGATGTTATAATTCGGCCAAGTCTTGACATTAAACAGATGCCACACTTCATTGTTCTCCTGAGCAGAGTATTTCAGATACTGTGCATCGGCATTGACATTGGCCAGGATATCATTCTGGTGACGATAAAAATAGTTGAAACGTTCTTTAACTCTCTTCACAAAAGCAGGATCTCTGAACAAGCGAGTATACCACTGAGTTGACTTAATATGGAATCCTGTTGGCTTATAGCATGACTGATTTGTCTGGCTCATATTTCCAAAAGCCACGTCCATATCCCAGACTGGACCCATCATCAACTTGCCGCCACGGGCAAGATGCATGTAACAACTTGTATCGAAATTGCTATCCAGGTTCTTGCCAATCTCGTGAATAAGATACCAGTCGACGAAAGAATCCATATCCATATATGCCTGCCAACCCGTTTTCGGATCTGTAAAGTTGTTACTGAACAACGCATTATCGGCTTTCATCACAAAATCCTTCGCATAATTATAGTTGGCATCACCGTATGCCACTTCAGGGTCCTTGATGTTGACGACATTCTCCAAATGGGACACGACAAAGTAACGGGAATCGGCCTCACTTGGTGCCCGACTGTCTATCTCCAACAAGAAACCGTCATCTCCTACAGCCACCCGATGATTGGATATCTTCACTTTCTCACAAAGCAGATAGGTTCCCCAGTGTTTGTTGTTGAAGATCAATTCCACGAAATGACTTTCAGGTGTATAGTCAAGATTACTGATGCTACTCATGTAGAAAGCCAGACTGTTACGCAACATCGACTTGTCGTTATAGTTCGCTAGCAGCACCCATGACTTGTCTTTATGCATATCCAACAAGGAAATCTTCTCGTCGAACTTAAGACGGAAGGGCTTCTTGGGGAATTTCCAACTGGAGTTACCACGTCCCTTGATATTGACTCTTGACTCTATCACATCACCAGCAGCACGCGTCTTCACGTCTTCCCTCAGATTCATGGTAGCCGAGAGGTAGACTTCTTTTGACGTCACTTCCTTATAGCCATCGGTCGTGATAAACATTAGCGGAAGTCCCGTATATGAATGGACAAAAATCGTATAATATTGGATCTTGCTGGAGACGGCTACTGCCACTGTACGAGGTCTTGTGAAATCAATCTCTGTCTTTCCACTCTCTGCTTCAAAGCCATCAATCACCACCATCGTGCCCTCATAGGTAAAACGGGGTTTCAGTAGTTTCTCATTCAACATCCCCGGCAACCAACATTCAATGATGCTGTCACCGATAATCTTACATTTGACGTTCTCTTTCAGCGATGGGTTATCATCCTTCACGAACTCCATCGTCAGGAGTCTCGGTTCCACACGATCGGCCAGGATCTTCTCAAGACTGTCAATCTTATGCTGCAGGTCCTCCCACATCAGTCGAAGCTGGCCATTGCGCGCTGCCTGGTCTGCATTGTTCTGAGCCTGATGTCCTAACAACTCTCCCAGGTCTACGTTCTGATCATAGACCAAATTTCTCTCCTTCAACAGCGAGTCAATCACATGAGCCATGGAGTCGTTCAGGGCACTCTGCTCAGCATTTCTCTGATCCTGCTCGGCATTTCTCTGATCCTGCTCAGCGTTTCTCAGCGCCTGCTCAGCATTTCTCAGTGTCTGTTCGGCATTCCAGCGATCCCTTTCCTCATTACGGGCAGCCAAAGCCTCATTCTCGGCTTCCATTTTGGCATTCTCAGCTTCATGCTCGGCATTGGCTTTCTCTATCTGTTCATTGCTTGCCTTCCGCTTATCAAGACGGTCGTAGTATTCTGAGAGATCCTCCTTACAAGCCACAAACCCCAGAAGCACAAAAGCTATGAACAGTATCCTTTTCATACTCTTCTTCATGATTATCCCTCTTTTTACATTGCATCAAACTGCTCCTTGAGCCAACTCATGCGCTCAGCAAGCCAACTCTTCATACTGCTTACCTGGCCCTGATACAATAACCAGGTATTTTTCTCAGAAGTCTTATATTTCAAGAAAGTATCCCATTTCGTGTCATCTTCTTGAATGGCATACTTCAGATACTGTGCGTTTTCGTTGATACTCTTGAGGATGTCCTCCTGATGGTCATAATAATAGGCAAAGCGTTCCTTCACCTTGGCTACGAAATCTGGATCCTTGAACAAACGCTTATACCAGCTGACATTTTTGATGACAAATCCCGTAGCTCCTGTTGAACCGGCATCGCCGAATGCTTTCTCGAAATCCCACACCGGCCCCATCTCCAACTTACCGCCACGTCTGTAATTCATGATGCAACTGGACTTGAATGCGCCACCTGGATTCTTGGCAATCTCATTAATCAAGTACCATTCGACAAAAGAATCCTCATCCATATTGTATCGCCATCCATACGACTTATCAGTAAAGTTTGAAGAGTAAAGAACAGTTTCCGCTTCCCTCACGAAATTTGCGATATAATTAACTACTGACGCTGGTTGAGAAGTAGGATACAAGATACTGACTGGCTGCTCAAGGTGTGCTGTTGCGAACGTCGAACCAAAGGTGTTAGAACCGATACTCAGGACATAACCATCACTGCCGACATTGACTCTCGAAGAAGTGCCATCAAGGGTTTCTCCCAACATATACGTACCAGCATAGCGACCATTAAACATCAGGTCTACATAATGAAAACGCGGTGTATAATCAAGCTTGCTTATTTCGCTCATGTAGAAAGCCGTCTGATTATGCAGCATAGTGATATCGTACACATTGGGCACCATTTGCCAGTCCTTGTGTGCCGGCATGTTCAACAACGATACGGCATTGGAAAAGTTCAACTTATAGTCATTCTTACCCCACTCCGTATGACCAGACCAGTCAACCTGCTTCGTGTAGTAGCGAAGAGTTCCTTGTGCCATCATCCTGGCAGAAGTTTCAGAAAGGCCTCCAGTTCCACCATAGACTGCATTGTCTACAAGACTGACTGTCGCCTTATAATAATGATTGGCCTCGCTTAACATACGACCTGTGGTCTCTGCCCACAAAGTGGGAAGACCCGTATAGGCACTGACAATCACCGTGTATTCCTTGGTCTTGTCTCCAGAATGAACGACGAGTGCACGTTCTGAACTGAAGTCAAATGCCGTCTTACTGCTGACAGCCTGCTTACCTCCTATCGTCACATAGTCACCATTAAAACTGAATCGGGGAAACAGCGACTTGGCACTCATAACATTCAAGACCCTACACTCCACGACACTGTCTCCGATGATCTCACACTCAGCATTTTCAACCAGTTGCATAGGATTCTCTGAAGCCAGGAACTCAAAGTGGAGCAACTTCGGATCTGTCTGATTGATCTTGGCATCCAACTTCTCCAATTCCTCTTGCGATAGTTTTATCAGTTCCTGCAGTGTATTCCATTCCTCTACAAGTAAGTCGTTCTCAAGATCCAGACTACCCAATGAATCCGAGAGAGCCTTTCCTTCATCTTGCAGGGCTAAAATCTCTGCCGCCAAATCCAGACTTTGTTTCCTCAGACTGTCGAGTTCATCCAACAACGCCTTACTTGCTGCTTCGAGTTCATCACTGCGATTAGACAACTCCTCACCCTGCGCAGCCAACTCATCACCCTGCGCAGCCAACTCCTCACTCCGCTTCGTCAACTCATCACTCTTTTTCTGAAGTTCCTTGATTTCAGCAGAAAGGCGCTGGCTCTCTTCATTCAGCTGCTTAATCCTATTGTCTAATGTCTGTCCCTGAGTTTCCAGGTCAGTAATACTTCTCTCTATATCCGTCAAATCCGTCTTACAAGATACAAGACACGTCAAGACAAATACAATAAACGCTAATCTCTTCATATCAACCAATCTACATTCTACCTAATTAATAATAATGGGGGACAAAGGTAACACTTTTATTTGATATTTAAAGTATATTTACGGAATTTTAAGTTAATTTACGCCTTTTCTTGATACAATCACATCTAATCATGTAAAAAGGCAGCCATTTCTGGCCGCCTTTCTTCATATTTCTATACGTTACCTGTTTACAACAGATTCATCGTATCGGTAGCAATCATCAGCTCCTCATCGGTAGGAATGACAACCACCTTGACCTTCGAATCATCGGCAGAGATGATAGCCTCCTCACCGCGAACGTTGTTCTTCGACTCATCAAACTTGATGCCGAGGAATTCCATATTCTTGCAGACTTCAGAACGCATGCTAACTTGGTTCTCACCGACACCTGCCGTAAAGACGACCACATCGAGTCCACCCATAGCAGCTGCATAGGCACCGATATACTTCTTGATGCGATAGAAATACATATCCTGAGCCAGTTTGGCGCGCTCGTCACCGCTCTTGGCGGCATTCTCCACATCACGCATATCAGAAGAGCCACCGGTCAGACCAGCCACACCACTCTTCTTATTGAGCAGGTTTGACATACCGTCGGCATCAAGGCCTAGTTTCTTCTCGATGAAGGTTACTGCGCCACCGTCGATATCGCCGGCACGAGTGCCCATCACCAGACCCTCCAACGGCGTCAGACCCATCGAGGTATCGATGCACTTGCCATCTACGACAGCGGCAATAGAACCACCATTACCTACATGGCAGGTCACCATCTTCGTACCCTCAGCCTTAATGCCGAGGAACTCACAGGCACGCTGCGACACATAGCGATGACTGGTACCGTGGAAACCATAGCGGCGGATGCCGTACTTCTCATATAGCTCGTATGGAATGGCATACATAAATGCCTTCGGAGGCATCGTCTGATGGAATGCCGTATCAAACACGCCCACCTGAGGCAGACCCGGCATCAGTTCCTTGACGGCGTTCACGCCTTTCAAGTTAGCGGGATTATGCAGCGGAGCCAAGTCTGAGCACTCCTCAAAAGCCTTCAACACCTCGTCGGTGAGAATCACAGACTTATTGAACTTCTCACCGCCATGCACCATACGATGGCCGACAGCATCAATCTCATCAAGACTCTTGATGACACCGATCTCAGGATCCGTGAGCAGAGAGAAGATAAACTTCACGCCCTCGGTATGCTCAGGGATGTCGTGCATGATCTGCCGCTTCTCACCATTGGCGAGTTTCACTTTCACAAAGGCGCCGTCGAGACCAACACGCTCAGCGCCACCACTGGTCATCACACTCTTGTCGTCCATATTGTACAGAGCGTACTTTATTGACGACGAGCCACAATTCAAAACAAGGATTTTCATTTCTATTCTTCTTTATTGGCACGGATTACACGGCTTTCTTTGAAAGGCACGGCTTTAATTTGCAGTGTTAATCCGTGTAATCCGTGCCTAAATTAATAATTACTTCTTGGCGTCCATAGCCTGACAGGCCGTAATGGCAATCATGTAATAGATGTCATCGACAGAGCAACCACGAGAGAGGTCATTCACCGGACGGGCAATACCCTGCAGGATCGGTCCGATAGCGATGGCATCACCCAAGCGCTGCACCAGTTTATAGCCGATGTTACCAACTTCCAGGTTCGGGAATACGAGTACGTTGGCTTTACCAGCAATATCAGAACCCGGAGCCTTCTTGGCACCTACAGAGGGCACCAGAGCAGCATCAGCCTGCAACTCACCGTCAACCTTCAGTTCGGGATCCATCTTCTTCACCAGATTCGTAGCCTCGATCACCTTATCCACAACCTCGTGGGTGGCACTGCCCTTCGTCGAGAAGCTCAGCATAGCCACTCTGGGCTCTGCGAAGCCAGCCACCGCCTTAGCGGTCTGGGCCGTACACACAGCAATCTGTGCCAACTGGTTAGCATCGGGCATCGGCGTCACAGCCACATCACCGATCACCAGTACACCATTCTCACCATACTGAGGCAGTTTGGAGATCAACAGCAGACCACCGCTGACACAAGAGATGCCAGGAGCACACTTGATGATCTGCAGGGCAGGACGCAGGGTGTCGCCCGTTGTAGAGAGAGCACCAGAGATCTGTCCGTCAGCACCTTCGGTCTTGATGATCATACAACCCAGATAAAGCGGGTTCTTCATCAGTTCACGAGCCTGTTCGATGGTCATACCCTTCTTACGACGGAGTTCCTCCAGTTTCTGGGCATACTCCTCTGCCTTCGGGTTGTTCAGCGGATCGATGATGGTAGCCTTGTCAACATGGTTCAGTCCCCACTCCTTGGCCAGTCTGAAGATCTCACTGGGGTTACCAATCAGGATGATGTCTGCGATGTCGTCAGCCAAAGCCTTGTCGGCTGCACGAAGTGTACGCTCCTCCTCTGCCTCGGGGAGCACGATGCGCTGCTTGTTAGACTTAGCACGCGCCACAATTTGACTTAATAAATCCATAATTCGCTATTTTTTAATTTCAGTTTGTCTTGTAGTCTGCAAAGTTAATAAAAATATTCCAAATATCATCAGATTGACGCTCGTTTTTTCAGAAATTTAAGTGAAAACCTTTACGCCACTACTCTAATTCCTTCGTGAGAATACTTTCCAGTTCCTCTGCCGAGAGGCGTAGACGGAACGCGCCGTTCACCGCAACGGAGATGCCTCCTGTCTCCTCCGACACCACGACAGCCACCGCATCACTCTCCTGCGAGATGCCCATAGCAGCACGATGTCGCAGTCCTAACTCCTTGGGAATGTCAAGGTTATGGCTCACAGGCAAGATACAGCCAGCAGCCTTGAGCCGTTTGTTGGCTACGACGACGGCACCGTCATGCAGGGGAGAGTTCTTGAAGAAGATATTCTCTATCAGCCGCTGGTTGATGACTGCATCAATCTGGTCACCCGTCATGGCTATGTCATCCAAAGGCACTAAGCGTTCAATCACGATGAGTGCGCCCACCTTGCCCTTGCTCATGTTCATCGCCGCCATCACGATCGGCATAATCGTCTCTTTCACATCCTTCTTCACCTTTTCCTTTTTCTTAGAAGACGAGAGGAAGCGAGAGAGTGCTTTCATGCGTCGATGGGCTCCGAGGTTATAAAGGAACTTCCTGATATCATCCTGGAAGAGCACGATCAGGGCAATCACACCGACGCTGACCAACTTGTCAAGAATGGAACCAAGCAAACGCATCTGCAACACCTGCGACACGAAAAGCCACGAGACGACAAACACCAGGATGCCATTAAACACATTCAGCGAACGTGAATCACGCATCAGCCGATAGATGTAGTAGAGCATCAGTGCGACAAGCAGTATGTCGACGACATCCTTGATTCCAAATTCGAATAACACGATTTCTATCTTTGAACTTTGAACTTTAAACTTTGAACTTTATGATTACCTCTGAGCGGTAGAAAATTTTTCACTTTTCACTTTCCAAATTGTCTTGCAGCACTCCACGGCCTCCTTCACATCGTGAACCCGAAGGATGGAGGCACCTTTCATCAGGGCGATGGTATTCAAGACTGTCGTACCGTTAAGCGACTCATTGGGCGTAAAGCCGAGCAGCTTGTATATCATAGACTTCCGCGACACGCCCACCAATATTGGCAAGCCCATCACCTGCAACTTTTCCAACTCTCCCATTATCTGGTAGTTCTCGTCCAACGTCTTGCCGAAGCCGAAACCCGGATCAAGGATGATATCCTTTGCACCAAGGTCACGCAACTGCTGTACCTTCTCTGCTAACGACAGGAGCATCTTCCTCATCGTCGGCTGCTGTGACATTAATATATAAGGTACGCGAAGTCGTGACACCATCCGGAACATCCTGGCATTTCCCTCTGAGACATCATTGACGATGCCCACCCCGAACTCTTCCACAGCCATACGGGCCACATCAGGGCGGAAGGTATCCACGGAGATCATGCAGTCTGGCTGCTCCCGACGGACTACGCCCAAGCCAAAGCGCAGACGATCCATCTCCTCCGCCTCGGATATCTCCTCAAAACCGGGACGGGTGGAACAGGCACCGGCATCGATGATCGTCCCTCCTTCGGCCACAATCTGGCTAGCGCGCTCAGCAATCTCCTGCTCCGTCTGCTTGCGGCTGGCAGCATAGAAAGAGTCGGGCGTCACATTCAGGATTCCCATCACCTGAGGCTCGGAGAGATCCATCAGTCGTCCATTGACGTTAATTGTATAGTCCATTTGCGTGCAAAGATACAACAAAAAAGTGAAAAGTGAATAGTGAAGAGTGAAAAATTTGCTACCGCCGTCTAAAATTATCCATTATCCATTGTCCATTATCCATTATTTTCATTATCTTTGCACCAAAATTGTAAATGATATGGTTGACATTAAGAAACTATACGAGCTCTATCAGCAGCATCCGTGCATCACGACTGACAGCCGTGACTGCCCTGTGGGAAGCATCTTCCTCGCCCTGAAAGGCGAGACGTTCGACGGCAACAAGTTCGCTCTCCAAGCCCTTGAAAAGGGCTGTGCCTACGCCATTGTAGACGACAAGGATTTATTTACGACAACCAAGACAACTAAGACAACATTAGGCGACAGTTTGTCGCCTGAGGAAAAAGAGTTGTCCAAGTTGTCCGAGTTGTCGTCAAAGATAATTTTAGTTGAAGATTGTCTTCAGACTTTCAAGGACCTGGCCCGTGAGCATCGCCGCCAGTTCGACATTCCCGTCATCGGCATCACAGGCACCAACGGCAAGACCACGACCAAGGAACTCATCGCTGCTGTACTCTCACAGAAATACAATGTGCTCTACACCCAAGGTAACTTCAACAACGACGTAGGCGTGCCCAAGACCCTTTTCCGCTTGACGAAGGAGCACGAGATAGCCGTCATCGAGATGGGGGCCAGTCATCCTGGCGACATCAAGACACTCGCAGAGACGGCAGAGCCCACCTGCGGCCTGATTACCAATGTAGGCCGTGCCCATCTGCTGGGCTTCGGCTCCTTCGAAGGGGTCATCAGGACCAAATGCGAGCTATACGACTTCCTCCGCAGCCGCAAGGACAGTCTCATCTTCATCAATGCCGACAATGAGCACCTGATGAGTCAGATTGATGATGACGAAGAGATCTGGATGTCGCCCTACTCTACTGATCCCGACAACTGGTACAGCTGCATCTCCGGTGAAGTTATCGAATGCAATCCCTTCCTGAAATTCCGTTGGCGCGAACCGCTGATGGTGCTCGAGGAGGAAGGTCGCAGCACGAAGTGGCACAAGGTACAGACACAGCTCATCGGCTCCTACAATATCGACAATCTCCTGGCCGCCATCGCCGTAGGCATCAACTTCGGGGTGGACCGCAAGAAGATCTGTGCAGCTCTGGAAGAATACGTCCCCTCGAACAACCGCTCACAGATGACCGTCACAGCAAAGAACCACCTCATCGTCGATGCCTATAACGCCAACCCCACCTCGATGCACGCCGCCCTCGACAACTTCAGCCAGATCAACTTACCTCTTACCTCTGACCACTCACCTCTAAAGAAAATGGCCATCATCGGACAAATGGGCGAACTGGGCGAAGAAAGCGACAAGGAGCACCGCCTGTTAGTGGATCGTTTGGCGTCGTCCGGCTACGACGACGTGTGGCTTGTGGGCGACAACTTCCGCGACATTCCCTGCCCTTTCCGCAAGTTCCACGATGTCGAAGAGGTGAAAGCCGCCATCGCTGCCGACTGTCCTGAGGGCTTCTACATCCTCATCAAAGGTTCGAACAGCAACAAACTCTTCCAACTGCCCGAGCTTCTTTAAGGCAGAAAATCGACGGGATATTAGGTAGTCTGTATTTTTCTTCGTACCTTTGTGGCCGAAATCATTAAAATTGAACAATGTTTGAGAAGAGGTCGTCTATCATTTGGATATGTCTGCTGCTGTGTCTGCTGATGGCAGGATGCAGGGAGCGGATGGAGTTGGACGAGGGCAACGCCGTGTACTACTGGCGGACGGACCTGAGGCTCGACTCCACTGAAAGGGCGTTCCTTAAGGCCTATCATATAAATAAGGTGTACTGCCGCTACTTCGATGTAGTGATGGATGAGAATGGAGAGCCGATGCCCAATGCGACGATTACCTTCAGCGACACGTTGCCTGCCGGCATTGAGATCATCCCAACGGTCTATATCACCATCGACTGTCTGCAGAAACCGCATAAGGGTCTGGCAGAGAAACTTGTGAAGCGCATCCGCCAAATGAACGAGACCAACGACATCAGCGGCGTCAGGGAGATACAGATCGACCACGACTATACGGCCCGAAATATGAAGGTGTATTATGACTTCCTGAGGGAAGTCCGAGGAGTGTGGAGGGAGGAGTGTGGAGGGAGATTACTCTCGACAACGATAAGGCTACACCAGCTGTCGATGGAGGCACCGCCTGTGGACTACGGCGCGCTGATGATCTACAACACGGGCGATCCGCAGAAGTTCACAGAGCGTAATCCCATCCTTGACCAACGGGATGTGGCGCCCTATCTGCGACACCTCGACGACTATCCCCTACCCTTGGCAACTGCCTATCCCGTGTTCAGCTGGCTGCGCATCATCAGCGGCGTAGAGATAGAGCACACGGTGGAGGCCTCGGAGATCCTGCAAGTGAAACGGATTATGGAGCAGGAACGGAAAGACCTGAGCCGATCCGTCATCACCTATCATTTAGACAAAGAAAACATTAACAGATATAAACCAGAAACCTATGAAGAGATTTATCATCACTAATCTGCTGGCAGCAATGGTTCTGCCCATGCTGGCCTGCGCTGGAGGCTGGACTACGAACTATTACCTGTTCCGCATCTACGACAGTCAGGAGTTCAGCACCAGAGTTCAGCAAGTCTGCACCAACAACTGGAAGGCCTACTTAGGCAAAGGGCCAGACGACTGGTACTGGTTCGATGCCGACGAGGTGATCGACTTTGCCCAGAAGAAGGGCGACGCCCTGATGGTGAGCTATGTGCAGAACCTCCAGAAGTATCTCGACTGTGCCCGTAGCGTCAGCGACGAACGGTGGGAATATCCCACGAAGGAAGAGCTCGCCGCCCGCAACAAGAGTCTGCAGAGTGTGCGCACCTACGCCCTTGGCAAGACCAAGTCGAAGCTCCGTTCCCAGCACGCCCTGCTCT
This sequence comes from Prevotella sp., assembly GCA_016284635.1. Lineage (GTDB taxonomy): Bacteria > Bacteroidota > Bacteroidia > Bacteroidales > Bacteroidaceae > Prevotella. Next base: position 24,662 of record JAEEPF010000031.1, read on the forward strand.
ACATGCGCTGCAACATGCTCTTGGCTAAGCATCAGGAGAACGTCACCTTCTGGGAGGAGACCGCCAGCCAGTATATCGAGACCGTCTACAAGGACATGATGAAGAACATCTACGCCGGAGCCCTCTATAAGACGGGCCGCTCTGCTGAGGCCGGAGAACTCTTCGCAGAGATGGGCGACTACAATAGTCTGATGACGCAGTACTACAAGAAGCGCTCCTTTGCCGCCATCCGTCAGGAGTACCTCAACAACCCGAATGCGAAGGTGTTGCCCTTCCTGTTGCAGGACTTCGTGAACAACGCCCAGGAGGCTGACGACGCCATCCGAAACAAAGATGCGTTTGGCGGTAAGCTCTTCATCCGCGACATCAGCAAGAAGGAAGCCCTCGACATGCGTGACTTCTGCAAGCAGGTGGTCAAGGAAGGCAAGACCGAGGTGCCCATTATGTGGCAGTCTGCCCAGGCCTGGCTTGAATTCATGTTTGGCGACAAGCGCCAGGCAACGTCAGATATCATCGCCGCAGCCAGCCTCAACGGCACAGAGCTGATGAAGAACTGTACCCGTTCGCTCATGCTCTATATGACTGCAGACCAGGCCAAGGACAGCGAGGCCTTCGACAACTACCTGGCGGACGAACTCCAGTGGCTGGAGGAAAACAAGGATTACAACTACGTCCGTGAGCGTGTGCTCCATCAGGCCCTCAGCAAGCACTATGCCAACCAGACATCCCGTCTGCTCGCCCTCTATAAGACCTGCGGCAGTTACGTGTACTATAACTACACTGACACGATGCGGACGGACAAACTGCAGAAATACCTCTATTATATCAACACGCCTGCCGAGAACAACCTCGACCGTTACCTCAAGGCCCATGCAAAACCCAACACCTACGAGATTGAGGACTTGATCGGCACCCAATATCTGCGAGTGTGCCAGTGGGACAATGCCATCAAATGGCTGAAAGACATCCCCAAGTCGTTCTACGAGAATCGCGGCTATGCCGTCTATGTCGTCAACCGCAGTTGGCAGGTTGAGCCTTGGCTCAAACGCCAGTTCCTGAAGCAGGATGTCGAATACAGCGACACGAAATGGTCGCTCAGTAGTAATCCGAAACTCACCTTCGCCCAGGAGATGCAGAAGATGGAAGGCGAGCAGAACGTACTCAGCGGCGATGCCCTCGCCAAGCGTTATTATGCTCTCGCCGTACGCTATGCCCAGGCCCATTTCCGTGGCGACTGCTGGTGGCTGATGCGCGACGCCAAGAGTTCTGCCGACGAGCAGCGCGACGGAGAAGCCGACCTCGCACAGAAAGCCGTCAGCCTGTTGCAGAAGGCCAGCCTCAGCAAAGATGCCGCCCTGAAAGAGCGCGCTCTCTTCGCCCTCTGCTACGGTGAGCTCTATAAGGAATACTGGTACAAGGAGAAGTGGAACAACGAGACTTACAAGTACGACCGTGTGCCTGATACAGGCACCTTACAGTTTGCAGCATTCAAGACGCTCTCTGAGTACGAGGCCAGCCGCACAGCAGCCGACTATGTGTCTCGCTGCGATGAATTCAAGCAGTTCAAGAAACATTTTAACTAGTTAGCAACACCAAGAAAAGCGATAATTTTCCAGTATTTCTGAAATTTTATCGCTTTTCTTGCACGTATTTCGAAAAAAGTCCGTACCTTTGCACCCGCTTTCAAGCAATCGGGATGTAGCGCAGTTGGTAGCGCACTACGTTCGGGACGTAGGGGTCGGGCGTTCGAGTCGCCTCATCCCGACAACGCAAGGTTGTCAATCGCAGGAGTTGGCCCTGCAACCGCTTAAAACA
>JAEEPF010000032.1 GCA_016284635.1 Prevotella sp.
ACCTTCGGATCGCCAGGCACCTGCTGAGCAAGAGCAGCCTCGGCTGCTTCATCTACCTGCCATGTGCCGATGACATCGTAGTTCCAAATCTCACCAATCGACTTGCCGATGAACCATCCATTGGCAGTATCGTCCATCTCCTTACCATTCTCGTCATACTCATAGTAAAGGTGGTTTATCTTGTTTTTGTTGTATGAGAAGGCCAGTGTGGTAGTCCAATGGAAATTCTCACGGTCGATGTTCACGCTGTTCAGCGTCAATTCAACACCGCTGTTCTGCACTTCACCGAGGTTGGTCCAAATGCTGTTGAACCCAGAGAAGTTCGGCAATCGTTGCGGCATAATCATGTCGTGGGTCTTCTTATAGTAGTAGTCGATGCTACCTGTCAGGCGTTTTCCAAAGAAAGCAAAGTCAAGGCCGACGTTGTAGGCTTCTGTCTTTTCCCATTGAAGCACAGGATTGGCCAGTCGGTCCATCATTAGATATTTCATGTCGATGGCCAGTGAACCGTCAGCCTTCAGATAGTCCATGGTGGCATTACTGCCTGAGCCGAGGTTGGCTAACGAAAGATATGTGTTGGCCAGCGAACGGTTACCATTCTTACCCCATGAGAGGCGTAACTTTCCATAGTCAAGCCACTCAAGATGCTTCATAAACTTCTCGTTACTGAATGTCCAGGCTACAGAGAAAGATGAGAATGTGGCCCAAGGGTTCGACGAACCAAAAGCCGAGTAGCCGTCGCGACGTATAGACCCAGTGAACATATAACGGTCATCAAAGCTGTAGAAGAGTCGGCCCAGATAGGCAGCAGCTGTCTCGTGGGTGTCATTGGTGCTGAAGTTACTGTTTTCCTTTGTACCGTTCTGCGTGTTGTGCAGTCCAAGTGCATCAGAGGGAAGAATGTTGCGCGACTCAATGCGGTCTTGCAGCCTCTTGAGCCAGTGTCAGGATGACGTGGTGTACATCCTTAAAGGTATAGTCCCAGTTGATGGTATTGTTCAACGAGTAGTCGAAACGCTTGGCCGTCTCACGATTCACACCCTTTGTCTTGGGATCGCAGTTGGGCAGTTCGGCCGACATAAAGTAACGGTCGTGGAACCACTGATAGCGTGGTGCGATATTAAATTCGTATGTAATGTTGAATGGCAGCTTCACCTTGGCATTGAAAATGGTATTAAGTACCGTGTAACCCTTATCCAGATCGTAGTAATCGCGGTCGAAGAAGAAATTGTAGCCATAGTGCAGGTCGCTGTCCATGGGGTACTGTTTATAGCTGCCATCAGCATTATAGGCAGTAGCGTAAGGACTTAAGCGCAGCATGGTGGTATAGCTGTAGGGGTCTTGTTCTGTAGCGAGGTTAATCGATACGCTTCCGTCCGATCGGTCTTGGAAGTTCACGTTGGCCCCCATCTCCAGCCAGTCGGTAATCTTGCCATTCACCTTCAGGTTCGAGCGAAAAGTTTTGTACTCATCTCCTGCTACTACGCCTTTATTCTTCATAAATCCGAACGACATATAATAGTTGATGCGCTCACTGGCACCGCTGACGCTGGCATTGTAGTCTTGGCGCAGGCCAGTGCGGAACACCATGTCAGCCCAGTCGGTGGTCTTGCCGTCAAGGAAGTTCTGATAGGCATCCTTCGAGTACGTGTACATATTCAGGCGCTTGGCATAGATGCTCTCCAACGACTCACCATCTATGTTGGTCGAATATTTGCGCCATTGGTCGGCTGTCACACCATACTGGTCCAGATTAGAAGGATTGTCATAATAACCTTTGCCGAAGTCACCTTTATTATAATAGCCAAAGTTTCCACTAGAATCAAAACCAAGTGTACCAGTCTTGTAGTAATCCTCGCGATATTTCAGATAGGCCTGCGGATCATATACTTCACGAAAGGTAGCTTTGGTGTCGAGACCAAAGTTGGCCGATAAGTTGATGACTGGCTTGCCCTGCTTACCTTTCTTCGTGGTCACAATAATCACGCCATTAGCCGCTTTGGCACCATAGATGGCAGCTGACGAGGCATCCTTCAGAACGTCGATCTGACCAATGTCATCAGGGTTGATCTCAGAGAGTTCACCGTAGAACACCATACCGTCGAGTACAATTAGCGGGTTGTTGTGCCCACCTTCATCATACACGGAGTTACGACCGCGCAACTGGATGGAGCCACCACCTTTGGCAGAGGCATCGTAGCCAATCTGCAGTCCTGCTGTACCACGTAGAAGATCCTGAACATTCGACGGGTTGGCATCAGCCATCTTGTCAGGATTTATCTGCACAACCGAACCCGTCAGATCCTTCTTGCGCATCGAACCATAACCGACTACCACTACCTCTTCCAGTGCAGCGGCATCTTCCTTCAGTGTGATGGTTACATTGGTCTGATTGGCTACCTTCAGTTCCTGCGATTCGTAGCCAATGTAAGAGAATACAACGGTCTTTCCCTTCGCAACCTTGAAGGCAAAATTTCCGTCAAAGTCAGTGATGCAGCCGTTGGTACTGCCTTTCTCCACAACAGAGACACCGATGAGCGGCTCTCCCCTGCTGTCTGTCACTTTACCCTTCAGATCCTGCTGTTGGGCATTTGCGCTCATCATGCCCATCAAGAGCAGTGCGAGCCAGAGAATCATTCTTTTTTGCATGTCATATTATTATTTAGTGAGAGTTAATCATATCGTTACATGAGTATTGTCCTGGTTTTGACACTGCAAAATTAACATGATTCGCCTTTGATATCAATAAACAGCCCGTTCAAAAGAGTCGACAAATCGGTCATGACCGAAAAACAATCTTTTTTGAACGGAATGCAACCCAAGAAAGACTGTCGTTTATAGTGACTGTTTCAGAAATTCTTCGTAATTTTGCAACCAACAAACAATATAGGAAGATGAATACAAAAAGACTGCTATGGCTGATGACGTTCTGGGGGCTGAACTTGACATGCCAAGCCCAGCTGCGGATAACCGAACACCTGCTGATCAACAACGGACTGTCGAACAATTATATCACCGACATCGTGCAGGATGAGAAAGGACGCATCTGGGTGGGCACGGAATCAGGGCTATACAGCTACGATGGATTTGGATTCCAAGGCTACAACACGGCAAACAGCGGACTGAACTCAAATATGATCAATGCATTGTATCACGACCAGCTGCGGGGCGAATTGTGGATAGGTACCAAAGGTGATGGGGTGTGCGTGATGGACATCGCTACCAACCGCATCAGGACTATCGGCAACGACTCCCAGTATGCCAACAACATCATGCATATAGCCGGACTGCCGAATGGGGATATCTGGCTGGTGAGTCAGACAAGTATACTTTGTTGGCATGCCGACTCGCTACAGATAGTGAACAAGGATAGAAGCCAGGGATTCTTCAGGTGTGTATATAATGAAGGGAACGGGAAATTGTTGTTAGGCCATTATATGGGTGGTGTAAGCCAGCTGGACACACAGACCAAACAGTTGAAACGGCTCACATTGCCTAACTCACAAATCTGTAATGAAACGGTGAATGACTTCGTGAAGGACCACAAGGGACGTGTATGGGTTGCGACTGATTCTGGCCTTTGGGTCTATATACCTGATAATGACAAGATAGAGAAGTTTGAACCGCTGGACATCATCAATATCACAGACATCGAACTGGTAGACGGTGGTGAGATATGGGCATCGTCGCCCAGTGGGGTTTGGGTCATAGATCTTTCGAGATGGGCGGCGGAACGCATCCCAAACCTGCGTAGTAGTGGTTCCCCGACCCACAATGTGAGGAAGATTCTCCAGGACCGTTTCGGCAACGTGTGGTTCGGCAGCATGGGTAACGGTATCGACTTCTTCAGTCATGAAACACCACAATTCACACGACTTTGCCAGCAGAGCGTTTGGGGAATTTATCGCGATGACGATGGTGTATGGGCTGGAACGGCTCGTGGACTGCTCTGCTATAAAGACAGTACAATGGTGCGCGACATTCCACTCTACAGAAAAGGATGGGAGAACAGCTTTGCTATCTCCATCAATAGCGACGATGAAGGACATCTGATGGTGTCTTATTTCGGGCACCTGCTGCAGATAGATAAACAGAGCGGTTCTGTCAGGGAGTTGCTGCTCGAAGACGGACAACCGATCTTCTCGTTGACATTCTACAAGGACAGGGATAGTACCCTCTGGATAACGGCCCGCGACGGAATCTATAGCCTGCGGCATGGAAAGGTGATACGTGAGGAGAAACTGAACAGCGTGCTGGCCCGTCAGTCGGTACACGGCATCCGCCGCGACACTCAGGGAAAGTTGTGGGTGGCCACCTACGAGAACGGCATATACCTCTTCGACGACCAGAAGCGGCTCTTGCGCCATCTTGACAAGAAGAGCGGACTGATATCCAACTCCATACAGCATCTGCATGTAGATCCCCATGAGGGTATCTGGCTTTCTACACCCGACGGCATGGGCTATATCCCTGATACCAGTCGGCCTGAACGGTATGAGGCCTTCAGTTACCAGCAGGGATTGAACGACTCTTACATCCGGGCCATTCAGGAGGATGCTAAAGGCAATGTGTGGGTGAGTACCAATAACGGTATCAGTCTGCTGAGACAATCGGACAAGAGATTCGTCAACTTTAACAAGTACGACGGTATACCTACCAATAACTTTACAGGTGGTGCTGTCGAATACGGAGGAAAAATGTACTTCACATCACTCGACGGACTTTGCTATTTCGATCCAGAGAAACTGACGATGAATCGCGAACTGTCTGGCATACAGATACTGAGTTTCGCTGGTCAGAATATGTCCGATGACGATGGCACTCACCATCTGACATACGACCAGAATACCTTCCGCATCACTTTCGGACTGAGCGACTATGCCCAAAGCCGACAGGCGGAATACCAGTATATTGTGAGGGGCAAGGATGACAACTGGACAGACCTTTCTGAAAACGGCGTCACCTTCCGTAATCTCTCGCCCGGACATTACACTATCGTGATTCGTGCCCGACTGAAAGGTCAGCCTTGGAGTCAGGAGAATGAGATAGAGGCCAAGGTGTATATCCATCCACCATTCTGGCAGTCATGGTGGGCATACCTTTTTTATATGTTAGTGTTGGCAACATTAGGATGGAGCTATTTCAGCCGATACAAGCACCATCTTAAACTACGGAACGATCTGGAGTTGGAACGGCAGAAGAATCTTGATGAACAGGAAAGAAATGCAGAGCGCCTGCAGTTCTTCACCAACATCACCCACGAGCTCCGTACGCCGCTAACCCTGATCATTGGGCCATTAGAGGAGATGAAGCATGATGCCACACTACCCAAGAAAGCGAAAGAGAAGATCAGTATGATACATCGCAGCTCGGAACAGCTGAAGAATCTCATCACACAGTTGCTGGAGTTCCGTAAGACAGAGACTCACAACCGACAATTAGTAGTGGTGAAGCAGGATTTGGCAGAGACAGTGCGCAAGATAGGTCACAGTTTCAGTGAGTTGAACACCAACCCCCGTTTGCGATATATCCTCAGTGTGGACGACCAGCCTCAGGAGATGTATTACGACGAGAATGTGCTGGTGACCATCCTGAACAACCTGATGAGCAATGCCCTGAAATATACACCGGAAGGAGAAATAGAACTGTCGCTGACTGTCGATGAAGAGAAAGCCTATATCAGCGTGCGTGATACCGGATATGGCATCGCGCAGGAAGCGATTCCCCATATCTTCGACCGTTACTATCAGGCCAAGGGCGCCCATCAGGCATCAGGAACCGGTATCGGATTGGCGTTGGTAAAGTCACTCTGTACCCTCCATGAGGCTCAAATCCAAGCAGACAGCTGCGAAGGGAAAGGAACGGTGTTCACCTTGACATTGCAGAAGAAGAACACATACCCTCAGGCACTGCATCAGGAGAATGGCGAGGCTGCGGCCACAGCCGAACAGTCGGCTGACGACGCACTGGAGACCGACGACCAGCGCCCCGTCATACTGGTTGTGGAAGACAATACCGAGATCCGTCGGTATATTGCCGACTCATTGGCCGACGACTATCAGGTGGTCAAGGCGGCTGACGGTAAGAAGGGATGTGAGAAAGCCTTTGAACATATCCCCGATCTTATCATTACCGACATTATGATGCCTGTGATGAATGGCACGGAACTATGCCGACGGCTGAAACTGGATGTCCGCACCAGCCATATCCCCATCATCATGCTGACGGCCAAGGATACCCAGGCCGACCAGCAGGAGGGCTATGAGGTGGGAGCCGACTCCTATCTGATCAAGCCCTTCGGCATCTCGATGCTCCATTCGCGCATCGTCAATCTGTTGACAGCGCGCCAGCGACTGGCCGCCTGGCTGGCATCCTCGCAAGGCGACAGGCACAGTGAGCCACCTGCATCTTCACCACAGGCCAGCCCCTTCGTGAGCCAGCTCGACCGCCAGTTCCTGGAAGACATCACCAGTTATATCAGGACCAACGCCAGTGAGCAGAACCTGACGCTGGCCATGGTCGGCGAAAGCGTTCATATGAGCCATTCCACACTCTATCGCAAGATCAAGGCCTTGACGGGACTCTCCGGCAACGAGTTCATTCGCAAGGTGCGCCTCCATCATAGCCTACAACTCATGATCGAACATCATCGGAATGTCTCTGAGGCAGCCTACGAGAGCGGATTCAGCAGCCTGCCCTATTTCCGCACCTGTTTTAAGGAGGAGTTCGGCATGTCACCCACAGAATATCTTAAAACCATATAGCATCATGAATCGTAAGACTCTTTTCCTACCACTCTTTCTCCTGGCTGGCCTATGCTGCCCCATGAAGGCTGTCAGCCAGCAAGTAAGCCTTGAGGTGACGAACCCCACCCCCGATCAGCGACAGGAGGTGGTCGAGGCCGACCTGCATGCCATCTGCCAGGCACTTGGCCTGAAAACCAGTGATCCGTTGATCGTAAAGAATGCATTAGGCCAGCAGATGACCTATCAGACGAGTTACGACGGCAAACTGCTGCTCTATGTCTCCATGCAGCCGAAGAGTGTGGCGACATACACCATCAGCAAGGGACAACCTTCGCCGTTCGTGAAGCAAGTCTGCGGACGGATCTACCCAGAACGCCTCGACGACCTCACCTGGGAGAACGACCGAGGCATCTATCGTATGTATGGCCCTGCCCTCCAGCGGACGGGTGAGCGTTCGTTCGGTACCGACGTGTGGGTGAAGAACACCCCCGATCCTGTCGTTGAGGAGCGCTACCGCCTGCACAGTTGGGGATGGCATCAGGGCGACTCCTTGAAGAAAGCCGGCAAACGCGAAGAGGGCGAAGAGATATTCAGGAACTCCTCGTTCCATCTTGATCACGGCTATGGAATGGATGTGTATTCCGTAGGTGCCAGTCTGGGCTGCGGTGCACCAGCCTTGATGAAGGATGGCAAGCTGATTTTCCCCTACTGTTTCGCCGACTGCAAGATTCTCGACAACGGTCCGCTCCGCTTCACCGCCGAACTGACCTACGGCACGACCACCGACGGTACGACGGAGCACCGTCTTGTCACGCTCGACAAGGGTTCGCACTACAACAAGCTGACCGTATGGTATGATGGCATCCGCCAGCCGTTGACACTCGCTGCCGGTGTGGTACTGCACGGCGACGAACATCTGATACAAGGCAAGGATTACGTGCTCTACGCTGATCCAACGGACAATCCGAAAGTCCATCAGTCGCAGATATACGTAGGAACCCTCTTCCCGGCAGGAGTCGACGAGACGACCCGGTTGGATGGAAAGCCAGCCCATGCCGTCTGCCTCGTCCGTCAGTATAAGGGCGAGCCTTACACCTATTATTTCGGCTCGGCCTGGAGCAACTACGACGTCCGTACTTTGGCGCATTGGCAACTCCTCGCCGAAGAATATCTCTCCAACATCCGCCAACCACTGACCGTCAAGTTAGAAACCCAATAATGAACCATAGCAATGAACAAAAGACCAACTCTGATCCTGATTCTGCTTGCTGTCGTCATGATGCTGCAGGCCAAGGAAACGCCACTAATCGGCAATGTGATAAACCGTCAGGCCATCTCACTCAACGGTGATTGGCACTACCTCGTCGATGTACAGGAGTGCGGCTATTATGGTTACCGTCGCGATAAACTGCGCAACGGATTCTTCCGCAACGCTAAACCACAGCAGCCCGAGGACCTCATTGAATATGACTTCGACAAAGCCGAGACGATGCCCATCCCCTCAGATTGGAACACACGCGACGAGCGGCTCTTCTTCTATGAAGGTACAGTGTGGTTTCATCGTTCCTTTAACTACCAGCCCAAGACGGGGCGTCGCACACTGCTTTACTTCGGAGCCGTCAACTATGAGGCTGTCGTCTTCGTCAACGGCCAGGAAGTTGGTCAGCATGTCGGCGGTTTTACTGCCTTCAACTTCGACGTGACCGGCCTGTTGAAAGATGGTGAGAATTTCGTCACAGTGAAAGTCGATAATAAACGGAGCCGCTCGAGTGTGCCAACTCTCATCTTCGACTGGTGGAACTATGGCGGTATCACCCGTGATGTGATGTTGGTTGATGTCGCAACCACCTATATCGAGAACTATTATAAACCCTTGTTTCTGTGATTATCTACGCTTCGTGCTGACGTTATGAAGGCTTCGTGTTGCGATTATCAAACCTTCGTGCTCCGAATAACAAGCGTTGTCTTGCCAAATTGGTTACGGTTACAAGTGTAACCATGTGGCCTTTTTGGGGGATATTGGTTCGAAATTATTTTACAAGTTGAGAAAGCGAGGAGAACGGACGGACTTTAGATAGTCCAAACTGGGAGTTTGCAGTAACTAAACTCCCAGTTTACTTACTGCAAAGTCCCGTTTTCCTTAGTTCAAAACCGGAGTCTTTGTAAATGCCTAATATGCAAGCAGTTGCAAAAGAATCGGAATGGAATGTCTTATTGTGAATTTTATTGACAAAATCGTGCAGTTTCTTGCCCAGAGGTTACAAGGTTACACTTGTAACCGTAACCATTTTAAGCGTGACGCAGAGGACATGCTCGTTTTTCCGTCATCTCTCCCATTTCTGAGCAAAAATCCTTTTTTTAAAGGGGGTTCGAAAGATTCTTCCCTCACCTCATCTCTCCCATATCTCTCCCTTCATCTCTCCCATCACCCCTCCCTTGGTCTCTTTAGGACCCGCTCGCCGCATACCTTATTACAAATAATGTGGAATCGCGTAAAAGTTTTAGTTAAAACGTAAAATAATTAGGGAAAAGCTTGCAAATCGCCTAAAAATTTTGTAACTTTGCAGGCTGTAATAGCGAAGTCGCAGAAAGCGGCTCGCAGTCTGAAAAAACACGCTGTGGAAAGCGCGTAATATTGCTACAGACGACTGCCCAAAGGAGCAGAGATTAACGTTTTTGATACTATATAGCTATGGTGAAAAATGAACTAATGGCTGTCGAGACTCCAGGAGCCTCGCAGCAGGGAACGCTCGCCATCGAGCTGTTCCTCATGGAGAACTACCGCTTCCGCCGAAACATCCTCAACGGAAAGGTAGAATTTGCAATCCTGCCGAAGGCTGCCAAGACGGCCGAAGGCAATACTGCCGGAACTTCCGACAGTCTCTCGGGCGCCTCGGATGAGGCGGATTTGGAATTCAGGACGCTGACGCAGGCCGCTCTGAACAGTATCGTGATTCGTGCCAAGCGCGAGGAGGTGCTGGAGAAGGGCAGTCCGAAGTCGGAGATCAAGGACTACGTGGAATCAGAGGAGGTGCCTGAGTTCAATCCCATCGGCGAATACCTCAAGAAACTGCCGAAGTGGGACGGACAGAACCACATCGCCCGTGTGTTCAGCCGAATCCCAGGCATCAGCTCAGAGCAGTTGAACTATCTCACCATCTGGCTTCGCTCTGCCGTAGCCCATTGGATGCAGATGGATATGCTGCACGGCAATGAGTGTGTGCCTACGCTCATCGGACAGCAGGGTTGTGGAAAGACCGTCTTTGTAAGAAGGTTGTTGCCTCCGCATCTGCGAGAGTATTTCCTTGGACACCTGAACCTGGCGAACAAGTTCGACAAGGAGATGGCGCTGACGAACAACCTCCTCGTCAACCTCGACGAGCTGGATGCCATCCGTCCACCCCAGCAGGCATCGTTGAAGCAGGCTTTATCTGTCAATAAGGTGAACAGTCGTCCTATCTTCGGACGTACCCAGGAGGATCGTCCTCGATTCGCTTCGTTCGTAGCAACGACGAACAACCGTCATCCCTTGCAGGACTCAACTGGCAGCCGTCGCTACATCTGCATCCGGATTCCTGACGGTCAGTTGATTGACAACACGGGCGAGATCGACTATGGTCAGTTGTATGCCCAGGTGGTCTATGAACTGCAGGAGTTGAAGGCACCTTATTGGTTCAACAACGAAGAGGTGATCCGCATCCAGCTGCTGAACCAGGAGTTTATGGATCAGAAGGATCTCGGTGAGATGTTCGTGGCCTGCTTCCGCCAGCCGAAAGAGGGCGAGGTGGTGAAGAAGATGAACTGCGATCAGATCATCACCATCATCCAGCATGACTATCCTTCGCTGCAGAACACCATCGGCAACAAGGTTCGTCTGGGCAAGATCATCAAGGCCCTCGGATTCAATCACAAGGAGCACTCGCATGTGACTTACTATGAGGTGGTGCCGCTTCATGCAGCCTGAGTGTCATGGGAGAGATGACGGGAGGGAAAAGGGAGAGATTTGGGAGGGGTGAAAAGCATCTCTCCCATTCTCTTTCCCCTTTGTATAAAGCCTTTCTCAAAAATTATGGGAGAGATAAGGCCCAAATCGGTCATCACGTAGCAGAATCATCCAATGTTTTGATTTTGCTATCCGAATATAGCAAAATCAGGGGTACATTTATAAGTGTATATCTTTAGCGTTCATTCTGATGCCTTCCATGACAGTAAAGGATGCCTACTAACGGAGTAAGAAATGCTTAGTATACCCCTATGGAATGCATCTCCAACAGCGTGACTTGGTATCTTAATAACCCTTAGTTGGCACCTTTTAGCAACATTTTTTGTATCTTTCAAATTTATTTCGTAATTTTGCATGCACAATGTCGAGACGTTGTGATCTTGTCCGTAAATGCAAATGGCTGAACAGGTAAACAAGGAGATGGTGAGGCGCTACGTGCGGTATCTGAAGCTGCAACGTAATATGTCGGGTAACACGCTCGACGCCTATCAGCATGACCTGCGGAAGCTGCTTGACTATCTGAAAGGGGAGGGCAAGGATCCTCGTGAGGTGCAGTTGGAAGATCTGGAACATTTCTCCGCCGGATTGCACGACATCGGCATACATCCGCGAAGCCAATGCAGGATCCTGAGTGGCATAAGGAGTTTCTTCCGATTCCTGCAACTCGACGGCTATCGCGACGATGACCCTACTGAACTGTTGGAGTCGCCCCAGATAGGACAGCATCTGCCCGAGGTGCTGACAACGGCTGAGGTAGATCGCTTGGAGGCAAGCATCGACCTCTCGAAGTGGGAGGGACATCGTAATCGGGCAATCATCGAGGTGCTGTTCTCCTGTGGCCTTCGTGTGAGTGAACTCACGAACCTGAAACTGTCAAATCTCTATCTCGACGAGCAGTTTATCCGTGTGATGGGCAAGGGCTCGAAGGAGCGTCTGGTGCCCATCTCTAAGCGCGCCATACAGGAACTCGCGTTCTGGTTTGACGATCGTCAGCACATGGACATCAAGCCAGGCGAGGAAGATTATGTGTTCTTGAACCGTCGTGGGGCGCATCTGACGCGTGTGATGATCCTTATTATGATTAAACGACAGGCGGAGGCGGCTGGTATCCAGAAGACCATCTCGCCCCACACATTGCGTCACTCGTTTGCCACCGCCCTGCTTGAGGGAGGTGCCGATTTGAGGGTGATTCAGGCCTTGCTGGGTCACGAGAGCATCGGCACAACGGAGATCTATACCCACATCGACACCTCGACGCTCCGCAGGGAGATACTTGAGCATCATCCGAGGAACATGAAAAGGTAAAAAAGTAAAAAGGTGAAAAGGTAAAAAAGGTCAATAACGTGTAGTTTTTGGTCGAATGGTGCGTCTAATCAGAAAAAAAGCAGTAATTTTGCACCCAAATTTACAACAACCAAACTTATGAAGATGAAAAAACTATTCCTTAGCCTTCTGCTGACCATAGTTGGCACAGTGGCAATGATGGCCCAGATGGAGATGCCATCGATTCCCGTTGACCCCGATGTACGTATCGGCAAACTCGACAACGGACTGACTTATTACATCCGTTACAACAACTGGCCTGAGAACCGTGCTGAGTTCTACATTGCCCAGCGCGTGGGTTCTATTCAGGAGAACGACGACCAGCGAGGACTGGCCCACTTCCTGGAGCACATGGCCTTCAACGGCTCTAAGCACTTCAAGGGTAACGAACTGATCCGTTGGTGTGAGAGCGTGGGTATCCAGTTCGGTGGTGACCTGAATGCCTATACGAGCATCGACAAGACCGTCTATAATATAAGTAATGTACCCACGACGCGTGAGGGTATCATCGACTCATGTCTGCTGATCCTCTACGACTGGGCCGACGGTCTGCTGCTGGAACAGGAGGAGATCGATAAGGAACGTGGTGTGATCCACGAGGAATGGCGCTTGCGCACTTCTGCTCAGATGCGTATGCTGGAGCGTGACCTGCCGAAGCTCTATCCCGGTTCTAAGTACGGCTACCGCATGCCTATCGGACTGATGGAGATCATCGACAACTTCGAGCGCCCCTTCCTGCAGGCATACTACGAGAAGTGGTACCGTCCTGACAATCAGGCTATCATCGTGGTGGGCGACGTGGATGTGGACAAGATTGAGCAGAAGATCAAAGACCTGTTCTCTCCCATCGAGCTGCCTGAAAACCGTGCGCTGGTGACGATGGAGCCCGTGCCCGACAATCCCGAGGCCATCTACGTGATCGACAAAGACAAGGAGCAGCGCACCAACGACATGCATGTGATGATGAAGCATGAGGCTTTCCCCGACTCGCTGAAGAACACGATGGCCTATATGATCTTCGATTACGTGAAGGATGCTGCTGTCTCGATGCTCAATGACCGTCTGAAGGAGTATGCCGAGAAGCCCGAGAGCCCGTTCCTGCAGGCATCGACATCTTACGAAGAGTATTTGCTGTCGCGTACGGTGGATGCCTTTGAGATCGACGTGCTGCCGAAGGACGGACAGACGGATGCTTCTGTGACTGCCGCCTTCACCGAGGCCCGTCGTGCAGCTGAATTCGGATTCACTGCTACGGAGTACAACCGTTACAAGCAGAACTATCTCAGCCAGCTCGACAAGCAATATCTGAATAAGGACAAGCGTTATAACTCTCAGTTTGTGGACGCTTATGTGGATAACTTCCTGGACTGCGACCCCATCCCCAGCATCGACTATACGTATGAAACGATGAAGCAGATTGTGCCGATGCTGCCGTTGGAGGCTGTGAACAGTGTGATGAAGGAACTCGTACTGCCGACGGACACGAACCTCGTAGTGCTGAGCTTCAATACGGAGAAAGAGGGTGCAGTCTATCCGACGGAAGACGGTCTGAAGAAATCCATTGCCGATGCCCGCACCGCACAGATTGAGGCGTATGTGGATAACGTGAAGGATGAGCCGCTGATGACGGAGCTGCCTCAGAAGGGTGCCATCGTCAGCGAGACGAAGAATGACCTCTTCGGCTATACGGAACTGAAGCTCTCTAACGGTGCTACCGTTGTGCTGAAGCAGACCGACCTGAAGAAAGACCAGGTGCTGCTGAGCGGCGAGGGCTTCGGAGGATCTGCCCTCTATGGCGAGAAGGACTTTGCGAACATCAAGATGTTTGGTGATGTCATTGAGGCCAGCGGACTGGGTAACTTCTCTCACACGGAGTTGGAGAAAGCTATGGCTGGCAAGATCGCCAGCGCCTCCCTCCAGATGAGTACCAACCGTCAGATGGTGAACGGTAGTTCTACGCCGAAGGATGTGGAGACGATGTTGCAGTTGGTGTATCTCTATTTCACCAATATCGCCAAGGACCAGAAGTCGTATGACAACCTGATGAAGACCGCTGAGGTATCGTTGAAGAACCGTCTGCTGATGCCTGAGACCGTGTTCAGTGACTCACTCACAGCTACCGTCAGCTGCCATAATCCCCGTTACAAGGCCCTCGAGGCAGACGAACTGGCTAACGTAGACTACGACCGTATCCTCGAGATGGCCAAGGAGCAGACGAGCAATGCCGCAGCTTTCACCTTCACCATCATCGGTAACTACGACGAGGCCACGATCCGTCCGCTCATCGAGCAGTATCTCGCCTCGCTACCCTCAAAGAAAGAGGTGGTGAAGAGCCCGAACGTGTCGACAGACTTCAAGGGCGTCGTCATCAACAGCTTCAAGCAGAAGGCAGAGACTCCCAAGGCCATCGCCGTTATGCTGTGGTACACGAAGGATCTGCCCTTTACATTGGAGAACAGCATCAAGGCCGATATGACCGGTCAGATTCTGGATATGGTATATACCAAGGAGATCCGTGAGGAAGCCAGCGCTGCCTATACCGTCTTCGTTATGTCAAGCATGAATCGCAACGACTTCGAGACAGAAGACCAGTTGCTTGTCTATTGTCCGATGAAGCCTGAGAAGGGCGACACGGCCATTATGATTATGCGCGACGAAGTGACGGCCCTTGCCAAGACCTGCGATGCCGATAAACTACAGAAGGTGAAGGAGTATATGTTGAAGAACCACGCTGACCAGTTGAAGCAGAACAACTACTGGATGGGCTGTATCAACCAGTGGCGCAAGTGGGGCATCGACTTCCATACGGACTATGAGAAGGTGGTGAATGCCCAGACGCCAGAGAGCATCAGTGCCTTCGTGGCTGAGATGCTGAAGGCTGGCAACCGTGCTGAGGTCATCATGATGCCGGAGGAAGAAGTGAAAAGTGAATAGTGAAAAGTAATAAATCGTAAATAATCGTGAGTTATTTGTTTTCATCAGAATCAGTGTCTGAAGGCCATCCCGATAAGGTGGCGGATCAGATTTCTGACGCGATATTAGACCAGTTCCTGGCATACGACGACAAGGCCCGCTGCGCCATTGAGTCGTTTGTCACCACAGGACAGGTAGTGATTATGGGTGAGGTGCGCAGTGAGGTGTATATCGACCTGCAGACCATCGCCCGCAACACCATCAAGCGCATCGGCTATACAAAGGCGGAATACCAGTTCGACGGCAACTCGTGTGGTATCCTCAGTGCCATCCATGAGCAGAGTGCCGATATCAATCGAGGTGTCGACAACGGCAATGAGGATGAACAGGGTGCCGGCGACCAGGGTATGATGTTTGGTTATGCCACCAACGAGACGGAGAACTTTATGCCTGTCTCGCTCGACTTGGCACACCTCATTATGCGTACCTTAGCCGATATCCGCAAGGAGGGTAAGGAGATGACCTATCTGCGTCCGGATGCCAAGAGTCAGGTGACCATCCAGTACAGCGATGCAGGCATTCCTGAGCGCATCGACACCATCGTCGTCTCTACCCAGCACGACGAGTTTGACGAGGATGAGAAGATGCTGGCCCGAATCAAGGATGATGTCATCAATATCCTCATCCCCCGTGTGAAGCAGCAGATCCATTCGCAGAAGGTGCTCGATCTGTTTGGGCTGGATATCAAGTACTACGTGAACCCCACGGGCAAGTTCGTCATCGGCGGTCCTCACGGTGATACAGGTCTCACGGGCCGTAAGATCATCGTGGATACCTATGGTGGCAAGGGTGCCCACGGCGGTGGTGCCTTCTCAGGAAAGGACTCCTCGAAGGTGGACCGCTCAGCCGCCTATGCTGCCCGTCATATCGCGAAGAATATGGTGGCCGCAGGTGTGGCCGACGAGATGCTGGTTCAGGTGAGTTATGCCATCGGCATCGCCAAGCCAATGAACATCTACGTGAACACCTATGGCCGTAGCAAGGTCAATATGAGCGACGGTGAGATTGCCAAGAGGATTGAGAAACTCTTCGACCTGCGTCCGAAGGCCATTGAGCGCACGCTGAAGCTGCGCCAGCCCATGTACAGTGAGACGGCAGCCTATGGACACATGGGGCGGAAGTGTGAAGTGATCAAGAAGACATTCACCAGCCATTACCACGAGACGAAGACCATCGACGTGGAACTGTTTACGTGGGAGAAACTTGACCGTGTGGACGATATCCGCAAGGAGTTTGGAATCTGATGCAAGACTCGATCTACGTAGAACCACCCAGTATCGTTGCACTTGACTTAGTGCCACGAACACCTGCAAAGCCGCAGACACCTTACCAGGTGCTGCGGTTATTGCCTAAGGATGCGACGCCTGCCCAGCAGGACTCCGCCATCCAGGCGTGGTTCGCGCCAGAAGAGATCCACTACAGCGAGCGCCCAGATACGCTCCACCTGCCTGGTGAGGGGATCCCTCGCGATCTGAAGGATGTGCAGTTGCCTACGTACTATCGTGAGAACTTCTTCTCCAACGACTCACTCTATCACCCAGAGTTGGACGGCGGGCGCTATGGGGTGGCGGGTGATCCTGTACCTGAGATTTTGAGCAACGACAGCCTGATTTCCGGGCTGCTCATCCTCTGTTTCCTGCTGATGACTCTTGCCTTTTCCAGAATCTCTGGTTTCTTCGGACGTCAGATAAAGGACTTCTTCTATTTGCAGAAAGGTGAACACAGCGTGGAGGAGACGGGCGACGAGATCAATTTCCAGATAATCTTCTCAATCATCACCTGCTTCACCTGCTCGCTGCTCTACTATCTCTATGTGCTCACGATGGTGGACAATACATTCGTCTTCTCTACAGAGCATCTGCTGCTGGGTGTGATCTTCCTTGTTATGGCAGCCTATTTCCTACTGAAATTCCTTCTCTATACCATCGTCAACATTATTATGTTTGATGGCTCGAGGAATAAAAAATTTCTTACAACATTGATCTTCCTCATATCTATGGAGGGGGTTCTGTTGTTCCCCGTCCTATTGTTATGCACTTATTTCCAGTTTCCGATACATAATGCCGCTATTTATACCTTTTTGGTGGTGTTTTTCTTCAAAATTCTAATATTTTATAAGACTTATGTCATCTTTTTTGCTCAAAAAGCGTTGTATGTGCAAATATTTTTGTACTTTTGCGCCCTTGAAATGGTGCCGTTGCTTTCACTTTGGGGTGGATTGGCGGTTATCGTGAATCATTTGAGAGTAATTTTTTAAGACAGAGATGATAAAGAAGATTTTAGTCTCACAGCCCAGACCTGCCAGTGAGAAGTCGCCGTACTTTGATATAGCGAGCAGATTTGAGGTTGAACTGGTGTTCCGTCCGTTCATCAAGGTGGAAGCTATCAGTGCGAAGGAGTTTCGTGCCCAGAAGGTCAGCATCCTTGACTATACGGCCGTCGTGTTTACCTCGCGTCACGCCATTGACCATTTCTTTAATATGGCTAAGGAGTTGCGCGTGAACATCCCTGAGGACATGAAGTATTTCTGCGTGACAGAGACCATCGCCCTGTATATCCAGAAGTATGTACAGTATCGCAAGCGCAAGGTGTTCTTCGGTGAGTCTGGTCGTGTGGACGATTTGATCCCTGCGATGGTGAAGCACAAGAACGAGAAGTATCTCGTGCCCATGAGCGATGTGCATAACGACAGTATTTCGAATCTGTTGGAGTCGAAGAAACTCAATCACAGGGAGTGCGTGATGTATAAGACTGTCAGCAACGATTTTACCCCTGAGGAGGTCAAGACTTTCGACTACGATATGCTGATTTTCTTCAGCCCGTCGGGTATTGAGTCGTTGACGAAGAATTTCCCCGGCTTCAAGCAGGGAGAGATAGCCATCGCCACCTTTGGCCCTGCCACCGCAAAGGCAGCAAAGGACGCTGGTCTCCGTCTGGATATTGAGGCCCCGTCGGAGAAATATCCTTCGATGACGGGAGCCCTTCTGCATTATCTCTTAGAGAAACAAGGTTAGCACGATGGCAGCGGCTCCTACTTTCAGGAAACGGGAGCGCATGGTAAGCAATCTGCTGATAGAGGCGCTCTTTGAAAACGGCAGCAGCCAGTCTGTCTCTGCCTTTCCGCTCAGAGCCGTATATCAGATGATAGAACGTCGTGACGGCCACGGGCCTGCACAGATCCTGATCAGTGTTCCCAAGAAGCGGTTCAAGCATGCAGTGGACAGAAACCGTGTGAAACGTCAGATCCGCGAGGCTTACCGTCAGCATAAGCAACTGCTGTGGGAGGGGATGGCTGAGAATCAGGAGATGCTGGTGGGATTCATCTGGCTTTCTGACCGCCATTATCCTACGAAGGAAGTAGAGTCGCGAGTCGTCAAAATCTTGGAGAAGGTGAAAAAGTGAAAAGGTGAAGTGGCTGTCGCACATATTGTCCTGGCTATTGGTTCAGCCCATCCGGATTTACCAGATATGCATCTCCCCGCTGTTGGGACCCTCGTGCCGGTTTACACCCACGTGTAGCGAGTATGCCAAGCAGGCCATCATGAAGCACGGTCCTATCAAAGGCCTCTATTTGGCCATTTGGCGCATACTGAGATGCAACCCCTGGGGAGGAAGCGGCTACGACCCTGTGCCGTAGGAAAATTATAAAATTATAAAATTGTAAAATTAGAAATTGAATATATTATATATATAATAAGGTATGAAGAACTTTATTGAAGAACTGAAATGGCGTGGTATGCTGGCACAGATGATGCCAGGCACCGAGGAACTGCTCCAGAAGGAGATGGTGACTGCCTATCTGGGTACTGACCCTACGGCAGACTCTCTGCATATCGGACACCTCTGCGGTATTATGATGCTCCGTCATTTGCAGCGTTGTGGTCATCGTCCCGTCATCCTTGTGGGTGGTGCCACAGGTATGATCGGCGACCCCTCGGGTAAGTCGCAGGAGCGTAATCTGTTGAATAACGAGACACTCTATCATAACCAGGAGTGCATCAAGAAGCAGGTCGCCAAGTTCCTCGACTTCGAGTCGAAGGAGTCAAACGCAGCCATTATGGTCAATAACTACGACTGGATGAAAGACTTCACCTTCCTCGACTTCGCCCGTGAGGTGGGTAAGCACATCACTGTGAACTATATGATGGCGAAGGAGTCGGTGCAGCAGCGCCTGAACGGTACAGCCCGCGACGGACTCTCCTTCACCGAATTCACCTATCAGCTTCTGCAGGGTTACGACTTCCTGTATCTCTATCAGCACTACGGTGTGAAGCTGCAGTTGGGTGGCAACGACCAGTGGGGCAATATGACCACAGGTACGGAATTGATCCGTCGTACGCTGGGCAATGAGGTGGAGACCTTTGCCTTGACTTGTCCGCTGATCACGAAGTCGGATGGTAAGAAGTTCGGCAAGACTGAGAGTGGCAACATCTGGCTGGACCGCAACCGCACTACGCCATACCGTTTCTACCAGTTCTGGCTGAACGTGAGCGACGAGGATGCAGAGCGTTACATTAAGATCTTCACTTCACTCGAGAAGGAAACCATCGATGGCCTTATCGAAGAGCACAAGCAGGATCCTGGCCGCCGTATCCTTCAGAAGCGTCTCGCTGAGGAGGTGACAGTGATGGTTCATTCGAAGGAAGATCTCGAAATGGCCATCGAGGCATCGAACATCCTCTTCGGCAAATCGACCAAGGAGGCACTTGAGAAACTCGACGAGCAGACCTTCCTCGACGTGTTCGACGGCGTAGAGAAGCACGAGATCTCCCGTGACCAGCTCGGTCAGCCCGCTATCGAACTTCTCACCACGGTGGCTCCCGTCTTCCCTTCAAAGGGTGAGATGCGTAAGATGGTGCAGGGTGGTGGTGTCTCTCTGAACAAGGAGAAACTCACCGACCAGAATCGTGAAATTACGGCTGATGACCTCATCGATGGAAAGTATCTTTTGGCCCAGAAAGGCAAGAAGAACTACTACTTACTCATCGTAAAATAAGAAAGATTGGTGAAAATTTGGCGGTTTGCCAAATTTTCACTAACTTTGCACCCGCAACTGGACGATGGTGTAATGGTAACACTACAGGTTTTGGTTCTGTCATTCCCGGTTCGAATCCGAGTCGTCCAACTACAAACAAACTTCTAAAAACAAAACAATTATGACAAATCTATTTTCATTGGAAGGTAAGAATGCCTGGATTACCGGCGCATCTTACGGTATCGGTTTCAACATTGCCAAGGCTTTCGTGGCTGCCGGCATCAAGACAATCATCTTTAACGACATCAACGAGGAGTTCCTCGCTCGCGGTCTGGCCAACTATAAGGAAGCTGGCATCGAGAATGTGAAGGGTTACGTCTGTGACGTGACGGACGAGAATGCCGTGAAGGCACTCGTAGAGAAGATTCACGCAGAGGTGGGCCAGATTGACATCCTCGTGAACAATGCAGGTATCATCAAGCGTATCCCCATGCATGAGATGAAGCGTGCTGAGTTCCAGCAGGTCATCGACATCGACCTCGTGGGTCCGTTTATCTGCTCTTCTGCCGTCATCCCTGAGATGATGGAGCGCAAGGAGGGTAAGATCATCAACATCTGCTCGATGATGTCTGAGCTGGGCCGTGAGACCGTCAGCGCCTACGCAGCTGCCAAGGGCGGACTGAAGATGCTCACCCGTAACATCTGTTCTGAGTATGGCGAGTACAACATCCAGTGTAACGGTATCGGCCCGGGTTACATCGCAACCCCGCAGACGGCTCCTCTCCGTGAGCGTCAGCCAGACGGCAGCCGCCATCCGTTCGATAGCTTCATCTGCGCCAAGACACCTGCTGGCCGTTGGCTCGATCCTTCTGAGCTGGGAGGTCCCGCTGTGTTCCTCGCTTCTCACGCTTCTGACGCCGTGAACGGTCATGTGCTTTATGTCGACGGTGGTATCCTGGCCTAC
This sequence comes from Prevotella sp., assembly GCA_016284635.1. Classification (GTDB taxonomy): domain Bacteria; phylum Bacteroidota; class Bacteroidia; order Bacteroidales; family Bacteroidaceae; genus Prevotella. Next base: position 20,985 of record JAEEPF010000032.1, read on the forward strand.
ATCGGCAAGCAGCCGAAGTAAAGGTGAAAAGGTTAACAAGTAAAAAGGTGAAAAAAATATTGGTTCTGGCATGGGTCATCCCTGTGATGGCTCATGCCCAGTTTGTTTCTGAGGTATGGTCGCCCGATAATGGCAATGGCACCTATACCAATCCAGTCATCAACGCAGACTATTCAGATCCTGACGTTTGCGTGGGTGCCAGCGGTGAGGATTATTACCTCACGGCATCATCATTCCAATGTGTGCCCGGCCTGCCCATCCTCCATTCGAAAGACTTGGTGAACTGGGAGATCATCAATTATGCGTTGGGAAATCTCTATGAGGGTGATGAGGAATTGCTGAAGCATTTCAGTACGCCTCAGCATGGTGCTGGAGTGTGGGCACCATCCATCCGCTATCATGATGGTTGGTACTATATCTATTGGGGCGATCCTGACTATGGTGTGTACATGGTGAAGACGCAGGATCCTGCCGCCAAGTGGGAAAAGCCTGTCTGTGTGATTAAAGGACAAGGTTATATTGATACCACACCTCTCTGGGATGACGACGGACGTTGCTATCTGGTGAATGGTTGGGCGAACTCACGCTCAAAATTTGCCTCTGTGCTGACGGTCCGTGAATTGTCGTCTGATGGTACGAAGGCCATCGGGCAGCCTGTCATCGTTTTCGATGGCAATGGTACGGAAAATCGTACTTGTGAGGGACCGAAGTTCTACAAGCGTGATGGTTGGTATTGGATCATGTGTCCTGCTGGCGGTGTGCCTACGGGCTTCCAGCTCGCGATGCGCTCGAAATCGCCCTACGGCCCTTACGAGCATAAGATCGTTCTTGCCCAGGGTAAGACCGACATCAACGGTCCTCATCAGGGTGGATGGGTGCATACGAAATATGGTGAGGATTGGTTCCTGCATTTTCAGGATAAGGAGGCCTATGGTCGTGTGGTGCATCTGAATCCTGTCGACTGGTCATCAGGCTGGCCCATCATGGGTAAGAACGGTGAGCCGGTGAAGACATTCCGGAAACCGAAATGCTCAATGGATAATTGTCCAATCGTGAATCCGGTGGAGAGTGATGAGTTTAATTCACCGACGCTTGGCAAACAATGGCAATGGCATGCGAACTACGATGAGAAATTAGGCGTTCCTACCGCCTTCGGCACGTTCCGTATCTATACCTATAAACTCTCTAAGGATTGGAAGAATTTCTGGGAAGTGCCCAATCTGTTGTTGCAGAAGACACCTGCTGATGCTTTTACTGTCACCACGAAACTGCGTATGACCTCAAAGGCCGACGGACAGTTTGGCGGTCTTATCATGATGGGGCTCGACTATAGTGCCCTCGTTGTCCGTAGGGTGGGGCAGACGTTCGAACTGGTGCTGATGACCTGCAAGGGTGCCGACAAAGGCAATGTTCAGACGGAAACCGTCATCGCCACATTGAAACCAACGGCTGCGGATCAGATAGATTATAAGCCGGGTATCCACGAGGATATCTACCTGAGACTGTCTGTGAAGGATTCAAAGGTACGTTTCGCGTGGAGCCAGAATGGTAAGAAATTCTCCGACTGCGGCGATACGTTTCAGATGAAGGAAGGAAAATGGATTGGAGCCAAGTTCGGCTTCATTGCTGCCGAGAGCGATCCTAAATGCGATCGTGGCTGGGTGGATGCCGATTGGATCAGGATCAGTGAGAAGTAATCAGTGAGAAGAGAAAAATAACGTGGAGGCTTCAAGCGAGGCCTCCACGTATTTTTATTTTACAAATTTCGAATTAGATAGCATCAGCGAGCTCAGCACCTGGCTTGAACTTAGCCACCTTCTTGGCAGCAATCGAAATCTTCTGCTTTGTAGCGGGGTTGATACCCTCACGAGCGGGGCGCTCGCTAACGCTGAATGTACCAAAACCAACGAGAGCAACCTTGTCACCTGCTACGAGAGCGTCCTTAATAGCTGCGATTGTGGCTTCCAAAGCCTTCTTAGAGTCTACTTTTGAGAGACCAGCACCTGCTGCAATCTTCTCTACCAATTCTGTTTTGTTCATAATTTTTAATTTTAAAATAAATTATTAATAGTAATAAAACTAATGTTTAACTGAATTTGATGGCAAATATAGTGTAAACTATTCAAAGAAACAACAAAAAAAGAGAAAAAATTGCTTTTTTAATGAAAAAAAGTACTATTCCCCCCGTTTTTAGGGCTAAAACGAGATATTTTTCGTAATTTTGCAGCCGAAATACCGCCGTAAGGCCAAAATCGTAAATCATAAATTGATAAATAGCAAATAGCAATGATGTTCCGCATACCCCCTATCACGAAGAATCTGTTGATCATCAACCTGATTGCCTTCCTTGCCACGCTGGTTTTCCAGATGCGTGGCATAGACTTGGCAGACATCGGTGGACTGCATTTCTTTATGGCCAGCCACTTTCATTATTATCAGTTGGTGACCTATTTGTTTCTGCATGCCTCGTTCATGCACATCCTGTCAAATATGTTTGGCCTTTGGATGTTTGGTTGTGTCATAGAAAATGTATGGGGTCCGAAGAAATTCCTTTTTTATTACATTACATGTGGTATTGGAGCGGGTCTTTTACAGGAATTGGCACAGTTCGGCTCGTTCTATATGACTGTTGTAGAGCAGGTTCCGGAGACTACATTAGGGATGGTGATGGAGTATGGAAGCCAGTATGCTAATGCTCTGAATTCTTGGACAACGATTGGCGCTTCGGGTGCCGTCTATGCTGTCATCCTCGCTTTTGGTATGACCTTCCCCAACGAGCGGTTGTTTATCATTCCATTCCCGTTCCCCATCAAGGCGAAGTGGTTCGTATTGGGTTATGTGGCCATAGAGTTCTTCTCTGCCCTTGGTTCCTCTGGTGACGGCGTGGCTCATACGGCCCATCTGGGAGGCATGCTCTTCGGTTACCTGATGATCCGCTATTGGAACAAGCATCCCAACGGGAGTTATGACCGCAGTCGTGGCCAGCAGTTCTTTGAGAATCTGAAGCGTAACTTCGACCAGCGACAGCAGAACAGCCACCAACATCAGTCGCCGCACATGCACGCTGAGCAGGGTGGGGCGAGAGAGACCGATCAGGAGTATAATGCCCGGAAGCGTAAGAACCAGGAAGAGATTGACGCCATTCTCGACAAGATCCGTAAGAGTGGTTACGATAGTCTGACGAAAGAAGAGAAAAAGAAACTCTTCGATGCGAGCAACGAGCGATGATCAAGCAACTGAAAACTTTCACCATCAACATCTTCGCAGGTGCGAATGTGGCAACCGTGCTGCTGATGCTGGCAGCGGGCTATTCTGATCGTATCAGTCCTGAGTCCTATCCGTTGCTCTCGAATCTGGGCATGACTTTTCCCATATTCCTGTTGCTCAACCTCATCTTCATTTTCTTCTGGCTCACGTTTAAGTGGCGGAAGGTGTGGATTCCGATTGTGGGTTACCTGCTGGCCTATCCCCCGATAGCCCTTTATATGCCGATGCACTCGGCCCAGGATGTGCCCGAAGATGCCATCAAGTTCCTTTCTTACAATGTCTGCTCCTATACAGGCATTGATAATTATAAGGATAATGAGGGATTCGACGTCATCTACGACTGCCTCGCCCGTCAGGATGCCGACATCGTCTGTTTACAGGAGGATGTGGACACTTGGCGGCGCTATGTCTTCCATCGTTATCAGAAGATATATCCCTACAACGACACCATCTTCTTTGTTACCGCTGCGGACTTTACGAACGGTATGGGCATCCACTCCCGTTATCCTATCATCCGGCGTGAGCGTATTCCTTATGAGTCGAAGGCAAATGGTTCTGTGGCGTGGTATCTGCAAGTTGGCAAAGACACGTTGCTGGTCATCAACAACCATCTGGAGAGCACTCATCTCTCTACCGAGGACCGTTCCCGCTATGAGGAGATGATAAAGGGAAAGATGCGACGGGATACGCTCAAGGAGGAGTCGAAACTGATCATGTCGAAACTCGGGCAGTCGAATGCCATCCGTGCCAAGGAGGCTGAGGCCGTACATCGTTATATCGAACAGCACCGTCAGTATCCGATGATTGTCTGTGGCGACTTCAACGATAATCCCATTTCCTACTCCCGCCACGTTATCTCCAAGGGACTGACAGACTGCTTTGCTGAGACCGGAAGAGGACTCGGTTTGTCATATAATCGGAAAGGCATTTGTTTCCGAATTGACCACATTTTGTGCTCTGATCACTTCACGCCTTATAACTGCCAGATTGATGACAAAATTGACGCAAGCGACCATTATCCTATCTTTTGTTGGCTAAAATTAGTGCATAAACCTTAAAAAATGAATGAAAAACGCTAATATTTTTTTCCAATTCTGAAAAAATGTCTATATTTGCACGCTAAAAATGTACGCGAACAGAATATATATATAGTAAATAACATCAAAAATCAAAATGCAAAACAAAGGAATTGTAAAAGTAATCGCAGTGCTTCTGATGCTCGTGTGCTGCTTCTACCTCTCCTTCTCATTCGTGACACGCCACTACGAGAGTAAGGCTGCCGCCATGGGTGAGGAAGCTGGTGCGGAGTACCTCGACTCAATCAACAACGAGAAGGTGTATATGGGCATCTATTCGCTGAAGCAGTGCCGTGAGATGGAGATTGGCCTGGGTCTTGACCTGAAAGGCGGTATGAACGTAATCCTCGAGGTGTCTGTGCCTGATGTCGTCGACGTGCTCGCCGACCACAAGCAGGACGCTGCCTACAAAAAGGCTATGGAACTGGCCAAGAAGGAAGAGGAAACCAGTCAGAACGACTTCATCTCCCTGTTTATTAAGTATTGGAAACAAGAAGGCAATGGCCGTCCCCTTGCTGCTATCTTTGCTACTCAGCAGATGAAGGGCAAGGTGAGCACCCAGAGCACGGACTCTGAGGTGGAGGCTGCACTCCGTACGGAGGTCGCCTCGGCTGTCGACAACTCATTCAACGTGGTTCGTAACCGTATCGATAAGTTCGGTGTCGTCCAGCCAAACATCCAGAAACTCGAAGGCCAGAGCGGCCGTATTATGGTCGAGATGCCTGGTATCAAGGAGCCGGAGCGTGTGCGTAAGCTCCTTCAGGGAAGTGCTAACCTCGAGTTCTGGGAGACCTATAACTCTCAGGAGGTCACCCCGCTGCTGGCTCAGCTGAACCAGCGCTACGCCATCCAGGGCGGTGAGGTTGTCGAGGAAGACACCACCGCTACTGAGGCCGAGGCTGCCGCTGATACTGTGAAGGCTGCCGCCAACGATCTGGCTGCCAAGTTGGCCAAGAAGGACAAGGGTGCTGATGCTCAGGCAAAGGAGCTGGCAAAGAAACAGAACCCGCTGTTCT
>JAEEPF010000189.1 GCA_016284635.1 Prevotella sp.
GCACTGATGCCGATGGTCTCTGCCATCTCACTCACGGGGATGTCGAGCACGTCGCGCAATCCCTTCAGGCGTTCGCCTATCTGCTTTAATTGTTCGTCCATAATATATTATATTTTAGCAAGGACTATAGGACTTAAGGACTGTATTTAGAAAGTCGTGTTAGTCCTGTAGTCCGTTGCTGAATTATTATTTTGCTCCGGCTTTGAGTCCGCGGATGACTGCTGAGGTGAAGCCTGCGTGCTCCATCTCGTTGAGACCCTTGATGGTCACACCGCCAGGTGTCGTCACCAGGTCGATGGCAGCCTCGGGGTGAAGACCGCTGGCCTCCAGCAGCTCCACGGCACCTTTCATTGTCTGCATCACAATCCTTTTGGCATCATCAGCCTTGAAGCCCAGTTCCACGCCGCCTTCCGATGCTGCACGGATATACCGCATGGCATAGGCGATGCCGCAGGAGGCCAGCGTCGTACCTGCTGCCAGATGCGCCTCATCGGTGATCAGCGAATTGCCCATCTCATCGAAGATATTGACAACGGTCTTGGTTTCTGCTTCCGAGGCTCCGATGGGCACGATAAACGTCATCGACGCCATCTCTGCAATCGCGATATTCGGTATTACTAAGAACAGTGGCGGGCACTGCTCTCCCAGCCACTCCTTGATGCTTTCCGACTTCACACCAGCGGCAATCACAATCAAAATCTGCTTCTTTGGATCCAGTTCGGGCTTGATGTCCTTCAACACCTGCTCCACGAGCCAGGGCTTCACAACCACACAGACGATGTCTGCACTATCAGCCGCCAACTTATTGTCCGTCGTCACACTGACGCCCGTCTTGGCAAACTTCTCCACCACGGCCTGCGAGGGGTCGCTCACGGTGATATCCTCGTTCTTGAACTGCTGGCCCTTGATGAGGCCTTCCACGGTGGCGCCGCCCATGGCGCCTGCTCCTATTACTGCAATCTTCATTCTTTCTACGGATTATATTTCTTTTTTTATTCTAAGGAATTTAGGAATCAAGGAACATATCGGTGCTGACACCGATAGATATAATTCCTATTTTCCTAAATTCCTTAGACATATTATCTCCTTAGATTATAGACATTTCCTTAGCCTTTCGATGAAATCATCGGCCTCTTGCTTAGTGAGGCAGAGCGGTGGCAGCAGACGCAGGATGTTCGTCCCTGCGCAGCCGGTGAAGCAATGTTCCTGATAAATCAGCGGCTTACGCACTTCGGCATGCGGACAATCAAGGTCGATGCCAATCATCAGGCCACGACCCCTCACATCCTTAATCTTTTCATTTTTTAATTCTTTAATTCTCTCTATCAGGTACTCACCAACCACTCTGGCATTCTCCACCAGATTCTCCTCTTCGAACACATCGAGCACAGCCAGCGCTGCAGCACATGCCAGATGATTGCCTCCGAACGTCGTTCCCAACTGCCCATACACGGGCTTGAACTCCGGAGAGATTAGCACACCGCCCATCGGGAAACCATTGGCGATGCCCTTGGCAACGGTGATGATGTCCGGACGGATGTCGAGCCACTGATGTGCGAAGAACTTTCCGCTTCGTCCGTAGCCGCATTGGATCTCGTCGCAGATAAGAATGGTACCATATTTCTTGCAGGCAGCGGCCAGACCCTGGGCAAACTCCTTCGTGGCCAACTTGATGCCGCCCACACCCTGGATGCACTCCAGGATTACTGCACACACATCGCCCTTCGCCAGTTCAGCCTCCCAGGCGGGCAGGTCGTTCAACGGCAGGTAGGTCACGTGACTGTTATCATTGATGGGTGCGATGATCTTCGGATTGTTCGTCACCTCAACGGCCAACGAGGTCCGTCCGTGGAAGGCCTTCTCACATGACAAGACGCGCGTCCTGCCGTTAGTGAACGAAGCGAGTTTCAGGGCGTTCTCGTTCGCCTCGGCACCAGAGTTGATCAGGAACAGCTGGTAGTCGTCGTAGCCGCAGATCTTGCCTAAGCGCTCTGCCAGCTCCACTTGCAACTTATTGATCACCGAGTTGGAGTAGAACCCCAGCTTCTGCAACTGCTCCGTCACTTTTTCTATATAATGAGGATGGGCGTGGCCGATGCTGATGACGGCATGTCCGCCGTATAGGTCCAGATACTCCTGACCTTTGTCATCCCACACCTTGCAACCCTTGCCCTTGACGATGTTCACATCGAAGAGCGGATATACGTCGAATAGCTTCATCTTTAAACTATAAACTTTAAACTGTAAACTATACTATTGGGCTGCAAAGTTACTGCAAATATCCGATAAACCGCAATATTCTTTCATCTTTTTGCATAAAAATGTCAATTACACACTCCAAACTGCATGCAATTGACATATTCTTGCAGATAACAGAGCGTAAAGATAGGCAATAATGGGGGCATATTCCGCTGATCCGAATTCATATCTCAAGTGAATTACTAATTTTTTTATGAATAAATTTGGAAGTTTAGGAATTATTTCTTAACTTTGCACCAAAGAACAAACAAATTCAGATAGTATGAAGAAGACATGTGTTTTATTCTTGTTGGCCTTGCTGCCACTGACAGTGTGTGCTGCGGATGCGGTGGAAATCGATGGTGTGTGGTATAACCTGGATGCGGAACTAGGCTGCGCGACCGTTGTCAGCAGTCAGACAAAACTTGGCTATGTGGGTGATATTGTGATTCCAGAGAGTGTCACTTACGATGGTGAGGTGTATGATGTGACCGCCATTGCCTCGAAGACTTTTAACTATAGTATGCTGAGCTCAGTGTCCATAGGTGACGGCGTGACCTCCATCGGTGATTTCACCTTCTATTCGTGTCCAAATCTGGTTGCTGTGTCCATCGGTAATGGCGTGACCTCCATCGGTACGTCTGCCTTCCATAAGTGTAACTCGCTTAGGTCGGTCATCATCGGCAGCAGCGTTGCCTCCATTGGTACGTCTGCTTTTTGTGACTGCAGCAGTTTGGAGGATATCTATTGCCTGCCAGAGGATCTTCCGTCTACAGAGAGTACCTCATTGGATACCAGATATTTAAAGCAGATGGTTCTCCATGTGCCAGAAATGGCTTTCGACAGTTATCTCTACGCGTCGCCTTGGGGCGCATTTGGGAAAATTGTCAAGATCAGCGAGGATGAGTTGATCAAGTGTGCAACACCTGAGATTGGTTTCTCAGACGGTAAGGTCGTGTTCAGTTGTGAGACGAAGGGTGTGGCGTACAGGTCCGAAGTGCAGGTAGCTGACGCCAAGACGTATGAAACCTCCACGCTTTCTACTCCCAGTTCTTTTGTGGTTTCCGTCTTTGCTGTGAAGAAGGGCTGTTACAGGTCAGACACCGCCACTCGCGAGTTCAACTTTTCGGATGCCAAGCCGAACGCCAAGTTGGGCGACCTGAACAACGACGGTAAGGTGGACGTCGCCGACCACGTAAAGCTGTCGGAGATTATCATGAATCAATGACTTCCATTTTGATAATGGGGCGGGCATCACTGCCCGCCCCTTTGCTGTATGATTACTTTTTGAAGACCTTTTTTCCGCCGATGATGTTGATGCCTTTGCGGGGCTTGTCCAGCCGTCGGCCGTTTAGGTCGAAGACGGGTAAGTCCGTCTCTTTATCGTGCTTGATAGCGTCGATACCGGTGCCTTCAAAGCAGACTTCAATGGTGACGAGTTCGTCCTCGAAATAGATCCAATAGGCCTCCTCGCTCCATGCGTCAAAATACTGGATGGTTGCGAGGTATTTTCCCACAGGAATATCTGTCAGGGGCATCTCTAAATTTACGATAGTCTCTTCGCCGCTCTTGAACCGTTTGCTCACAAAATCACTGGCGGCAACAGGCACCATATTCATGTCCCAGATCCTAATGCGGGTATAGACGTTGTTTGTTTCTCCTGTATTCAGAACGGTGGCTCTCATTTTCAAGACTTCATCCTGCGACAAGAAGTCTGGTAACCAGTTCTCACAGCTGACGGAGCTGATTTCTATATCTGGTGCGGCAGGAGCCTCCACCACCGTGATGTGCTTAGTCATCGACGGCACATAGTACCAGTTGTATGGCCCTTCTTCCCACCAAGCCTCGTAAAGCAGCGTGGCAATGTATTCTCCAGGCAACACGTCTTCTAAGAAATAGTCCATGCTGAAGTGGGTCTCTGTATCTTTTTTGAAGGTGATGTCAGCCATCTCGCTGACATATTTCCTGTTCGTGTCGTCATTCCATACCATGATGATCGTCCTGCAGTCGCCTGTCTTTCCTTTATTCTCAACGGTGCCATGGAATGTCAGTCTGTCATACTTCGTGAGGTTCTCCAAGCTCTCGTTTTCGCAGGTGACGGAAACCCAGAACATCTCCGGATGTTTGGCTTCTTTTACAAAGAAATCAACCAGCTTGTCTTTAAAGTAGTACCAAGAGTTGTCGGTCCAGGACTCTTGATATTGAACGCCTGCAATGTATCTGCCTTCAGGAAGATCCGTAAGCTTGAAGTCAAACTTCACTTTCGTCTCGGCATCTTGCTTGAACTGGACGGTTTGGACATCGCTGAGGGTCACAGGCTCCATATCCTGATTCCAGATTCTGAGGCGGGTCTTGATTTTGTCTGTTTGACCTGTGTTCTTGTAGGTGGTCCAAACCGTTAGGACATCCTCATGTGTCAGATTGTCCAAAGTGTTGTTGTCACTGCCGTATGAAACGGGAATAAGGTTCGGCGTTGTGGCCTCTGCAGCAATAACGGTGAAGTTTATCAGTTTGGACTTGTTGTACCTCCAGGTGGGATCATCTGCCCACGCCCTGTAAAATTGCGCAGTGGCGATGTAGTTTCCTTCTGGCAAATCCTTCAGAGAAAACTCAAAGTCCACCGTCGACTCTGAATTCTTCGGCATTGACTTGGTGATGGTCTTACTGTAGGTGATGGGATTCATGTTCTCGTCCCAGATTCTGAGGCGGGTATCCACGTTATCTGTCTTTCCTGTATTCTTATAGATGCCGTGAATGATCAGCACGTCGTTCTTCGTCATCTTTGTCAGATTCTTGTTGTCGCTGGTCACGCTGACAATATCCACATTCGGCGTCGCGGCAACAGGCTTTGGGTCGCCTTTCACGGTCACCTCTATCTTGCCGTTCTTCACCTGCAGCAGGTAATAGTCTGTGTTGCCTCCCAAAGTGCGGATGTAAGTCTTTCGTTTCTTGCTCTTGTCAAAGACGATAGGATACAGGAGATAAGTGGCACCTTCAGCAAACTTATTGCTACTGAGGATTTTGCGAAAAGTGCTGTACCCGGTAAATATCTTATTATTAGAAACGTCATCGTAGTCGTATTCCGACTTGCCGGTGGCGGTATTTGTCAGTTCCCACCCTATGCTGCCATTAAAACCTCCAATGTATTTGGTGGCATTCGGACTGTAGCACCACACATTGGAGAGGGTGCTTGTTAGGCTGTTGGCATCAAACTCAAACTTGTCGGCAAACCAAGGATCTTCATAGTCGCTAACCTTGTTTGGCGATATATGGCAGACCATAGTCTGATAATTGGAAAACGTGTCGTTTCCTGGCCTCATCG
>JAEEPF010000190.1 GCA_016284635.1 Prevotella sp.
TCTGCGCGGCTCCGGATCACGGGTGCCGAGGATGATATCTTTCCATTGGTTCATACCTGCGTTGGTAAACATCAGCGTGGGGTCATCCTTGATGACCATAGGTGCTGAGGGCACGATGGCGTGCTGCTTAGACTCGAAGAATTTCTTGAATGAGTCGCGAATTTCGTTTGCTGTCATTGTCTTACTTGTTTTCTTAATTGGCTGCAAAATTACAAAATTATTCTGAAACAGCCAAAACTATCACCGAATTCTTAATTAAAATATGTATAGCGCGCAAGAGACGCGAAAATCGTCTTTTGGTAATAAATATTTACATCACAAGATTGCATAGGGTGGACTCGGACTTTACATAGACTAAAGTGGGAGTTTAGTTAGCCTAAAGTCAGACTTTACTGCCTTCAAACTCCGACTTTCAAGGCTCCAAAATCAGAGCGAGGATAATCCTTTGATTACCAATACTTTACGAAAAGTCGGCAAAATTAAGAAATATTCTTACAAATCACACTCCACAAACAGACTTTGGCAAATTAATTTGCAGGAAAATTGGCGGATTCAATTTTTTTTTGTACCTTTGCAGCAGAAAAGCTAAAGACCAGGAAGAGAATGGACGACGAGATAAAAGAAGACAGCGGTGAGTACCAGCTGTCCGAGAGCCCAGAACAGCAGGAGTCGGAGAGCCAGCAGGAAGGTCACTCCGACTATAAACCCGTGAACCGCTTCGATGCCGCAGCCGTGCATCATCTGAGCGGTATGTACCAGAATTGGTTCCTCGATTATGCCAGTTACAGCATCCTCGATCGCGCCGTGCCCCATTTGGAGGACGGCCTGAAACCTGTGCAACGCCGCATCCTGCACTCGATGAAACGGATGGATGACGGCAGATACAATAAGGTGGCGAACATCGTGGGCCACACGATGCAGTTCCATCCACACGGCGACGCCTCCATCGGTGACGCCCTCGTGCAGTTGGGACAGAAGGAGCTGCTGATTGACACCCAGGGAAACTGGGGTAACATCCTGACGGGTTCCTCTGCCGCTGCCCCACGATACATCGAGGCCAGACTGTCGAAATTCGCCCTCGACACCGTCTTCAACCCAAAGACGACGGAGTGGAAGATGTCGTATGACGGCCGCAATAAGGAGCCCATCACCCTGCCAGTGAAGTATCCGCTGTTGCTGGCTCAAGGCGCAGAAGGCATCGCCGTCGGACTCTCCACGAAGATTCTGCCCCACAATTTCTGCGAGATTTGCGACGCAGCCATCAGCTATCTGCACGACCAGCCTTTCCGCCTATATCCGGACTTCCCTACCTCTGGCAGCATCGACGTGTCGAAATACAACGACGGCCAGCGCGGTGGCTCCGTCAAGGTGAGGGCGAAAATCGAGAAGGTGGACCAGAAGACGCTCGTCATCCGTGAGATTCCCTTCTCAAAAACCTCCGAGACGTTGCAGGACTCCATCGTCAAAGCCGTTGAGAAAGGTAAGATCAAGGCCCGTAAGGTGGAAGATCTGACGGCTGCCAACGTTGAGATTCAGGTGCATCTCGCTCCAGGCGTCTCATCAGACAAGACCATCGATGCCCTCTATGCCTTTACTGATTGCGAGATCAGCATATCACCCAACTGCTGCGTGATCGAGGACAATAAGCCTAAGTTCTTGACTGTCAGCGATGTGTTGCGCCACAGCGTAGACCGTACGAAGGATCTCATTCGTCAGGAACTCGAAATCCGCAAGGGTGAGCTCTTGGAACAGTTGCACTTCCAGTCGTTGGAGAAGATCTTCATCGAAGAGCGCATCTATAAGGACAAGAAATTCGAGGAGGCCCCCAATGTGGATAAGGTCTGCGAACATATCGACGAGCGGCTGACGCCCTACTACCCTACCCTTATCCGTGAAGTGACCAAGGACGACATCCTCAAACTATTGGAAATCAAGATGCAGCGTATCCTGAAATTCAACAAGGACAAGGCCGAAGAGCTGATGGCCCGTCTGAAGGCTGAGATTGAGGAGATAGACCGCGATCTGGCGAACCTCGTGGAAGTGACGGCTAACTGGTTCCAGTTCCTCAAGGACAAATACGGCAAGGACCATCCGCGACTGACGGAAATCCGCAATTTCGACACCATCGAGGCCTCGAAGGTGGCCGAAGCCAACCAGAAACTCTACATCAACCGCACGGACGGCTTCATCGGCACAGGCCTGAAAAAGGACGAGTTCGTGTGCAACTGCTCCGATCTCGACGACATCATCATCTTCTACAAAGACGGTAAATACAAGGTTATCCGAGTGGCGGAGAAGGTGTTCGTGGGCAAAAACGTGCTTTATCTCGATGTGTTCAAGAAGAATGACGCTCGCACGACCTACAACGCTGTCTATCGTGACGGCAAGAAAGGCAACTGCTTCATCAAGCGTTTCAACGTGACAACAATGACGCGCGACAAGGAGTACGACTTGACGCAGGGCACGCCTGGCTCGAAGGTGATGTACTTCAGCGCCAACCCCAACGGCGAGGCAGAGATCATCAAGGTGACGCTCGAACCCAATCCGAAACTCAGGAAGATCTTTGTAGACAAGGACTTCTCGGAGGTGATGATCAAGGGTCGTACGTCGAAAGGTAATCTGCTGACGAAGTTCCCTGTGCATCGTATCGGCCTGAAGAGTCACGGACACTCGACACTCGGTGGGCGCAAGGTGTGGTATGATCCAGACGTCAACCGTCTGAACTACGACGAACACGGACGGCTGCTGGGTGAGTTCTTCGACGATGACCAGATTCTCATCGTGCTGAAGAACGGCGAGTGTTACCTTACGAACTTCGATCTGAACAACCATTTCGAAGAGAATATCCTGCGAATAGAGAAATACGACTCATCGAAAGTATGGACAGCCATCCTCTACGATGCTGATAATCAAGGCTATCCGTACATGAAGCGTTTCCTGATGGACGCCACGAAGAAAAAGCAGAACTGGCTTTCGGAGAATCCCGTCTCACAGCTTCTTCTATTGACAGACACCGTCTATCCGCTCATCAAGGTGACTTACGGTGGTGTCGACGAGTTTAGGGGATCAGAGGAAATCGACGCAGAGCAGTTCATCGCTGTCAAGGGATACAAGGCCAAAGGCAAGCGCCTGACCACTTGGCAGATAGCCAGCATCGAGGAGCTGGAACCCGTGCGTTTCCCTGAAGAGCCGGAAGAGCCAGAAAATGTGGAGAATTCAGACGACTCCGATGACTCCGATGACTCCGACGATTCAGAGATCCTGACTCCCTCCGAGGAGGCCCCAGCCCATCGAAGCAGTCAGCCTCAGGAAGAATTAAGTCTCTTCGACGATGAAGAATAAACTCTTGATGCTGTTCCTCACCTTGGTTCCGTTGTGTGCCGTCGCCCAGGAATCCACCTCTGCCAACATCATCGGTGTGGGCTCCTCCAAGATTCTCGACACTTACATCAACCAGGAGAAGTACTCCGGCATCGGCTTCACCTATTTATATATTAAGGAACGCGCGAGGGAAGACAGGAAATGGAACAGCGTCATCGAGCACGAACTGGATCTCTCGTCCACCAAGGACAGAAGCGAGGACAACCAAATGATTGAAGGCGACTACAACCTCTACTGGGGCCGATATTATCATTGGCATCTTTTCGCAGACCGTCTTCTGATAAAGGCTGGCGGACTCGCCAATGTCAATCTGGGCTTTCTCTATGATACGACCGCCTCAAACAACCCTGCCCAGGCCCGTATCAGCCTGAATCTCATGCCTGCTGCCATCGCCACCTACCATTTTCCCCTCTTTGGAGAGCAGTTCGCCCTGCGTTATGAACTGAACGTGCCCCTCGTGGGCGTGATGTTCAGCCCTAACTACGGACAGTCGTACTACGAGATCTTCAATCGCGGAAACTACGACCACAACATCGTTCCCACTACCTTCGTCAGCGCACCCACCTTCCGACAGATGCTGTCGCTTGACTGGCAGGCAAGCGATAAATGGTCGTTGCGCATCGGCTACCTGGGGAACTACCAGCAGGCAGAAGTCAACAACCTGAAGCAGCATGTCTATGCCCATCGCGTGATGATCGGCATCGTCTGCCACATCCCAAACAGCCTCCGCCCATGAGAAAGTTTGCCGTCATCTGGTTCCTCATACCCCTGCTCACCTTGTCCTGCGTCGACGAGGAAGAATTCCCCAATACGGCTCAGGGAAACTTTGAAGCCCTGTGGAAGATCATCGATGAGCACTACTGCTTCTTCGACTACAAGCAGCACGAATATGGTCTCGACTGGAACACCGTATATAATATATATAAGGTACGCGCGAGGGAAGAAGCCAGCAAGTACCAGCTGTTCGAGGTGCTCACGGATATGCTGAGCGAACTGCGCGACGGTCACGTGAACCTCTACTCCGCTTTCGACAACGGCCGTTATTGGAAATGGCACGAGGATTACCCAACGAATTTCAGCGACACCCTGCAACGCAAATACCTCGGTACCGACTATCGCATCGCCTCTGGTATGTTTTATCGGATCCTCGACGACAATATCGGCTATGCATACTACAGCAGTTTCACAAACCCTGTAGGCGATAGCGGACTAAATGAGATTCTACAATACTTTGCCTTCTGCAACGGACTCATCCTCGATATCCGTGAGAATGGAGGAGGCAACCTCACCAATGCGGAAAAGCTCGCAGCACGTTTCTGTAACGAGAAAACGCTGGTGGGCTACCTGCAACATAAGACGGGAAGGGGACATAACGACTTCTCTGAGCCGGAACCGCAATACGTCGAGCCCTCTTCGAATCTCAGATGGCAGAAGAAGGTTGTCGTGCTGACCAACCGTGGGGTGTTTAGTGCAGCCAACGACTTCGTCAAGTATATGAAATGCTTCCCACAAGTGAAAATCGTGGGCGACCAGACAGGAGGAGGTTCTGGCTTACCCTATACCAACACGCTGCCCAACGGATGGACGGTTCGTTTCTCGGCCTGTCCTTCCTTCGATAAGGACCTCCAACAAGTGGAGTTCGGCATTGCGCCCGACTATGTCGTCAGTCTGACTGACGAGGATTTACTGCAAGGGAAAGATACGCTGATAGAATTTGCTCGAAAACTTTTGGCGGAATGAAAAATTATTCGTACCTTTGCAACCGCTTTGGGCATTTTGCCCAGAAGAAAGAGCGTTCTTTCGCGCCTGTGGCGGAATTGGTAGACGCGCCAGACTTAGGATCTGGTGTCTCACGACGTGCAGGTTCGAGTCCTGTCAGGCGCACAAGACATAAAAAAAGGCAAAAAATGGTAGTTTGACATACCATAATCGTGCTATTTTGATAGAAAATTGCAGTTTTTGATAAAAAAAATTAAAATTTTCTTGCAAATATAGAAATAATTGCCTAATTTTGTCACCGATTTATGTAAATATACGCGTGAATATTAATAATAAAATGTTTAATTATAATTTTTAAGTTCAAATGAAAAAGAAATTTATCAATGGTATTTTGATGGTAGCAATGCTTTTTGCCACCACATCATCATTTGTTTCTTGCAAGGACAAC
>JAEEPF010000191.1 GCA_016284635.1 Prevotella sp.
TGCGGTCGCGCTGCATGGCCTGCTCTTCGGGATTGGATGAATAGCTGTGGTCGGCTGCGTCGCTCCCCTCTTCCAGACTCGGATTCTGGTTTTCCGCCTTCCTCATCTTGTCAACGGCGATGTTCCGACAGATAGTGAGGCAGAAGGCTTCGATGGAGTCTAACTCCTCCCAGTGGTCTCGCCTGTTCCAGACCTTGATCATCGTCTCCTGAACCACGTCCTCCGCCTCCGCCGGATTGAGAGTGATGCGGAGTGCGAGCCGATAAAGCTCATTTTTCAGCGGAAGGATATCATTCCGGAAACTGATCTTTTTCATCCTCTCTAATATTAATGACGATTGAAAACGGGAAAAGTTACACTCGGATGAATTTTTTTGCATCGGATTCACACGGATAATCACGGATTTTGTCCTTCCGTGGCTATATTATCCGTGTAAATCCGTGTGAATCTGTGGCAATAATATCATCCGTGGCATATAGTTGTGCCGCTGTGGCCGTCGAGGGCGGTGGCGAGGGTGATGATAACACGGGAGACGCCAGCATCGATGGCAGAGAGGGCATTCTCAATCTTCGGCAACATACCACCGCTAATGGTACCGTCTGCTTTTAATTTAATAAAGTTCGCGCGCGTAATGGTCGGAATGACAGAGTCTTCATCGTCAGGATTACTGAGCACGCCTTTCTTCTCAAAACTGAAGATCAGCGTCACATCATAGTATGGAGCGAGCGCCTTGGCAGTCTCACTGGCGATGGTGTCGGCATTGGTGTTGAGGATGTTCCCCTGCCCGTCGTGTGTCAGTGGAGCCATCACGGGGGTGACGCCTTCCTCAATGAGCCGGCTGAGCATCTGACCGTCAGCACGATCCACATCACCCACGAAACCGAAGTCGATGCCATCTTTCAACGGCCGCTTATGACTGCGGATGACGTCCATATCAGCCCCCGTCAGTCCGAGGGCGTTCACGCCGTTGGCCTGCAGACGAGCTACGAGGTCCTTGTTCACCAGTCCGCCATAGACCATCGTCACCACTCTGAGCATATCTGCGTCGGTGATACGACGGCCACCCACCATCTTCGACTCAATACCGAGGGCTTCTGCCACCTTCGTGGCCTTCCGTCCGCCACCGTGCACCAGCACCTTCTTTCCCTCAATGGCACTGAAGTCCTTCAGCAACTGCCCGAGCTGAGCCTCGTCTTCCACGACAGCCCCACCCACCTTTACTATTGTCAGTTTTTCTTTCATATTCGGTGATATTCTATTTGGCACGGATTACACGGCTCTTACTAAGAGACACGGCTTTTGTTGTAGCCGTGTTAATCCGTGAAATCCGTGCCTATATTTATTCTAAATAGGTGTATCCGTAAAGGCCGGAGCGATAGTTCGACAGGAACTCCTTGCCCTCCTCGAGCGAGATCTTGCCCTGTTTCACGCTCTTGGCCACCCAGACCTCCAGCTGACGGACGAGTTTCTTGGGATTATACTGCACGTATTCGAGCACCTCCTCCACTGTCTCACCGTCGATGATCTGGTCGATATGATAGGTGCCGTCTTTCTCAGAGATATGCACGGCGTTCGTATCGCCAAAGAGGTTGTGCATATCGCCGAGTATCTCCTGATAGGCACCCACGAGGAATACACCTAAATAATAAGGCTCGTTCTTCTTCAGCGGGTGAACAGGCAGCGAATGGGTGTTATGCCTATTGGTAGTGAAATTGGCGATCTTTCCGTCCGAGTCGCAGGTGATATCCTGGATGGTGGCATTCCGTGTGGGACGCTCATCCAATCTTTGGATAGGCATGATCGGGAACACCTGGTCGATGGCCCACGAGTCGCTGAGACTCTGGAAGAGCGAGAAGTTACAGAAATACTTGTCTGCCAACAGCTTGTCAATCTTCATCAGTTCCTCAGGGATATGCTTCAGGCTCTTGGCGAGGGCGTGGATCTCGTGACAGACACTCCAATACATTGCCTCCACCTCAGCACGTGTTTTCAGATCGACGATGCCATGCGAGAACAGGTCGAGCACCTCTTCACGGATCTGTTCGGCGTCGTGCCAGTCCTCCAGCACATTACGGGGTGAGAGATTATCCCAGATCTCATAGAGGTCCTTCACCAACTGGTGGGAGTTCTCATCGGGCTCAAACTCCTCCGGCATCTCAGGCAACGAGGCCGTTTCCAGCACGTCGATGACGAGCACGGAGTGATGGGCGGCCAGCGAACGGCCACTCTCAGTGATGATATTCGGATGCGGCAGGTCGTTCTTGTTCGCAGCATCAACGAAAGTATAGATACAGTCATTGACATACTCCTGGATGGAGTAGTTGACAGACGACTCACTCGACGGCGAACGGGTACCGTCATAATCGACGCCCAAGCCACCGCCACAATCGACGAAGTCCACATTATATCCCATCTTATGCAGTTGGATATAGAACTGCGAAGCCTCACGGAGGGCCGTCTGGATACGACGAATCTTCGTGATCTGCGATCCGATATGGAAATGGATCAGTCGGAGACAGTCGCGCATATCCTTCTTATCCAACAGATCCAAGGCTTCCAACAGTTCCGCACTCGTCAGACCGAACTTCGAGGCATCGCCGCCGCTCTCCTCCCACTTGCCAGAGCCGGAGGAAGCGAGTTTAATACGGATTCCGATATTCGGACGGATATTCATCTTCTTGGCCTCACGGGCGATGATCTCCAGTTCGTTCATCTTCTCCACGACAATGAAGATCTGCTTGCCCATCTTCTGCGCCAACAGGGCCAGTTCGATATAACTCTGGTCCTTATAGCCATTGCAGACGATGATCGAGTCACTCTGACACTGCATGGCGATGACGGCATGCAACTCAGGCTTCGAACCGGCCTCCAGTCCGAGATTGAACTTCCGGCCATGTGAGATGATCTCCTCTACGACGGGCTGCATCTGGTTCACCTTGATGGGATAGACCACATAGTTCTCACCTTTATATTCATATTCCTCCGAGGCTTTCTTGAAACAGCTCCACGTCTTCTCGATCCGGTTGTCGAGGATATCAGGGAAACGAAGCAGCACTGGCGGCGTGACATCACGCAGTGCCAGTTCGTCCATCACCTCACGCAGGTCAATCTGCGTATTGTTCTTACAGGGTGTGACATAGACGTCGCCCTTCTCGTTGATGCCGAAATAGGAGGTGCCCCAACCGTTGATGTTGTAGAGCTCCTTCGAGTCATCGATGGTCCATTTCTTCATAAGTCTAATAGTTCTTTTATTTTCCCGACACTGATTTTGATCTTTTCGTAGTTGTCCATGAGGCTGACATCGAGCGTATAGCGGGCCTTCGTATAGAAGGGCTCACGCTTCTCGAGCTGTTCCTTGATGAACGTCAGCAACTCCTCTTTGCTCTTGCCCTTCAGCAGCGGACGCTCTACCTTAGCCATCTGCAGATGCTTGTACAGCACCTCGGGATCGGCCTTCAGATAGACCGTCAGTCCCTGCTGGTTCAGATAGTCCATATTATCGAAGAAGCAGGGTGTGCCGCCACCGCAGCTGATGATGACATCCTCGAATTCCGCCACCTCGTGGAGCATATTGTACTCGATCTTTCGGAACCCTTCCTCTCCACGCTCAGCGAAGATCTCCGACACGGTCTTCCGCATCCGGCTCTCGATATACCAGTCGAGATCGTAGAAGATGATGCCTAACTCCTTCGAGAGTGCCTTGCCGATGGTGGTCTTGCCGGCACCCATATAGCCTATGAGGATGATGCGGGTCATTTGTTGATGATCTTCATACACTCCTCAAGCGTCAACTCGGCAGCCTTCTCGTGCATGCTCTTCGGCAGACGGTAGTTCTTACCGTCGTAGGCGAGATAAGGACCGTAACGACCGTCGAGCACTTCCAGTTTCGGATCCTCAGCGAACGTCTTCAGATGCTTGCGCTTCTCCTCCTGCTGTTTCTCCTGGATGAGTTCGATGGCCTCATCGAGGGTGATGGACAAGGGATCAACACCCTTGGGCAGCGAGGTATATTTGCGGTCGTGAAGGACGTAGGGGCCGAAGCGGCCAGCGCCGATGGTGACGGGCTTACCCAGATAGTCACCGATCTCACGGGGCAACTTGAACAGTTCCAGCGCCTCTTCGAGGGTGATGGTCTCGATACTCTTGTCCTTAGGCATCTGGGCAAAGGTCGGCTTCTCGTTGTCGTCGGCAGTACCGATCTGCACAACCGGTCCGAAACGGCCGATCTTCACGAAGACGGGCTTGCCGCTCTTGGGATCCTTACCCAGCACCCGCTCACCGGCCTTATGCTGGTCACGGCTGTTGATGGTACGCTCCACCGTCGGTTCAAACTCCTTATAGAACGAATGCATCATATCCGTCCACTTCTCGCCGCCCTCGGCAATCTTATCGAAGTCCTGCTCCACCTTGGCGGTGAAGTTGTAATCCAGAATCTCAGCGAAGTTCTTCATCAGGAAGTCATTGACCACCGTACCGATATCAGTAGGAATCAGCTTTCCCTTCTCCGAACCCACAACCTCCTTACGGGTCTTCTGACTGATCTGCTTGCCTTTCAACTGATAGACGGCATACGGGCGCTCCTCACCTTTCTTGTCACCTTTCTGCACATATTCACGCTGCTGGATGGTGCTGATGGTGGGGGCGTAGGTTGACGGACGACCGATACCCAGTTCCTCCATCTTATGCACCAGACTGGCCTCGGTATAGCGCTGTGGACCAGCGATGAAACGCTCGACAGCATTGATCTCACGGCGTGTAAGTGCCTGACCCTCGTTCAGCGGGGGAAGGATATGACCAAACTCATCCTGCTGCTCCTCGTCGTCGATAGACTCACGATACACCTTGATGAAACCATCGAACTTCACCACCTCACCCTGGGCGATGAACTCCTCCTGACTTCTGACTCCCGTCTCCTGATTCCTGATACCAATCGTCACCGTCGTTTTCTCAATCTCTGCGTCAGCCATCTGACTGGCCACCGTACGTTTCCAGATCAATTCGTACAGGCGCTTCTCCTGGCTCGAGCCTTCAATCTCCGCACGTTCCATATAGGTAGGACGGATGGCCTCGTGAGCCTCCTGGGCACCCTTCGAACTGGTATGGTACTGACGCGTCTTGCTGTATTCCTTGCCATAGAGACGCACAATCTCCTCCTTGCTGGCACCCAGACAGAGCTTCGACAGGTTGACAGAGTCGGTACGCATATAGGTGATCTGTCCACTCTCATACAGGTGCTGGGCAATCATCATCGTCTGACTGACGGTGAGGCCGAGCTTACGGGCTGCATCCTGTTGCAGGGTCGACGTCGTGAAGGGAGGTGCTGGAGTACGCTTGACGGGCTTCTTGACGATGCTCTCGACCGTAAACTCAGAGGTCTTGCACTGTTCGAGGAAAGCCATCACTTCCTCTTCTGTCTTGAAACGGCTGCCCAGCTGTGCCTTCACCTCCGTGGCAGAACCGTCGGGGTTGGTGATGGCGAAGACACCATTCACCACATAATAGATCTCACTCTTGAAATTCTGGATCTCACGCTCACGCT
>JAEEPF010000192.1 GCA_016284635.1 Prevotella sp.
AGTCGGCACAGGATGTCGCCGCTGTGCAGCCGATGAAACTCGCTGCGATGGAAGCCCTCTACAACGGTGGTACGGATGTCGGTCTGACGGCAGTGGCGTGGGTGAATCCCTTCGCACAGCCAGACTATGCCAACGAGGAGTCTGCCCCGTTGAAGATCGAGATGCCTTATGCCCTCTCGTTTATGGCGACCAATGATATCCACGGCTATGTGCCTGGCATCAACGACATCCTCAACGGCTACACCACCCCCGACGGTAAGGTGGAACTGCCTATCGACGAGAAGATCGAGCGAGGCAAGAAAGCCATCGAAGCCCTCGCCGCCTATCGGCAGGCGAAGTTCAACTCCAGCGACGACGGTTCGACAGCCGCTTATCAACTGGGCATACTCAAGGAGAACATGCCATACTTCGGCTACGGCTATATCAAGGACAAGAACGACATCGTGCCCTTCATCCCCGTGAACTTCTGGTCGTTCCGCATCATGGTAGGACTGGGCTGTCTATTCATCCTCTTCTTCGCCATCGTACTCGCAGGAGTCTATGAGTTCCCGAAGGCTTTCTGGCGGAACCGTTCCATCGCTACCCTCCCCGCCTGGCACTACTGGGTAGCCATCGCCCTCATCCCATTAGGCTATATCGCCTCTGAGAGTGGCTGGCTCGTGGCAGAGTTCGGACGTCAGCCCTGGACCATCCAGGACATGCTGCCTACATGGGCTGCGGTCTCCGACCTTAACGCCGGCAGCGTCGCCCTGACCTTCTTCCTCTTCCTCTTCCTCTTCACCCTGATGCTCGCCGTCGAGATCAACATCCTCCTCAAACAGATCAAGAAAGGCCCGGACAAGGAATAATTAATTAAGAAACGAATGTGAATAATTAAAATAATTGATCCCACTAATAATAACGAATAATTATTATTCTAATTCGTGAACAAAATTATACACATTATGCAAATTCGTTTCCATTAAAAAAAGAACTATTATGACATACGAATTCTTACAGCACTATTGGTGTTTCATTGTATCGCTTTTAGGTGCATTATTAGTATTTCTGTTGTTTGTACAGGGAGCCAACTCCGTAGCCCGCAGTCTGGGCCAGACGGAAGAAGGCCGGCGTCTCGTCTACAACTCCACAGGCCGCAAGTGGGAATTTACGTTCACCACGCTCGTCACGTTCGGAGGTGCCTTCTTCGCCTCGTTCCCCCTCTTTTACTCCACCAGCTTCGGCGGGGCCTACTGGCTCTGGATGATCATCCTCTTCACGTTCGTCCTGCAGGCCGTCAGCTATGAGTTTCAGAACAAGATCGGCAATTTCTTAGGCCCGAAGACGTTCCAGTTCTTCCTCACCCTCAACGGCATCGTGGGACCGCTGTTGCTCGGCGGTGCCGTAGCCACCTTCTTCGAGGGTTCGAACTTCATCGTCGAGAAGAACAACCTCATCGATGCCGGTGCCATCACACCGATCATTTCCCGCTGGGCGAATGCCTCCCACGGTCTCGATGCCCTGCTCAATCCCTGGGTGCTCGTCCTCGGCTTTGCCGTGGTGTTCCTCGCACGGGTGCTGGGCATCCTCTATGTGATGAACAATGTGAACGATGAGGATATCCGCAGTCGTGGCAGCGTCCGTCTCATCGGTGCCGCCGTGCCCTTCGTCATTCTCTTCGTCGCCTATCTCGTCCACCTGCTGCTGAAGGATGGCTATGCCGTCAACGAGTTCGGGTTCATCTATATGGAACCCTACAAATACCTGACGAACTTCCTTGACATGTGGTATCTGACGATCATCCTCCTGATCGGTGTCGTCCTCGTGCTCTTCGGTATCGCTGTGGAAATCATAAAGTTCAAAGCTCAAAGTTCAAAGTTCAAAAACAAAGGCATTTGGCCGGCTGGCATCGGTACGGTGCTGACGGTGCTCGCACTCTTACTCTGCTGTGCCTGGAACAACACCGCCTACTATCCCTCCACCGCCGATCTTCAGTCGTCGCTGACGCTTGCGAACTCCTGTAGCAGTGAGTTCACGCTCACCACGATGTTCTACGTCTCGCTGCTTGTTCCGTTCGTGCTCGCTTACATCATCTACTGCTGGCGCGCCATCGACAGCAAGAAACTGACGAAAGACGAAATCAAAACCGATCACGCCTATTAAAAGACAACGAATTTCACGAATTACACGAATTACAATTTCGGATCTATAGTAATTTCCTATCGATGCGCAGCCAAAATTCGTAAAATTCGTGAAATTCGTTGTTTAAAATGATCTTGTGCTTATGCCTTTAGTGCTCGCATGGCGTTGAGGACGGCGAGGACGGTGACACCCACGTCGGCGAAGACGGCGAGCCACATCGTGGCGATGCCGACGGCGGCGAGGATGAGGACGGCGACCTTTACACCAATGGCGAAGACGACGTTCTGACGGGCAATGCCTAAGGTTCGACGTGCAATGCGGATGGCGAGTGCGATCTTTGAGGGTTTGTCATCCATCAGCACCACATCTGCAGCCTCGATGGCGGCGTCGCTTCCCAAGCCGCCCATCGCGATGCCGACATCAGCACGGGCGAGGACGGGGGCGTCGTTGATGCCGTCGCCGACGAAAGCAACTGTTGTTTTTCTCGAACAAAGTCGATCAAGAAAATCGACTTTGTCTGCCGGCAGGAGCTCGGCGTGGTATTCAGAGAGGCCGAGGGTCGTGGCGACGTGGGCGGCAACTTCCTTGCGGTCACCGGTGAGCATGACGGTCTTGGCGACACCGAGGGACTTCAGGGCGGCGATGGCCTCAGCACTATCGGACTTGATCTGGTCGTTGATGACGATATGGCCCGCATACTCCCCATCGATGGCCACATGGATGATGGTACCCACATGATGGCAGTCGTGCCACTTGGCACCGATGGCATCCATCATCTTCGTGTTACCCACGCAGACGATCTTATCCCCTACCCTTGAACAGATACCGTGACCTGCGATTTCCTCGACATCGGAGACCACACAACCGTCCGTCGCCTCATCCGGGAAGGCATCACGCAGGGCCGCACCGATGGGATGGGTGGAGAAATGTTCGACGTGAGCAGCGAGGTGAAGTAATTGAGAATTGAGAGTTGAGAATTGAGAATTATGATTACTATCATAGGCGGAAACTGCGCATGAAGGTGCGGATAAAGTAGGGCTTGCAAGGTTATCACAATTCTCCATTCTCAATTCTCCATTCTCAATTCGAAGCGGATGTACCGCTTCGACGACAAATTGTCCATGTGTCAGCGTACCGGTCTTGTCGAAAACGACGGTATCGACCTTCGCAAGGACATCCATATAGTTCGCACCCTTGACAAGGATACCCTTGCGGGAAGCGCCACCGATGCCACCGAAGAAGGTCAGAGGTACGCTGATAACCAAGGCACAGGGACAAGAGACGACGAGGAACATCAGGGCGCGGTATAACCAAGGCGCGAAGGCTGAGAGCGCTTCGCTAAATGATAAATGATAAATGATAAATGATAAACACGGCGGGATGATGGCGAGGGCGAGGGCGGCGAAGACAACGATGGGAGTGTAGATGCGGGCGAAGCGGGTGATGAAGGTCTCGCTCTGGGATTTGCGCTCGCCGGCATGCTCCACGAGGGAGATGATCTTAGAGACAGTGCTCTCGCCAAAAGCCTTCGTGGTACGGACACGGAGAACACCGGAGAGGTTCACACAACCTGAGATGACCTCGTCGCCGACATTTACGTCACGAGGCAGCGACTCTCCCGTCAGGGCGACGGTATTCAGGGCCGACGTGCCCTCAATAACCACACCGTCCAAGGGGACTTTCTCACCTGGCTTGACTACGATGACCGAGCCCACGGCGACGTCCTCTGGACTGAGATTCTTTATTTTAGCCACAGATTGCACGGATTTCACAGATTTTGGCTGCGCACAGTCGCCAATAAAAGAATCTGTGCAATCTGCGTAATCTGTGGTTTTATTTTCATCTGCGATTTCCACGTGGGCGATGTCGGGACGGATGTCCATGAGGTGGGCGATGCTGTCACGGGACTTGCCCTCAGCATAGCCCTCGAAGAGTTCGCCGACCTGGAAGAAGAGCATCACGAAGACAGCCTCGGGGTACTGGGTCTCGGCACCAGGGAGGAAACCGATCAGCAGGGCTCCGATGGTAGCGACGGACATGAGGAAATGTTCGTTGAAGGCGTCGCCGTGGGTGATTCCCTCCCAGGCCTCGTGTAGGGTCTCATGACCTATTAATAAATAAGGAACGAGGTAAACAAGGAGCAGTTGCCACTTGTTTAATGGATAATTAATAATTGATAATGGATAATGCTCAATGAGGACCGCGAGGATCAGGAGGATGACGGTCGCGATGATGAGCCAGAGCTGTTTCTTCAGGGAGTGCTCGTGGTGATGATGCTCATGACCTTCGTGGTCGTGATGATGTTCGTGAGACTCATGGGCCTCGTGATCGTGATGGTGCTCGTGGGAGCAGCAAGCATCGTGGTGGTGTTCATGTAAATGTGCCATATCTTTGCAGTTTCTTTGATTTCACGCTGCAAAGGTACGGCACATTCCGTGCAACTCAGTTGCAAACTTACTTATAGCAGTCGAAGATGGTATCGACGGTATGCTTCGGGAGCTTCTTCGAGAAGAGGCTGACGAGCCAGACGACGGGGAAGCCGCCGACCATCGCGATGGCACCGCAGTTGATGGGATTGATGGGGTTGCCGGCGAGCATGTTGATCACCGTGAGACCCACGCCCCAGATGAAGCAGGCCCAAACTGATGTCGTCGTCACGCCACGCCAGTAGAGACCCAACATGAACGGAGCGAGGAACGCACCAGCCAGTGCACCCCATGAGATACCCATGAGCTGGGCAATGAACGTCGGGGGATTCAGGGCGATGAGCAGTGAGATGACGATGAAGAACATGATGAGCACACGCATCACCACCACCTTACGACGCTCGATCTTCTCAGCCACGATATCGTCGATGGTACCGTCCTCCACCTCACCAGGCAGCGACTTCTTGTCACGATAGATGAGGTCGAGCGTCATCGTCGAAGAGGATGTCAGCACCAGTGAAGCCAGTGTGGACATCGAGGCACTCAGCACGAGCAGCACCACGAGGGCGATGAGCACATCAGGCAGCGTAATCAGCATGGCAGGCACGATGGAGTCGAAGGCGATCTTACCCGTTGCCTCGTTGATGACGGGATCATAGAGACGTCCGAAGCCACCAAGGAAATAACAGCCACCAGCCACGATAAAGGCGAAGATGGTAGAGATGACCGTACCGCGCTTGATAGCACTCTCGTCGGTGATGGAGTAGAACTTACCCACCATCTGGGGCAGTCCCATCGTACCGAGCGAGGTCAGGATGACCACACCCAACAGTCCCCAGGGATCAGGGCCGAACCATGTAGCAAAACCACCGTTCACATTAGGATCGGCATCGGAGGGAATCACGGAGAGTTTGTCGATGGCAGCTGTCAATC
>JAEEPF010000193.1 GCA_016284635.1 Prevotella sp.
TGTGTGATTTGGGTTCATCGTGCTTACTTTTATAAGGAGAAATAAGATATGGATCATATAATTTCATTACTGTTTCGGTCGATATTCGTCGACAATATGATCTTCGCCTTCTTCCTCGGCATGTGTTCCTACCTTGCCGTGTCGAAGACCGTGAAGACCTCGTTGGGCCTCGGAATGGCAGTGACATTCGTGCTCACTGTCACCGTACCCGTGAACTATCTGTTGCAGACCAAGGTGCTGGGTCCTGACTGTCTCGTGGCAGGCGTAGACCTGAGCTACCTGTCGTTCATCCTCTTCATCGCCGTGATTGCAGGTATGGTGCAGCTGGTGGAGATGACGGTTGAGAAGTATTCACCCTCGCTCTATGCAGCCCTGGGTATCTTCCTGCCGCTGATTGCCGTGAACTGCGCCATCATGGGTGCCTCGCTGTTCATGCAGCAGCGCATCCTCATGGATCCCTCCAACTCACAGGCCATCACCTCGATCGTCGATGCCATCGTCTATGGCTTCGGTTCCGGTCTCGGTTGGACACTGGCTATCGTGGCTATGGGTGCCATCCGTGAGAAGATGCAGTATTCGGATGTTCCCAAGCCCCTGCAGGGCCTCGGCATCGTGTTTATCACCGTCGGCCTGATGGCTATGGCGATGATGTGTTTCTCTGGCTTAAATATTTGATAAGGTATGGCACAGTTTATAGCATATAGTATCGGAGTATTCCTCATCGTCATACTCCTGCTCGTGATTATCCTGCTCGTGGCGAAGAAGTATCTGTCGCCCTCAGGAAACGTGAATATTGTGATTAACGGCGACCGTACCATTTCCGTAGCCCAGGGTAACTCGCTGATGTCTACGCTCAATGAGAACGGTGTGTTCCTGCCCTCCGCCTGTGGTGGTAAGGCCTCCTGCGGACAGTGTAAGGTACAGGTGCTTGAAGGAGGCGGGGAGATCCTCGACTCTGAGAAGCCCCACTTCTCACGTAAGGAGATCAAGGCCGGCTGGCGTCTGGGTTGTCAGTGTAAGGTGAAGGGTGACCTGAAGATCCATGTCGATGAGAGTATCCTCGGCGTGAAGGAGTACGAGTGTACCGTCATCTCCAACAAGAACGTGGCTACGTTCATCAAGGAGTTCAAGGTACAGTTGCCCGCAGGTGCCCACATGGACTTCCTGCCCGGTTCGTACGCACAGATTAAGATTCCTGCCTTCGACTGTATCGACTACGACAAGGACTTCGACAAGAGCCTCATCGGCGACGAGTATCTGCCTTCATGGGAGAAGTTCGGACTGTTCCCGCTGAAGTGTAAGAACCCCGAGCCCACCATCCGTGCATACTCGATGGCGAACTATCCCGCAGAGGGTGATGTGTTCATGCTCACCGTCCGTATCGCCACACCTCCGTTCAAACCCGACAAGAGCGGCTTCATGGAAGTGAACCCGGGTATCGCCTCATCGTACATCTTCTCGCTGAAACCTGGCGACAAGGTGATTATGAGTGGTCCTTATGGCGACTTCCACCCACATTTCGACTCGAAGCGCGAGATGATATGGGTTGGCGGTGGCGCCGGTATGGCTCCGCTGCGTGCACAGATTATGCACATGACAAAGACGCTCCACACTACCGACCGCGAGATGCACTACTTCTATGGTGCACGTGCCCTCAACGAGGTGTTCTATCTCGAGGATTTCCTCGGTCTGGAGAAGGAGTTCAAGAACTTCCACTTCCATCTGGCCCTCGACCGTCCCGATCCCGCAGCCGATGCTGCAGGCGTGAAGTACACTCCGGGATTCGTCCATCAGGTAATGCTCAACACCTATCTGAAGGACCACGAGGCTCCCGAGGATGTGGAGTACTACATGTGCGGTCCTGGCCCGATGTCGGCAGCTGTCGTCTCAATGCTCGACTCGCTCGGTGTCGAACCGGAAAGCATCATGTATGACAATTTCGGTGGCTAAGCAAAACTGAATATAATGTGAATATCCTCGCTCATCAGGCGAGGATATTTCATTTTTTATGGACTTTTTGGCAAAAAGTTTTGGTAGTTGAAAATTATTTTGTAACTTTGTGCCCAATCATACGAATACCGAAAGTATGAAACGGACAGGACTGATATTACTGCTGATATGCTTTGCCCTCTTGAGCAAGGCTGATGATCTTCGGTATTCAAGCGAAAGGCCCCTGATTTTCGGTATCGATATGAACTATGCGCCATTGGAGTATGTCGATCCTGCCGGTATCCCTCACGGTCTCGATGTGAAGTTCACCCAGGAACTGATGAGACGACTGCAACTGCCGTTCACCTATGCACCCAATACGTGGGAGAACATTGCCGACGATATCATCAAAGGACGTGTGGATCTCGGTATGATGGTCTATTCATCCTATCGTAAGGACATTACCAACTACTCCCGTCCCGTGTTCCGCCTGTATTATCAGATTGTGCACCGTAACACGGACAAGGCTCCCTATGGCCTTCGTGACGTCAGTGGCAAGGACATTGCGATGATGCTGTCGCGTCCTCTCAAGGACACGTTGGAGAAAGTCGGTGCCAAACCCTTCTTAATCAAGGACCTGACGATGGCACTCGACGAACTCTCAAAAGGCAAGTATGATGCGGTGATCTGTTTCCGTTATCAGGCTAAGTATCTGATTGAAAAACATGGATTGGATAATCTGGTGGCTACCGACCTGGCACTGATGCCTCGCGAGTATTGTTATGTGAGTCACGACAGGCACCTCATCGATAGGATTAACAGTGAACTGGAGAAAATGGACGAAGAAGGTGTCGTAGAGGATGTCTATGGTGACATTAAGACCACTTTCAGCGGACTCTATATCCCGATGTGGGTATGGCTGTTGATCACAGGCATCATCATTCTGGCACTCATCTGTCTTATCGTCCAGCAACGTATCAGTCGCAAGCATATCCTCTTTGAAATGCAACGGGCACAGCAGAGTGAGGAGTTGAAGGATGTCTTCCTCAACAACCTCAGTCACTCCCTCCGTACCCCGCTCAATGCCATCATCGGTTTCTCTGACCTGCTGATGTCTATGCCAAAGGACGATATGCCTGAAGAGGAATATCAGCATCTGCTTACACTCATCAATGACAATGGCCTGCAACTGCTCCATCTCATCAACGAACTGCTCTCACTCTCAGACATCGAGGGTAACAGACAGTTGTTTGACAGACAGGTGACGGATATCGACGGTGAGATGACGGCCTATGCCACTGAGACTCGGATGCAGATAAATAATGGTGTGGAACTGGATGTCGTAGAACCTGTCGGTGGTATGCGAGCCATGATTGATCCCAAACTGTTGAGGATTGTGACGATGCATCTGCTTGAGAATGCCCGCCAGCATACGACAAAGGGAAAGATCACCCTGAGTTATTACAAAAAAGAGGGTGGCTTATACGTGGAGGTAAAGGATACGGGCACAGGACTGCCTGCCAAACTCAAGAATAACATCTTCGCCCTCCTGTCGGATAAGAATACATACGTCCAGGAAGATACGCCTGGACTCGGCCTGAGCATCTGCAAGGCTATCATAGAAAAAGGTAAGGGAAAGATCGGGGCCCGTGACAATGAGGAAGACGGACATGGTACCATCTTCTGGTTCTGGGCACCCGTCGAGATTTTAAATTAGCGACTGATATGACACTGATAATAGTAATTCTGCTGATTCTGGGCTATCTGCTCATTGCCACCGGTCATCTGACGGGTGTCAACAAGGCGGCCATCGCCATGTTCTTAGGCACGGTGGGGTGGGTGGTCTATATCTGCTGGGGTACTGACTTCGTGACGGACATGCATCCCGACGACTATGCCGAGTTCCTGAGTGGTGCCGAACCTACGAGCGATGCGGTGAAGTACTTCATCCACGACAATGTGTTCCTGTATTATGTCGGTCGTGCAGCGAGTATCGTGATGTTCCTCCTGGCCACGATGTCCATCATCGAGATCCTGAACAACAACGGCTGCTTTGACTTCATCCAGAAATGGATCAAGACACGTAATCCGAAGCGCCTGCTCTGGACCATCACCTTCGCGACGTTTGTCATCTCTGCCAATCTCGACAACCTGACCACCGCCACGATGATGTTGGTGATTATGCACAGCATCGTTCAGAATCGTCGGCAGAGGATGCTCATCGGTAGTGCGATTGTCATTGCGGCCAACTGTGGCGGATGCTTTACGGTGATCGGTGATCCTACAGGACTGTTGCTTTGGGGTGACGGGGCCATCACGGCCACTAGTTTCTCTTCATATATGGCACTGCCGGCTATCCTCGCCTGTGTGATCCCGACGATATTCATCAACCGTGCGTTGCCCGAGAGACTCGACACGCAATGGTCGCCGATGCCTTATCGTGGCGATGATACGAACCTTAGTCCCTGGCAGCGTGTCGTTATGCTCTTCGTGGGTATCGGAGGTCTCTGGTTCATCCCTACCTTCCACAACATCACCAAACTGTCACCGTTCCTCGGTGCCCTCTGTGTGCTGAGTGTGCTGTGGGTGGTCAACGAGGCCTTCAACCGCAAGCTGATGAATGCAGACCAGATGTCACAACGTTTCATCCCCAGGGCCTTGCAGTATGGTTCCCTCCAGCAGATCCTCTTCGTGATGGGTATCATGCTGGGTATGGGTGTCGTCACGGAGACGGGTGTCTTCCCTGACGTGGCACAGTGGATGGATGAGACGATCCATAACGTGTGGATCCTCGGCATCGTTTCGGGATTCCTCAGTGCCCTTGTCGACTCGTTTACCATCGCCATCAGCGATATATCACTCTATCCTGTGGTCAAGGGTGCATTGCCTGGCGACTATATGGGCAGTTTCATTGCCAACGGTTCTTACTGGAAGATCATCGCCTACTGTACGGCTGTGGGTGGCTGTCTGCTCTCCGTGGGATCGGTCAGTGGTCTGGCACTAATGCAGATGGAACATATCCGTGTAGGCTGGTACCTCAGGAACATGACCCTGAAAGTGCTGGCAGGATGGGCTGTCGGACTGATAGTCCTTTGGTTGGAGATTTACTATGTATAACTTAATATAATAAGGTATGGCAAAAATTAAGACAATTGGTATCCTCACCTCAGGAGGTGACGCACCAGGAATGAATGCGGCTATCCGTGCCGTGACACGTGCAGGCATTTACAACGGTTTTACAGTCAAAGGTATCTATCGTGGTTATGAAGGTCTTATCAATGATGAGGTAAAGACTTTCACGACAGAGAATGTCTCGGGTATCATCACCCGTGGTGGTACGATCCTGAAGACCGCCCGTTCGAAGGAGTTCCAGACACCCGAGGGTATGCAGAAGGCCTACGAGACATGTCAGAAGGAGGAAATTGACTGCCTGGTCGTCATCGGCGGCAATGGCTCGCTGACTGGAGCACGCGACTTCGGTATGGAGTTCGACTTCCCTGTCATCGGTCTGCC
>JAEEPF010000194.1 GCA_016284635.1 Prevotella sp.
TGGATTTAATTAAAGTTGCTGAAGAAGCATTTGCAACCGGCAAAGAGTTTCCTAAGTTCAAGGCAGGAGACACGATTACTGTCGCTTACAAAATTATCGAGGGTTCGAAGGAGCGTATCCAGCTCTACCGTGGTGTTGTGATCAAGATCGCTGGTCACGGTGACAAGAAGCGCTTCACTGTTCGTAAGATGTCTGGTACCGTTGGTGTGGAGCGTATCTTCCCCATCGAGAGCCCGAACATCGAGAGCATCGAAATCAACAAGATCGGTAAGGTACGTCGCGCTAAGCTTTACTACCTGCGCAAGCTCACTGGTAAGGCTGCCCGCATCAAGGAGAAGCGTCGTCCTGTTACTGTTGAGTAAGAAAGCAAATGAGGTTCCTGAAAAGGGGCCTTTTTTTGTGGATAGGCTTGAGGCGGATCAGACCACCCCTGGCCCCTCCTACTCAGGAGGGGAAATGGTTACTTATAGTTGGCATCGGCACTGGTTTCACCGTGGATGGCTTTTTGGAATGACTCCCAGTCCTGGAAGCCAGCCAATAATGAGAGATGATCGAGTGTCTTACGATCCGGTTTGCGAAGAATCTCCTTCTCAACGGCCTCCAAAAGTTTCCGGAGGGCTATGCGTTTCTTTTCCATTACATTATTATATAAGTCGGGTGCAAAGATACAATAAACTTTGAACTTTGAACTTTGAACTTTAAACTTTTTGATATGACTGACCGTTAAATAATCCTAAGAGGTAATCATAAAGTTCAAAGTTCAAAGTTCAAAGTTCAAAGAAAGAATTACCTTTGCACGCAAAATGACAAAACCTCTTTTAAATTTATGAGTTCCAACAATACATTCAGACAGCTGACAGACACGAAGGCACTAGTGCTTTTCACCCTTTGGTCGTTCATCATCCAGCTGTTTCTCTCCAACGATTCACCCTTCTTCGGAGTGGCCCACCATCTCGATTCTGCCTGGTTCTTCATGGAGGGCAAGGCCTTCATCATCGGCATGAGGCCATACGTGGAGTTCTCGGATTTCAAGGGACCGATTATCTGGCTTTTCTATGGTCTCGGCTATCTTCTCTCACCGCATGACTATCACGGCATGTATGTGGTTTCTGGGATGTTCTATGCTTTGACGCTCTTCTTCAATTATAAGACGGCCAAAATATTTCTGAAGAGCAATCTTAAGAGTCTGGCTGCCACGCTGCCGATGATCTTCGTGTATTTCTTCCCCTGGTTCCATTTCGAGACACGTTCTGAGGACCTGATGCTGCTCTTCGTTGCCATCACGCTCTATGCCCTGTTCAAAAGGCTCTATGCAGAGGAACGGAACGACAAGGTTGACTTCATGATGCTGGGAGGCTGCTTCACCGTGCTGGTGCTGATGAAGTATAACATTGCCGCCGTTCAGGGTGTCTGTGTTCTCATAGCCCTTTGGGATCAATACAAGAACAAGCGCAGCCTGGGTTTAGCCTTCGGATGGATGATTCTCATCTCAGCGCTGATAGCCGTCCCGTTCATCATCTATTTCATCATGACCGACTCTCTCGGAGCCTTCTTCCACAACTACTTCGTATTGGCTTACGAGACGGTGATGAACGAGGAGGGTGGCAGTCAAACGATGATGCAAGACCTGGAGAATATTCTGACAGACTACCGCAAAATTGTCTTCATCACAGTCATCTTCCTGAGCGGCATGCTGTTGGGACTGAGGCTGAAGCATTACAAATATGTGCCTGTGATCATCGCCCTGCTCTTTATCGCCATTACCACCAAGCATAACATCTGGCACTACTATTACGGCGTCTGCTACATCTTCGTGATCTATCTGTTCATCGACATTCTGCTCATCAACAAAGAACAGCCACGGAGAATCAGCTACGGTGTATTGACAGCCTGCCTCATCATATACTGTATATATGGGAATCTCATTGTCGGCGAATTGCGCCTGAACACGATCTTCACACATAATGAAGACCGTAAGTCATTCCAGGAACTGTCTGACGTGATGAAGGACGTGAAGAATCCACGACTCCTGAGCTACGAGTGTCAGGAGTTCGGCTTCGGTGTGATGTATGAACCTATACCCGCAGGCGAACAGTTTGCCTATCCTAATGGCGGAACACCCCCAATGATTGAGAACCACAGACAGATACTGAAAGACAGAAAGGCAGACTTCGTCGTGACCTACTGCGGCGAGGAGCAGTATGACAAGAAGCCTATCCTGAAGGAAATTGAAGATGCCGGCTATGTGTTACGCTTGAAGCGAACATACATGAACCTACCCTTCTATATCTACGAAAGGAAATAATGTAATTACTTCCCCTCCTGAGTTAGGAGGGGTAAGGGGTGGTCTGAACAGCCTCAGAACCAGCCTCTGTTCAGACTCCCTCTGGCTCCCCCTAACTTAGGGGGAGAAACAGTTACTTATGCAGCAGAATCTTCTTCTACATTCAGTTCATCCATCACGATGAATATCGGACGAGCCTTCACCTGGTCGAAAATACGCCCGATGTATAGGCCTAGCACGCCCATTACGAAGAGCAACAGTCCGCAGGCGAACCAGATGGAGAAGATGGTCGTGGTATAGCCAGGCACCGTATGGAGTTCAAGGAAATAGGCAATGACATTGTATAGCGCCATGATGACAGAAACGAACGACATCGTGAAGCCCGCTACGACAGCCATTTTCAGAGGTCGCGTGCTGTCGGCAATGATCGAATCCATTGCCAGCCGGAATAGTTTCTTGAATGTATAGGAAGAACCGCCTCCGTCGGCACGGGAATCATGCTTCACGTCAACGGCTGTCACACGGAATCCCAGATATTCAATCAGGAAATTAAATGAACGGGCCACCTCGCCCAGTTTGTTGTACTCACGGATAATACGGGAACTATAGATGCCGAACTCAGCTATACTGGGATCTGACTTATGGCCAGTCATCCAGTCATAGACGGCATGAAACGCTTTTGACGACATCCGTTTCCAGAATCCGAACTGCTTATGTACACGACGGGCATGGACCACATCCCAACCTTCTTGTGCCTTCTGATAGAGGGCTGGTATGTCTTCCGGACGGTTCTGAAGGTCGCAGTCCATCACGACAATGTACTCTCCCTTGGCATAGCGCAGACCAGCCGAAATGGCATAGTGCTCACCGAAATTACGGCTCAGGTTAAGACCGACGACTCGCTTATCAACGGCACAGACCTGACGGATGGCCTCCCACACATTGTCCGGCGAACAGTCATTGACGAGAATAATCTCGTAACTATCGGTCAGCGTCTGCAGAACGGCATGCAATCGTTTCAGCAGTTCCGTCAGCATCGACTCCCCGCAATATTCAGGGATGACTATAGATATATCTCTTTTCTTCTGTTCCATATTCATCTGAAATGATTAATCAGCCGGACAACGGTTTCAGCCTCCTCACGACTCACCGCCTGGTTCATCGGAATGGAGAGTTCCTGCTGATGGATACGCTCCGTAATCGGATAACAGCGGTCATTCCAATCCTTGTAACACTCCTGCTTATGCGGCGGTATGGGATAGTGGATGAGTGTCTGTACCCCACCCTCCTTAAGATATGCCTGCAGTTCATCGCGACGTTCACAGAAGATGGGGAACTGATGATAGACATTGTTCTCATCGCAGAGCCTTTGAGGCAAGGTGATCAGCGGATTGTCGATGGCCTCGTAATAATAGGCTGCCAGTTGCTGACGCTTTTGATTGTCCTCATCTAAGTATTTCAGCTTCACATCGAGGATGGCAGCATCCAACTCAGACATACGGCTGTTAATGCCGACATATCTGAACACATACTTCTTCTGACTGCCGTAGTTGGCCAAGGCACGAATCACCGAAGCCAGTTCCTCGTCATCGGTCGTCACTGCCCCAGCATCGCCAAAGGCGCCGAGGTTCTTTCCCGGATAGAAGGAATGGGCCCCAGCATCACCGAGAGCACCAGTTCGGACACCTTTCCAGGTACAGCCGTGACTCTGGG
This sequence comes from Prevotella sp., assembly GCA_016284635.1. Classification (GTDB taxonomy): domain Bacteria; phylum Bacteroidota; class Bacteroidia; order Bacteroidales; family Bacteroidaceae; genus Prevotella. The sequence continues at coordinate 3,998 of JAEEPF010000194.1, forward strand.
CACAGTCTTCCATCAGCTTCAATCCATGACGCCGGCAGATGTCACCCAGTTCATCATTATAGGCGATACGGCCATAGAGATGAACCGTCATTACGCCCTTGGTTTTCGGTGTGATAGCCTCCTCCACCTTATTTATATCTAATTCGAGATATTCCCATGTCGGTTCTACTAACACAGGCACCAGCTGATTGTCGGTAATGGCAAGGATGGTCGCAATATACGTGTTGGCGGGTACGATGATCTCGTCGCCGTCCTTCATCACACCCAGTTCCTTATAGCCGCGCAAGATCAGCTTCAGGGCATCCAGTCCATTAGCCACTGCGATACAATGCTGCGTACCGATATATTGGGCATAGTCACGTTCGAAGGTCTCGTTCTCACGTCCTTGCAAAAACCATCCAGACTCTATCACGCGCTTAGCTGCAGCCTCATATTCCTCAGCATGCTGCATCGTGATGGCCTGAAGATCCAAAAGTTTCACCATACTTATTTCTTTATATATTCAAGAAATTCATCATAATTGCGGATATAGTCGTCTTCATCATAGCCGTGGCTGGCCAGCACCAGACAGATGCTGCCAGAAGAAAAGCCCTGCTCCGACGACCAGATACCAGGTGGCACATGCAGTCCCCAGAATGGACGGTTAAGGACGACGGTGCGTTTGTTGGTGCCATCGTCGAGCACCACCTCGAAGCTTCCTGAGGCTGCGATAATAAACTGGTGGCACTCCTTATGGGCATGTCCGCCCCTTTCTTCTCCACCAGGGATATCGTAGCTGTAGAACACACGGTTGATCTCAAACGGCACATGGACGTTCTGGTAGATGAACGTCAGGTTACCTTCCGCATCGTGCATCTTATTCAGTTCATAAATAGAACTGTCGAACACACTCCTGGCATAGCTGACGGCATTCGGCACTTGAACATTATTGATGACTGGTGCCGAAGTATTGTTCACGTTATCCGTCAGCATTGTCTGTCCTTTCAGCCAGAGCCGGAAGTCCTGATAGTCCATAATGTAGTCGTCGGGATCATAGTCCGTCGAAGCCAGCACCAGCGCCAGGGAGTTCGTGGAGAAATTGGTCATGCGCCGCCACATGGACTTGGCGACATAAAGTCCCTTGTACGAACGGTTGAGCTGATAAGTCTGCTTCTGTTCACCATCGTCGAGCTCCACGTCGAAGGATCCCGAGAGTGCTACGATGAACTCCTCACTCTCCTTATAGGCATGTCCTCCACGGTCGAATCCGCCTGGTACATCATAGATCCAATAGACACGCCGTATCTCGAACGGCACCTGCTTGAGCTGTTCGATGATGGAGAGATTGCCCCGGACGTCTGAGATCTTAGGCAAACTGATGATTCTGTTTTCGGATTCCTTCATGCCGCTTTGATGATTTGCTTAACAGTTTGCAAAGGTACAACTTT
>JAEEPF010000195.1 GCA_016284635.1 Prevotella sp.
ACAATCCTCGCCAGTGGAATGCCCTGAAGCTCCTCAACAGCGAGGGCGAGTTCCTCACCGCTGCCGACGGTGCCGAAGTGCTCCGCATCGCAGAGGCCGAAGACTTCCACTACGCAGAGGTTGACCAACTCGGCACCTGTACCATCGACGACACCTACAACCGTCGTCATATCGACTCCGTGCTCCAGCTGAAGCTCGTCGATGTCGATGCCATCCGCAAGCGCAAGTTCCGCGTCTGTGCCGACACCATCAACTCCGTGGGCGGCATCATCCTCCCCGAGTTCTTCCAGGCCCTCGGCCTCGACTACGAGATCCTCAACGGAGAGTGTACGGGCGACTTCGCTCATAATCCCGAACCGTTAGAAAAGAACCTCCACGGCATCATGGACCGCATGAAGAGCGGTGAGTTCGACCTTGGCATCGTCGTCGATCCCGACGTGGATCGTCTCGCCTTCATCTGCGAAGACGGCACGATGTTCGGCGAGGAATACACTCTCGTCTCCGTCGCCGACTATGTATTATCTTCCCCTCCTGAGTTAGGAGGGGTGCCCGGAGGGCGGGGTGGTCTGCGCTCGGCCGAAGGACGCTTGCTACCAGAGGGACGCAAGAACGCGGGCTTAACCACCGTCAGCAATCTGAGCAGTACCCGCGCCCTGCGCGACGTCACCGAAATGCACGGCGGCCAGTACACCGCTGCCGCTGTCGGCGAGGTCAACGTCACCACGAAGATGAAGGAGGTAGGAGCCGTCATCGGCGGCGAAGGCAACGGCGGAGTCATCTATCCCGAGAGCCACTACGGCCGCGACGCCCTTGTAGGTATCGCCCTGTTCCTCTCTTCGCTCGCACAGAAGGGCTGCACCGTCAGCGAGCTGCGCCGCACCTTCCCCGACTATCAGATTGCCAAGAACCGCATCGACCTCACCCCTGGCACCGATGTCGACGCCATTCTCGTGAAGGTGAAGCAGATGTTCGCCAACGACAACAGCGCCACGGTCAACGATATCGACGGTGTGAAGATCGACTTCCCCGATCGTTGGGTACACCTCCGCAAGTCGAACACTGAGCCGATCATCCGCGTCTACAGCGAGGCCAAGACCATGGAACTGGCCGACGACCTCGGCAAACAGCTCATGCAGGTCGTCTACGATATGCAATAAAAGCCCATCATATAAGCCTCAAACTCACTTCGGCTGCAAATCTGCATACTCCTTCACGACATTCTCAATACACGGACAATCCTTCTGTGGATTCAAGTCGTGGTGTCCCACGATCAATGCACGCGGATAGCGGCGGTGAAGGTCTTCCAATAGTCGTCGGAGTGACGCTTTCTGTGCCTCGGTCCTGGTGTCGGCGGGTTGTCCCCTAATATCCAGCCCACCCTCATAGCAGACGCCTATCGAGTGGGCATTGTGGTTCACGCAGTGAGCACCGATCATCCATTCCGGTCTTCCCGGCTCGATCTCGCCGTCCCAACGCACTACATAATGGTACCCGATGCCGAGCTTCCACCCCCGCTGTCTGTGCCAGCTATCTATCTGCGCCGCCGAGCTCGTCTGCCCCGGCCTCACCGCCGAACAATGAATTACAATTAATGTGATGACTCTCATTTTACGACAAGTTTTTTCTTCTTTTAACGACAACTATGACAACAAGGACAACATTCTGCCTACGACGGCAACTGCCGTCTGCGGGGTCCAAGTTCCTGCCTGTAAACGACCAGAGGTCGAAAAAAGTTGTCTAAGTTGTCAATGTTGTCGTTAATTTGAAATTTGAATTATTCCATGCAGCTCTGCACGAAGAAGGTTGATACTACCAGTGACCCTACGGCCACAATGAACTTCAGGATGTTCCCGATTGTGATCTTGTTAATCTTCATTATTGTTATCAAGTTTTAGTTCTGGTCCATTTCGTCACCGCCTTCACCCTTGGTGAACAGCTTGCTCGCAACCTCACTCGACTCACCGTCCTTGATGGCGATCGCCTTTACGGTCGTGGTGTCGCTCAGGGTGAATGCCTCGCTGTAGAGCGTGCTCTCAGCCGTAGGCGTCGAGCCGTCGGTGGTATAGTGGATCTCAGCACCGTCGGGGCCACTCATGCTCACTGAGGTAGTCTCAGCAAACGGAGTCGTACCGCTGATCGTGGGGGCTGCCAGGGTTGAAGCCTGCGAGCCGCCGGACTGGGTGCCACTGTTCTGGGAAGCACTGTTGCCGCCATTCTGAGGATCACCGGACTGGGTGCCGCCGTTGCCGCCATTCTGAGAATCACCGTTCTCATTCTCCGGCTTCAGCGAGGTATCGTAGGTCTCTTCGAAGACCACGTCCTTCACGAGCGTCTTGACGACGACGAACTTCTGCTTCACCTTGCCGCTCTTCTTCTCCTGGCCGACGACCACACGCTCGGTCTCGGGCTGGAACAGCACACGGCGCGTGGTGATGTTCTGCGCGCCGCAGTCTTCCTTCTTGTTCGTGCCGATGCTGCTGAATCCCACCTTGAAGATACCGATGCCGTCGAGCTTCACCTTCTGGCCCAGTTCGAAGAAGTGCTTCAGGGCACCGCCCAGCTCGTCAAGCACCGCCTTGATGTCGGACTTCTTAACTGATGCCTGTGTCTGGATGAACTCGGCCAGTTCCTCGGTGGTGATGAAATGCTGGTCATAGACCGCCGTGGCGAACCACTTGCCGAATGCTGCTGAATCGTCGTTCTGATTCTGCAATTTCTTGAATTTCTGACTCATAACTTTCTCATTTTAATTGTTTAACTTTTGTGTTGATTGAGGCCCTCTAATCACCTACAAAGTTACAACATTTTCAAACCTCATTGGCAGCCTCTGGCAGGCTTTGAGAAATAATCTCATTTTTTTTGCAGGGATCCCCCTGCAAGGGTCACAACCTCCTTATCCTCCTTGTCCTAAGGAGGATCTCGAACCACTCTCCAAGCCTCTCGCCAATCGTTGGCAAGAGGATGTAACTGACTACGGCGGCATACGCCGTCCTACATCAGGGTTTTGGTATGGCTCTCAAGCCTTTGCCCCTACGGGGTGAGCCATGATTGTCTACTCCTCTCCCCCTGCCCCTCCCCTGGAAGGGAAGGGGTGGCTGCGCACAGAGAATGTGCACCGAATAAGGGATAGCAAACCTAAGAATAAATTGTGGACAACTCCATGCGCCAGCCGATAAAAAAAACAAGCCGTGTCCCGGCTTACCAAAACGGAAGGAAATCGACGGCGCGCTGCGATTTCCTGTGTTAAGCCCCTGCCCTGGAGAGGGCAAAGGGGTTTGGGGTTAAGGTTGAAGCCCCTTCTTATGAAGAAGGGGTTGGGGTAGATGGAGGATGGCAGGGGAATCCCTGCATTATAGCCGTCCCTTATCAAGGGACTCTAAATCTCTGCGCCAGAGAAAAGGACATTTCCTTTTGGTTCTTTTCGAAAAGAACGTCTCAGAGATCAATGCAGTAGTCCTCACAGACGAACCGGACGGCCCTGGGAGGGAGCTTCCGGGCCTGGGGCGTGACACCCAGCTTCGCCAGTTCTTCACGATGGGCCGCAAGATACCTTGCGAAGGTCCTTGACGACACGCCGGCCAGCCTGGCCAATTCTGATTTATACATTGCCTTCATAACAAAAATTCGTGTAATTCGTGTAATTCGTTGTCGTTAATGCCTTCTAACGTTTGTTCTGATACCTTCCACGGGTGATACAAGCGCCAAGTCGCGCTGTTGCTGATGCCTTCCATATATAGATACTCCCTATCTCCATCACTCAGACTTGGCCTTTCTCTCCTCCATGGAACCTATTTCCATCACCCTTAGTAGGCAAGGGGGTCAGGGGGACACTAAGATGACGAGAAGTTTCCCGCGTACCGTGTGTGTGCGGTACGCGGGAGGAATCCCGTCCATCAGGTGTCACCCCTGTCCCCCTCCTCGCCATGATCCTCGCCCTCCGGCCGTGCGTCACAGGCCAGCATACGCCGGTTCATCTCGATCTCATCGGGCTTATAGGCCACGACACGGTAGCCCCGACGGCCGTGGGACCGGTACTGCACGAAGCCCAGTGCCTTCATCGCACTGCCGATCTTCTCGACGGTGAGGCGCAGCGAGGGATGGTAGCCGATGGCCGTCAGAATGTCCGTCGCCGTGTAGAACTCCCCGTGCTCACTGTCACCGGGCTGCCGGAAGTGTTTGGCGATGGCCTCCTGCTCCGGCTGGGGCGTCTCGAAGGTCTTGTTGTGCTCTTTCAGCACTTCCTCCTCCGCCCTGGAGAAATAGTGACGGAAGCCCTGCCGGTAGAGGGCGTAGGCCTGGGCGTAGATGCCCTTGTAGTCGAACGGCACCTCCCGAGGCGAGGTGATGCTCTCCACGATGAACGGCAGCCAGCGGCGGTTGCCGGTCACGTCGGTGAGGAACTGCACGTTGTTGCCCGTGCCGCAGAAGGAGGCCACATGGGCCATGTGCTCCGTGTAGTGACCGTAGGGAGGCCGTTCGTCGATGGCGGGCATGGTGACCACCGACTTCATCGTGTTCACGTTGGAGGGTGTCATCACGTCCAATTCCTCATAGCACACCAGCCCGTACTGGGACAAGGTGATCAGGTCGTCCTTCCCCACACGGCTCGAGTTGACCTTGATGCGGAAATAGTCGTGCAGCTCCGGAGGAAGAAGATGCGAGAACCAGGTTGTCTTGTAAATGCCCTGGTCGCCGATGAACACGAGCACCGCCTGGTTCACCTCATCGTCGTCTATCCAGCTCGCCACCATCGCCACGAGCCATTTCTTCAGGTACTCGTAGAAGAGCATCTGCTTCTCCGTGCCGCCCTTGACCATCACTGACACCGACAGTCCGAGGATATGGTCCTGACCGTCCCACGGCGGCAGGCGGTTCAGGTAGTAGAGGAAGGGATGGAATGGCTTGACGTAGCCGGAGTTGATAACGTCTTCAAGGTCGCGCTTCCGTGTGGGCTTGACATCCTGGAGGGCCGTCAGCAGGGTGTTGCTCAGGCGGTCGCTCATCGGCTGGTAGTCATCGCTGACGAACAGTGCCAGTTCACTGTTCTGGCAGAAGGCATCCTCCGTCGGCAGCCGGGCCTCTACCCGGTGCTTCACTGAGTTCCACCGCAGGTAGATGTGGTTATCCAGAAACGCCTTGATCTCCTTCGCCGTTGCATACTGCTCCTGCCAAGGCACCTTGTGCTCCTTCTTGTTGTCTTTGTTGTCCATGTTGTCGTTTATTTCTCACCGCAAAGGTACAAAAAAGAAAAAACATTTACCCCCCATATACCAGGGATATATGGAGGGTATAACCTGTTTAGAATCGCTTATTTCAATATGGCTTTCAGTTTGTCCTGGAACACCAATGACTGTTTTTGATTGAGGGC
>JAEEPF010000196.1 GCA_016284635.1 Prevotella sp.
TCTTCCAGATGCTGACAAAGAGATAAAACGTAAAAAATAACACATACATTATGATTAAAGAACATCTGAATAAAATCAGAAACGCCGGCATCTTCCTGCTGGTCTGCACCTTCGTCATCAGAACCCTATGGGGTGCTGCTCACGCCTTCTTCCCTATGCTATTCGCTGCTATCCTGCTTGGTATCGTAGTGATATTCAAGTGGTTACACTGGAACGAGTATGAAAAGGATAATAAGCGCAATGCGTGGATTGCATTAGCATTGTTTGTTCTTATATTTATGAATACCTTCTTCCCGCTATGACAATTAAGGAAGCACAAGAGGCTGTGGACCGCTGGATCAGGGAATACGGCGTGCGCTACTTCTCAGAACTGACGAATATGGCGGTTCTGACAGAGGAAGTAGGCGAACTTGCTCGTGTGATCGCTCGTAAATATGGCGACCAAAGCTTCAAGGAAGGAGAAAAGGATAACCTGGGCGAAGAGATGGCCGACGTGCTCTGGGTACTACTCTGTCTGGCCAATCAGACAGGTGTTAACCTCACAGAAGAACTGCAGAAAAGCATCGAAAAGAAAACCCAGCGCGACTCACTCAGACATATCCACAACAAGAAATTAATGGCTTAAAACAATACGATTATGGCAACAACATCAACAGAAAAAGGGCGCATCGAAGAGGCCCTTGGCAAGTATAACCTCGACATCAATGACGAGGAGATAAAGGCAGCCGTGAAGAAGATCATCACGGAGAAAGTACACCAGAACGATACCCCTGAGGTAAAGAAATTCCTGATGGGTAGCGTGGAACTAACAACACTGAAGACGACAGACTCTGATGAAAGCGTGATGGCCTTTACAGAGCGTGTGAACCAGTTCGACGAGCAGTACCCTGCCCTACCCCACGTGGCAACTATCTGCGTCTATCCCCGTTTCGCCAAAATCGTCTCTGAGACCTTAGAGGTCGATGGCGTAGAAATCGCCTGTGTATCAGGCAGTTTCCCATCCTCTCAGGCACTCATCGAGGTGAAGACAGTAGAGACGGCACTGGCCATCAAAGACGGAGCGACGGAGATCGATATGGTGCTCAGCGTGGGAGCTTTCCTCTCTGGTGACTACGAGACGGTCTGCGACGAGATCCAACAGATGAAAGAGGCCTGTGGTGAGCATAAGATGAAGGTGATTTTGGAAACAGGTTGTCTGAAAACGGCCTCAAACATCAAGACGGCTTCGCTGTTGGCGATGTATTCTGGAGCAGACTATATCAAGACATCTACTGGTAAACTCGAACCTGCAGCAACACCAGAGGCTGCTTATGTGATGTGCCAGGCCATCAAGGAATACTACGATGAAACGGGCATACAGATTGGTTTTAAGCCTGCTGGAGGCCTGAATAGTGTGATGGACGCACTCATATACTATACCATCGTGAAAGAGGTCTTAGGCGAGAAATGGCTTACGAATCAGTGGTTCAGAATGGGCACTTCGCGTCTGGCAAATATGCTATTAAGCGAGGTCATCGGCGAGGAAACGAAGTTCTTTTAGTAATCTCTTCCCCTCCTAAGTTAGGAGGGGCAAGGGGTGGTCTGAACAAGCGCATCTTCTCGTCGTTAGCAAATCCAACTGTTCAGACCCCCTCTATCTCCCCCTAACTTAGGGGGAGAAATAGTTACTCCAAGCAAAGATAATTGAGTTTGTTCAAGACTACAATTTTCGCCTAATGACGTATTCAAGATACATCTCGTAAGCTTCCTTGAGCTCTGGTTTGACGCAGGTGTCAATGTAAGTTTTGGCTTTCTGCGAGTAGCGATCCATCATACGCTCAGCATATTGTATTCCCCCACTCTGCTTGGCAAACTCCACAAGCACAGCGATTTCATCGGCATTAATCGTGCCTAACTTCACCTTTCTAGCCAAGGACTTCATAGGCTCAAAGTCAGAATGATTCAACGCATAGATCACTGGCAACGTCAGTTTTCCTTCGGCCATATCATTGCCTGTAGGCTTGCCAATTTCCGTCGAGTCGTAATAGTCGAAAATATCATCTCGAATCTGGAAAATCATACCCAGATCTTGTCCAAATTGTTTCGCTTTTATAATATCCTCTTCAGAAGCATTCACAGACAGCGAACCCATGCCACAGCAGGTCTCAAACAGGGCAGCAGTCTTTTGTCTAATCACCTGATAATAAACATCTTCCGAGAATTCTGAGTTGTTAATATTCTGCAGCTGCAGGATCTCACCTGATGCAAGCGTCATACCAAGTTCTGCGATATATTGTAAAACTCTATGATCCTTCGTCTTTGCCACATGATTGAGACACGTAGAGAGAATATAGTCACCCACAAGCACGGCCACCTTATTATTATAAGAGGCATTAACAGAGGACTGTCCGCGTCGCTCGCTACTCTCATCTACCACATCGTCGTGAATCAGCGAGGCCGTATGCAACAGTTCGAGTGCAACGGCCGCATTCTGAGTGATGTCTGACACCTCGCCATAGTTCTTAGCAGACAGTAATGTGAGCATAGGTCGCATCTGTTTGCCTGTGCGCTGACGGATATGTTCCAGGGCCTGTGAAAGGAGACCATACGAATGGCTCAGCGAACCCTGGAAACGATAGACGAACTCCTGGAAATCACTCTCAATTGGGTGCTTGATAACTGACAAATAATCCATATTATCTCGAATTTTGATACAAAATTAGTAAAAATCATTGTAATATCGATATTTTTTAGTAATTTTACGCAGAAAATAAACAAAGTTATGCAGAAACTCTTCCTTTTAGACGCTTATGCGCTCATCTATCGCAGTTATTACGCGTTCATCAAGAACCCCAGAATCAACTCAAAGGGACTGAACACGAGTGCCATTATGGGCTTCCTCAACACCCTCAACGAGGTGTTCACGAAAGAACAGCCCACACATATCGGCGTGGCCTTTGACCCTCACGGACCTACCTTCCGCAGTGAGGCTTTCCCTGCTTACAAGGCCCAGCGTGAGGAAACGCCAGAGGATATCCGCAAGGCCGTTCCCATCATCAAAGACCTGTTGAAAGCCTATCGGATTCCTATCCTCCAGGTCGATGGATTCGAGGCTGACGATGTCATCGGCACCCTCGCCACGAAGGCAGGAGCCGATGGAATCGACACTTTTATGTTGACACCTGATAAAGACTATGGTCAGTTAGTGAGCGACCACGTGAAGATCTATCGGCCTCGTCATGGTGGTGGCTATGAGACGATGGGGCCAAAGGAGGTTTGTGAGAAATATGGTATCCCCACTACCCTATCGGTCATTGATCTGCTGGCTCTGATGGGCGACTCTGCGGACAACTTCCCTGGGTGTCCTGGTGTCGGAGAGAAGACTGCCGTGAAACTGATCAACGAGTTCGGAAGCATCGATGCGTTGATTGAACGGTCGTCGGAGATCAAGGGCAAACTTCGCGAGAAGGTTGAGGAACATATCGACGATATCCGAATGAGTTACTTCCTCGCGACCATCAAAACGGATGTTCCCATCGAGCTCGATATGGAAGCGTTGAAGCTCGTCGAGCCGAATGAGGACGAACTTGGCAAACTGCTCCTCGAATTGGAGATGAAAAGCTTCGCCGACAGAGTTCTTAAAAAAAGCCAAAAACCGCAAATGCCTGTTAACGGCCAACTCGATCTCTTTGCAGAATTTGCGCCCAACGGGACAGAAGTTTCAAAAAACGCGAGTTTTGAGACCTTAGAAACGACACCTCATAACTATCAACTTATTGATAATGAGGAGGAAATGAGGAAAATTTGTGACTTTTTTAGGACAAATGAAATTCTCAGTCTAGACACGGAGACGACTTCAACGAGTCCGATTGACGCAGAATTGGTGGGTTTGAGCTTCGCCGTGAAGGAATTTGAGGCATTTTATATCCCTATTCCAGCAAATCGTGAAGAAGCGTTACGAATCGTTAATATATTTAAAGAGGTGTATGAGGACCCCAAAATCCTCAAGGTGGGACAAAACCTGAAGTACGACCTCGAGGTGTTGCGCAACTACAACATCCATCTCGCTGGTCCGATGTTCGACACGATGATCGCCCACTACCTCATCCAACCAGAGTTGCATCACAACATGGACTACATGGCTGAGATCTATCTCAACTATCAGACCATTCACATTGACGAACTCATCGGACCCAAGGGCAAGAACCAGAAATCGATGCGCGACCTCCTACCCTCTCAGGTTTACGAGTATGCCGCTGAGGATGCAGATGTGACCCTCCGACTGAAGAACAAACTGGAGCCAGAGCTGAAGAAGTTCGAGTGCGAGAAGTTGTTCTATGAGATAGAGATGCCCCTGATGCCTGTCTTGGCAGAAATGGAGATGAATGGTGTCTGTCTGGACACGGCATCTCTTCAAGAAACGTCAAAGGTTTTGACGGACAGAATGAACGAACTTGAAGCAAGAATATACGAGTTGGCTGGCGAACAATTCAACATCGCCTCACCCAAGCAAGTAGGCGAAATCCTTTTCGACAAACTCAAGATTGTAGAGAAAACTAAGAAGACCAAGACGGGCCAATATGTCACTTCAGAGGATGTACTCCAGCAAATGCGCAATAAGCATGAAATTGTAGCTGATATCCTGGAACACAGAGGATTAAAGAAACTCATCGGCACGTATATCGATGCCCTACCCAAACTGATTAATCCTCGTACTGGTCATATCCATACATCGTTTAATCAGACCATTACAGCCACTGGACGCCTGTCAAGCAGCGACCCCAATCTGCAGAATATCCCTATCCGAGGCGAGGACGGCAAGGAGATTCGCAAGGCATTCGTTCCAGAGCCAGGTTGTCTGTTCTTTTCAGCAGACTATAGTCAGATAGAACTGCGTGTGATGGCTCACCTCTCGCAGGATTCAAATATGATTGAAGTGTTCCGTGAAGGCAAGGATCTGCACGCAGCCACAGCCGCTAACATCTATAAGAAGGATATCTCTGAAGTCACCCGTGATGAACGAACAAAGTCGAAGCGTGCCAATTTCGGCATCATCTACGGCATCACCGTCTTTGGCTTGGCTGAGCGTCTGGACATCCCTCGCGACGAAGCCAAGATGCTGATAGACGGCTACTTCGCCACCTTCCCACAGGTTCACGACTATATGGAGAAATCAAAGGAGGTGGCCCGTCAGAAGGGCTATGTCACTACCCTATTCGGTCGTCGTCGCTATCTGCCTGATATCAACTCCCACAACGCCACTGTCCGTGGTTTTGCAGAGCGTAATGCCATCAATGCCCCCATTCAGGGCACAGCGGCAGACATCATCAAGGTTGCAATGATTCGCA
>JAEEPF010000033.1 GCA_016284635.1 Prevotella sp.
GATGGTGGAATACTATCTGGATGAGAAACCCATTCTTCAGAACGCACCGACCTACCTGCCATATTTCAAGGAAGACTACGACTATGTGCTGTCGAACATACAGCGACTGGTCATCAAGGATGTCAGCGAGGCGGGAGGCTACGGTGTGGTATTCGGTAAGGATCTGTCGGAAGAGAAACTCGAAGAGCTGAATGCGCTCATCATCGACCAGCCACGACGCTGGATTGCCCAGGAGGTTATCGATTTCAAGGATTTGAAAATATTGGATGATGCCGATTCCAAGTCATCAGCCGACGGGTTTGTAGAACGTAAGGCCTACCTTAGAGCATTCGTCATCAGCGGAAAAGAGACGAAAGTGTGGCGCAGTGGCCTGACACGCTTCTCGCGTAATCCAGACTCCTTCGTAGTCAACTCATCACAGGGAGGCGGATTCAAGGATACGTGGGTTATGGAACAATAACAAAAAAAAGAAAAATAACTATGGTAAAGAGTACGATAATATCGGCCAACAAGGCCAACAGCCTGTTCTGGCTTGGGCGTTATGAGGAGCGCGTCTATATCACCCTCCACCTTATGCGCAAGTGCTATGACAAAATGATAGATGGCGAGATGGAAGACTATCGCCCCTTCTGGCAAAAGCTCGACCCTCAGGGTGTTTATCAAACCAATGATGAGTTCACACTTGGCATGATGTACGACGAAGGTAACCCAAACTCTGTTATAGCGTCGCAAACCAAGGCTATGGATAATGCCATCCTGTTGCGCGAGGAGATAATGTCTGAAACACTGAGCTATCTGGAAATGAGTGTCGCACTATTAAAAAGGTGCAGAGAAAATCATGAAACCAATGTCATGACCCTGCAACCCGTCATCGACTGGTCTCTGGCATTCTGGGGATCAGCAGAGCAGCGACTGCGTAACCATAAAGCGCAATATATCATGATGATCGGACGCAATGTAGAAAACCTCGACATGCTACTACGCTTTGAATACAGTTACGAGCGCATCGCACAAGCATACGACTCGGTGAAACACTATTCGCATCAACTACCTGGTCTGCTCGACGATCACATGGAGAGTCAGCTTGATAGTCTGATTATCCGCGAGAAATTTAATCTAAACGACTTGGGTTATAAGAACAAACTGCTGGCGTTTGTCAATCAGTTGGTGAGGGTATGAAAAGGTATTTATACAACTACCAGACCATCGTTACTTTCAGCGAGCCTGTGTCGGCACATGCCGTCATGCTTAGGTGCCAGCCTGCGGCAAACGCTTTCCAAACCATCGAGCAGGAGCATATCATCGTTTCGCCCGACTACTGGATGAATGCCGGTACCGATGCATTCGGCAACCGCATTCTTTTTGGCGGTGCCAGCGAGCCGCATACAGTGTTCGCCTACGTCAGCACCGGTATAGTGGCTACCGAGACATATTTCCAGAAGCAGCGTGGCGAGAACATGTTCCTATATAGCCAGCCTTCACAACTCACACAACTCAACGATGCGATGCGAGAGGCTGCTATTACCGATGCCGATGCAACACCTGCAGAGAAGGCGCGGCAACTGTGTCATAGGGTATTTGAAATTATGACCTATGAGCCAGAGACCACTACGGTCGAAACGCCTGCATCCGAAGCGTTCAGCCGCCAATGCGGTGTATGCCAGGACTATGCCCACCTAATGATATCCTTCTGCCGTGCCAACGGTTTGCCAGCCCGCTACGTTAACGGGTTCCTCGAAGGTACCGGACAGACCCATGCCTGGGTTGAGGTGTTCGATGGCTATAATTGGCAGGGCTACGACCCCACCCACGATCGTACACTGCTGCAGCAAGGATATGTAAAGATAGCCCACGGGCGCGACTCTGCCGACTGTCCCGTAAGCCGCGGTATGTTCAGCGGACAAGCAGTACAGCAAACACAAATCAGCGTAACATTGCAAGAATTATGATAAAAACTATTGTATCTACCGAACTGCCCGTAGACGAGCAGTTCCGCATCCGCAAGAATGTGATTCATCATGGCAGAGAGGGGCTACGCTTCTGCGTTGTCACAGGCACTCACGGCGATGAGTTAGAGGGTCAGATGGTGTGCTACGAACTATCACGTATCATGAACGAGCATCCTGAACAGCTAGTCGGTACACTCGAGATCTACCCTTCACTCAATCCACTTGGTATCGACACCATCCAGCGAGGCATACCAAACTTCGACCTCGACATGAACCGCATCTTTCCTGGCGATCCTCAAGGCACCATGGCCGAGCAGACCGCACATGCCATCATCGAAGACATCAAGGGAGCCGACATGGTAATTGACATTCACTCCAGCAATCTCTATTTGCGCGAAACGCCACAGGTGCGTATCAACGTACAGGATGCAGAGTGGCTTGTACCATTTGCTGAGCACCTAGGCACCGATTTCGTATGGGTGCACGATGCCGCCACCGTACTTGAGGCCACACTCGCCCACTCGCTCAATAGCACCGATACACCATGCCTGGTAGTAGAGATGGGGGTAGGCCAGCGCATCAACCACAAAATGTGTCATAGGCTGGTAGGAGGCATATTACACCTTATGAAACACATGGGCATGTGGCGAGGCGAAGTACCAGCCCTCATACAGCAGCCCATCGTATGTAAGGGCGATAGCGTAACATTTCTTAATGCCGAGACCTCGGGAGTATTCCTTACCGAGCTTAAGTGCGGCATTACAGTCACCAAGGGTCAGACCATCGGCCAGATTGTCGATCCACTCCGTGGACGCGTGCTCAGCACAGTCATATCACCCGTCAACGGCTATCTGTTCACCATCCGAGCCTATCCTATAGTATACGAAGGATCACTTATGGCCCGAATCTTTAATTCAGAAGAACTAGTATGAGAGAAGAGACTATTTTTGAGATGACGTCGCCCTGTCGCGACAGTTTTCGCATCCGCGGCTACCGTTTCGGGGAGGGAGCCAAAACGCTGGCCATCGTAGGAGCTATGAGAGGCGATGAGGTGCAACAGCAGTATATCTGTGCTCAGATAGTGAACAGTTTGGGCTTCATTGAGCGTCATGGAGGCATTGCCAAGGGCAAGAGCATACTGGTCATTCCCTCGTGCAACCCCTTCTCGATGAACGTCAGCCGCCGTTTCTGGGCGATGGACAATACAGACATCAATCGCATGTTCCCAGGTTACGCCAATGGAGAGACAACGCAGCGTATTGCAGCTGCTGTCTTCGAGGCTCTGAATGGTTTTGAGTATGGCATCCAACTGGCCAGCTACTACGTGCCAGGCGACTTCATCCCCCACGTCCGTATGCTCAAGACCGGCTATGAGGATGTAGAGACTGCCCGCCTGTTCGGTATGCGCTATGTGACGGTCTACCCGCCTCGTCCCTTCGATACCACGCTGCTCAATTATAACTGGCAACTTTGGAACACCAAGGCCTTCTCTGTCTATGCGGGCAAGACCAGCCAAGTCGACCTGACAGCTGGCGACGAGAACGTTGATGCCATCTTGCGTATGATGAGTCGCACGGGCATACTCACTACCGACTCAGCGGGTTCAGCCTATGAGTCCGTGCTCATCGATGAGTCAACACTACAGCACATCAAGGCACGTCATGCGGGCATTCTGCTTCGCTTGGTCGATGTAGGTAGTCGTGTGCATCCCGGCCAGTCGCTGGCGCACATCATCCATCCCTACAACGGCCAGATACTCAGCGATGTCAAGGCCACAAAAGAAGGGACGGTTTTCTTTGCTCATAACCGTCCCGTAGTCCTGCAGAATGCCCTGCTGTTTATGGTTCACACCATAGAATTATAGTCTACTTGATGAGACCACGATTCTTCATAGTGACATTGAGAAGCTCCAGATAAGTACGCATCTGATACTTGTTGAGGATGTAGCGCATCCATTTAACATCGTTCGAGATGGCACGCTTCACCATCGCGTCTCGATCCTCTTTGCCATACACGGCTGCGAACTTCAGCTCGGCTGCGAATGTGTGGTGGATCTCCTCTACGGCTTCCTTCTGGTCATCATACAGCCCCAATGCCTTAGAGAGCTTATTCATATTAATGTTCAACTCATAAGCCTCTAAATTGCTTACTTCAGCTGTTTTCTCACCTTCTGCAAATGCTGCTGTCATACTCAGCATAGCTACCATTGTCAAAATCATCTTTTTCATCTTTTTACCCTTTCTTTTCTTTACTCGGGGCAGCGTGTTCATTTGTTATCCTGTTTGCCCCTACTTTAATTAATATGTTATCCTAAACGTAGCCCTTTTGGCTTACGCCGCTTTCCCGTTGAACGGGACAAGCTCAAATATTTAATGTCTTTTGACGGTGCAAAGGTACGACGTTTTTGTTAGTTTCTCATCATAAAAGAGCATAATTGTGTCCGTACACGGGAATTAATTGACTCTAATCAAAGAATTCATAAAATATGTTATTTTTGTTAATTTCACGTTAATTCATTGATGGTGACAAGAGCCGGAAAAAGCAACGACAAATATTAAGAATCCCAAAGCACAGTTGCAACAGTAGTTTTCTCATTCGTGTTCACCGCTGTGATTATCTACGCTTCGTGCTGGAATTATGAAAGGTTCGTGTTGCGATTATGAAGGCTTCGTGCTCCGAACAACAAGCGTTGTCTTGCCAAATAGGATAAGGTTACAAGAGTAAACATGTGACTATGTTTTTTGGAGATTGGTTTGAAATTGTTTTACAAGTTTAGAAAGCAAGGAGAAAGAACGGACTTTAGATAGTCCAAACTGGGACTTTGCAGTAACTAAACTCCCAGTTTACTTACTGCAAAGTCCTGTTTTCCTTAGTTTAAAACGGGGGCTTTGTAACTGCTTGTATATCAGGCAGACACAAAAGCGTCCAATAGAAACGTCTTATTATGAAATTTGTTAACAAATGCGTGTTGCCAAAATCAAAAAATCAGGACCAACTGAGTCCTGATAAATGAAGTGCAAGCCGAAAAAGCCGTCAGACCTCCCGTATCCTTTGGAAATGCCTGTGTTTATCGGGGTTTCAGGACGGGAGGTCTTGTCTGGAGACCTCCCTTAGACCTCCCATAGACCTCCCGTCTGACCTCCCCAGCCTCAGGCTGTATGAAGCGGAACAACCTTGTAATAGGCCACGTGCGAATGTTCCTTGTGCTCAAAGCTGAGCTCCTTCATTGCTGTGCCAATGCTGACCTTCGTACCATGAGTATTCTTCACGGAAGGATATTCCTTCTGGATGATCTTCAGCATCTCGGTGCTGTTCATCGTCTTCACAACCTCACCTTCTTTCGGCTTGCGGAAACAAGCCATGATGATCTCCGCGATGTCCTTCTGCTCCATAAACTCCTGATTCAGCTGCTGGATGCGGATCACCTCTTCGTTGTTGAACCAATAAGGGGCCTTCAACTCCTGCAACTCATACACCACCTGGGCATACAGCTGACCATAGTCGATCTCGCCCGTATTGTCAATCAGCTGGCCGTCAGGGATACGGATGCAGATGTAGCGACGGCTGCCTGTCGAATCCTGCAAGGGATGATGGTTGTTCGTAGTCGCCACGAATGAGGCAAATCGAGGGCGATCCTCCTGAGTGCGTCCGAAGATAGGACGACTGTTCACCTTGTTTACTGACAGCGCCTGCTTCAACGATGCCTGCTGGGGGGGACGGATGGCATCCAGCTCGTCGAGGTTGACGAGGAGGTTGTTCGTCAGAGCCATCTCCTTGTCGAACTTGTTCGCCAAGTTCAGGTGTCCGAGGAAATACTCTCGCAGATGCGGAGGCAGCAGCCTTCTGACGAAAACGGTCTTTCCACAGCCCTGCATACCAATCAACGTAGGCACACACTCATTACCGTGCAGCATATCCATCTGCATCCAATGGGCTACGGCTGAGCGAAGCCAGATGGTGAGATAGTTCAGCTGTTCGGAACTGATGCCTGGGATACGGCTGAAGACACGGGCGATGTGGTTCTGACCGTCCCAGACAGGCAGACCATCAAGGAACACCTGGATCGGATTGAACTCAGGCACTTCCTCTGATTCCACATAGTCCTTAATCTCTGACTTCGGACTGCCCTTCTCCAGCACCTCCTCGCGCTTGGCACGAATCACGATACTGTTCAGAGCCGCTGGTGTCAGCGTCCTGAATTCCAAATTGGCTTCATCGAAGCCGCACGAGAGACTGTCGGATGATCCGGCAGTATTGCCTTCGGCCGTCTTGGCAGCCTTCGGCAAGATTGCAAATTCTACCTTTCCGTTGAGGATGTTTCTGCGGAAGCGGTAGTTCTCCATGAGGAACAGCTCGATGGCGAGCGTCCCCTGCTGCGAGGCTCCTGGAGTCTCGACAGCCATTAGTTCATTTTTCACCATAGCAATATAATATCAGAAACGTTAATCTCTGCTCCTTTGGGCAGTCATCTGTAGCAATATTACGCGCTTTCCACAGCGTGTTTTTTCAGACTGCGAGCCGCTTCTTGCGACTTCGCTATTTCAGCCTACAAAGGTACAACATTTTTTGCTGATTTGCAAATGTTTTCCTAATTATTTTACGTTTATCCTTAAACTTTTACGCGATTCCACATTATTTATAATAGAGTATGCGGCTAACGAATCTTGAAGGAGACACTATGGGAGGGGTGATGGGAGAGATGAAGGGAGGGATATGGGAGAGATGGCGGGAGAGATGGCGGGAGAGATGAATTTCTCGAAACCCCTTCAAATAAAGGGCATTTGCTCATGAGAAGGGAGAGATGATGGAAAAATCAGTTATTTCTCCTCTGCGTACACTTAAATTGGTTACGGTTACAAGTGTAACCATGTAACCTCCAGGCAATAAACCACATACTTTTGTCAATAAAATTCATAATAAGACACTTCAACCCAATGCTTTTGCATCCGCCTGATACACAAGCAGTTGCAAAAGTCTTGTTTTGAACTAAGGAAAACAGGACTTTACAGTAAGCAAACTGGGAGTTTAGTTGCTGCAAACTCCCAGTTTGAACTATCTAAAGTCCGCGTCTTCTCCTTGCCTTCTCAACTTGTAAACTAATTTCAATATGATCTCCAAGAAAAAGGGCACATGGTTACACTTGTAACCGTAACCTGTTTGGCAAGACTATGCTTGTCGTTCAGAACACGAAGCCTTGATAATCGCAACAGGAAGCTTTCATAACGTCAGTACGAAGTTTAGATAATCACAGAAATAAGGGTTTATAATCAGCGGAATGTAGGAAAAAAATCTGTATGGAATGGCTGCTCAAATCATAACTCATGCGTAACAAGAAGAACCGTCCCCCTGCAATTAGGTAACGCTACATCAACCTCTCCGTCATGATTCAGGCCAGCGTAATAATTCATAACGATTGAATCACCTCGTCAGTCAGATAATAAGTCACAACATGTGTATTTGTTTACAACCATTTCTCTATGGGTTTAAAGTTCTTGTCAGAAATGGCTTCAATATTATCTTGCCACTCGGAATCACTGCCTGTTTACTGAGCCGTTTTAAGATTAGCGAACCTTGCCTCCAGTTCTGCATCTGAAGGTGAAGCGACAGGCCACCTAATAATCCTTGCCTTGCGGGAGGGAATATCATGCTCTGGCCTTGTTAATACTGCTTCCATAATTATTTTGGCATTACTTTCACTATTTTAGGTCAAAGATAGGAAATAATCACATCCAACTATCGTTTTGCATAATTCGTTCCTGTTACAATATCTATTAAAGACCGGTTCAAGAATAATACTGGTATATCTAATATTAAAAAGAAAACCACAATTACTATATAACAGTTCAACAACATGACAAAACGGAAGAGGAATACTATTATTGACATTAATGCGCCTCCACATAAAGCACGTAACAATACTTTCCCAAGGCCTATCTGAGCATTTGAACTGTCCAGCAACAAACCACCCAGCATTCGTTTTCCCAAAGACGCCGAAATAATTGCTTCAAACAAGATATAATATAGCAAATTGAGGAAGTTAAAGGAAAAGGTTATACTTAAATCCAATTCCAGCATTGAACCTATATGAGGGCGATCAATAGGAACTTCATCTTGATGGTACTGTCGAATGCTATTCTTGTATGTGTCATATCTATTCATTGCTGCCCTGTCAATATATTCATAATTCACAGGAGAAGCGTTCATCATCCCTCTATAAGTACCAAGCTTTCCTGCAGAGCCATAAGGATCGATAGCAATAAAGATTAATACGAAAGCTACAAGAATAAACACCTTGTCTATCATACTGCCAACAAATCTTCTGAACAAGGGCATGGCTTCACTTTGATTTAAACATGAATCTATTTGGCTCCAACTAACATGGTATTTGCCTGCTATCAAGATATAGTCACCACGTTCAATTTGAACGGTCATTTTGTGAACAAACTTATTATTTATAAACGTTCCGTTTGTACTCGTATCCTTGTACAACAACCGGTTACCTTCACAATAAATTGTGGAATGATAGTTACTAGCATAATCACAACTCTGACTCAGACAGATGTCACACGATTTTGATCTTCCGATTGATAATTCTCTTTTTCCCATATCTTTGATAAAAGTATTTCTGTAATAAAAGAATAGTTCTAAGTAGATTCTTTTGAATTAACAGGATTGGTAACGACACAAAATATTCATTGTATTTACCATTTAGTAATTGAGTCAATAAGCTCTTCCATAATTTTCATAATTAGACAAACGATGCCAGAATTCTTTGTGATCGAATTTTATGTCTATTTGTTTCATCTTGAATTTCCTCGATTTTATTCTATATATGATAAGTCTATGAGATGCTACACAATAAGAAACAAATTGTTTAACGTCTTTTTTTGATTCAAAAGCATTCTTAATTATTTCTTCTTTAATAAGTTCAAGTTGTTTAGCAGATATCCTATCAAAATAGAAGTTATACTTATCATCGTCTATTAAATACAAAAAAATTACAGCGTCATTATTAAGAATTATATCAGAGAATAAAAAATCATCATATCTTACCGGTAAATGTTTCTTTCCTTCAGCAACTGCCTTTCTTAAAGAATCTTCTATATAATCATTACTCTTTTTAAGTTTTGCTTCCTTTCCTACTATATTTTGGGGCTTGCTTTTCTCGTTCAATTCGTTATCAATCTTTGATGTTAGATAAGCAATGATTCCAATAAAAACAAATATACACACATATATAGGGAACAGGTTGAAATTGGAAAAATATTTGGGGCTTTGTTTGTTTTCGCAATCATTGAAAAAAGAATTATTCAACTTAGTTCTTTTGAATGGAATTTCGGAAGAATTTATGCAAGATTCTATTTGGCTCCATCTAACAAGATATTTACCTGCAATCAATATTTCATCTCCTCGCTCAATCTGAACAGTCATCCTGTGAATAAACTTATTGTTGACGATCGTTCCGTTTGTGCTCGTATCTTTGTAAAAGAATCTGTCCCCCTCACAATAAATAGTGCCATGATAGGTACTAGCATATTCACAACTCTGATTCAGACAGATGTCACAAGAATTTGATCTTCCGATTGATACTTCTCTTTTTTTCATTTTTGTTGGTTTCTTAGATTTCAATTAATTGAAACATAGACAGATAGGGAAATCATATTTACGCTTATAAATATTGACAAAAAGAAAACGTGAGCAATTTACTTCGCTTACGTTATTCGAGGTATCGCCAAACACCTATTGTTTCCCAAACGAGTAAAGGCCCACGCCATCAGGCGCGAACCGTCTACTTTCTCTTGAAACAATCTTTGAAATTTTGGCGAATTTCGAATAACAAGATTCAGTGGACGCTTCAACGTATATTTTTTTCTTTGTCTTTGTTATGTCACCATAATCTATTTGTTTTTAGAGTTCGACATTATTTATATTTGGATAAAAGATCTTTGATTACAGCCTTAAGCTTGGGCAAGTCATCATTGATGACAGAGACCACAATTGTCTCGTCAACATTGCCATACTCATGAGAAATGATATTGCGCATCCCATAAATGGCCTGCCAAGGAATCTCTGTATAACTCTCAAGAGGCTTGCTCTGCTCTTTCAGGAGTTTTCCAACATGTTCTCCAATAACCTGCAATCTCATGACGCAAGCATTGAAGGCCATAACTCTGCCTGGAGAAATCATAAAGTCGTGTAACTCCGTCATTCCCTGACTCCATTCCTCAATCAAGCCAATGGATTCAAGGATATCTTCCAGTCTGTCTTTTATGGTCAAATCCCTTTCAGACATAGACAACATCGTTTAATATGTTTGACCTGAACAGGGGACGCAGGGTGGAGCGGAATCTGACAAGATCAACCTCACACTTGAATAAAGATTTCAGCATCTCCTTTAACTCATACATGAGAGATAATGTCGGCTTCTCAACTTCCACGACAATATCGATATCACTATCCTCAGTATTCTCCTGTCTAGCCACAGAGCCAAAGATACCGAGCTTTGTGATACCGAATTGTCTGCCAAACTCATGCTTGAAAGCAGACAACTTTTCAATGCAATCTTGAAGTACCAACATCGCTTTATTCGTTTATCGAGTGCAAATATAAGCAATATATCTGAAACTTCCAAGGATTTGGATAGAAATCTGACAATTATGACAAATGACAGTGTCAGATTTCGGACTTGTACAATCGTTTTTTAGCCTTAACTCAACGAATGATACGCTTCTTGCCGTTCTGGATATAGATGCCTGGACGGAGGACAGCCCCATCGGGGACTCGGATGCCTGTCAGCGTATAAATGCCTGTTTGTGCTTTATCGGCGGCTTTGATTTTGTTGACGACATCAGAGGTGTAGCCGTCAATCGTCATCACATCTGCATCGCTGGGATTCACTTTCAGATAGGCCTTGTTAGCCATCAGAAACAGGTCTTTATATAATCGGCCAGCAGGAGGATTTGCGATAAAGGCCAGTTTTCCTTTGTCATTCAGGCCAAGGATACGCATCGTCATATTGTCGAAGAAAGTGGTGTTACGATGCCCTGCCACACTCAGAGAACAGTAGACTCCACCCAGCCAATTGGCTTGTTCAAATGCATAGCCTCCTATAACTGGCTCGATCTTATTCTCCTCAGGTTTCGCAGAGTTACACCTGATGATGACTGGCGTACCAGCAGGGACAACATCGCCATCGATCTGTCTCATCGTGAATCCGGCACCTTCAGCGTTACTGACGTAGAAAGCCGCCATACCTTCTGATACTAGCCTAAAGTTGAAACCAGCATAGATGGTACCATAATAAATGCCGTCGGCTGTCCTGAAGTCAGGCTTAATGCCGATATACTCGTCAGAGGTATTGATGGGAATGAACTGCCAGGCCTGAGTATAGTCCAGACGGTTCATCAGCCAACTGTCTTTCTGGCTGGGCGACCCGTCAGAGAGTATCTTCGTGATGCCTTTAGCCGTTCCGGAGATCTTATTGGCGCCACCTTGAGGAGTGATGTCAACACCAAGTCTCTCTGACGTCATCGCATACAGGCTGGAACCTTGTCCGCAAAGGTCATATTTCCCATTGTCAAGACGCCTCACGAAAATGACACACGACGGGCTGATGGCCACGCTATCATAGTTGAGATATGTCCTCATACCACCCATATTGACATCCCCAGACGACACCTTGTAATTGCCGGGATCCGTGTCGTTGATGCTGATATAGCGCCCTGTGGCGACGTTCTTGATGTGATAAAAGCCGTCTGCCAACTGCGCCGAAGCATCCTGACTCCATGCTGACAATAGCAGCATCATGATTGAAAGTGTACTTTTCTTCATAACCTTATTCATTTTATGTAATTACTGATATTGATTCGTTCGAGAGACTCTGATCTGTGAGCACCCTCCAATAGATAAACCAGTGAGAAGTCAAAAGACTACCCTAGAATCCGATTATTTACTCTTCTTTAACATACATTATCAATAATTTGGCGGGCTTGTGCAATCGTTTTTGCAAGGGAAAGGGGAAAAAATGGATAATTGATAATGGATAATGGATAATTATTCGTAACTTTGCCAACAGTTAGAGAATAAACTAAAGACTAGTTATGCAAAGGATTTTATTAATGGCCGCATTCGTGCTGGCAAACGTATTGACAATGAGTGGAGCGAAAAAGACAGTGGTGGAACGGATTGAGCCGACGGACTGGTACGTGGGGATGAAGAATCCTCAGGTGCAGCTGATGGTCTACGGGCAGGGCATCCGCGATGTGGCTGAGGTGACGACGGACTATCCTGGCGTCAGGATCGACAGCCTCGTACGCCTCGACTCTCCCAACTACCTATTATTATATATGAACGTGCGCGAGGCTCAGCCAGGCACGATGACGCTCACTTTTAAAGGTGGAAAGGTGAAGGGTAAGAAAGGTGAAAAGGTGCAGTATCAGCTGAAGGCTCGCGAGATGAGCGGTGACAAGCGAATGGGATTCACCAATGCCGACGTACTCTATATGCTGATGCCAGACCGCTTTGCACAGGGAGCGAACCATCCTACACAGGTGGCAGGCATGCGCAATTACAAAGAGGATCGCACGAAGCCCTCATTGCGTCACGGTGGCGATCTGAACGGTATCCGTGAGCATCTGGAATATTTCAAGGAACTTGGCGTGACGGCCCTCTGGCTGACACCCGTCTTGGAGAATGACTCGCCGGACTCAAAGAACGGCTACTCGACTTATCACGGCTATGCCACCACGAACTATTATAAGGTGGATCCCCGTTTCGGCAGCAACGAGGACTATAAGCGCCTCTGCGACGAAGCCCATCAGAAAGGCCTGAAGGTGGTGATGGACATGATCTTCAACCACAGCGGCTATGAGCACCCCTGGACGAAGGACATGCCTACAAAGGACTGGCTGAACACCCCCGAATGGCTCACGGAGAAGCAAAGCGGACGGGACCCGATAACTGGTTTCACCGCCAATGCCGATGGTTCTGAGCCTGCGAAGAGTGCCTATCTGCAGACATCGTACAAACTCACTCCTGTGGTGGATCCATACGCCTCAAAGGTGGATATGAAGGAGACCGTCGAGGGATGGTTCGTGCCCTCGATGCCTGATCTGAACCAGCACAACCCGCACCTGATGCGCTACCTCATCCAGAACTCCATGTGGTGGATAGAGACCGTGGGCATCGACGGTATCCGCATGGATACCTATCCCTATGCCTACGCCGATGCGATGGCACAGTGGATGAAAGAACTTGACGAGGAGTATCCTAACTTCAATACCGTTGGCGAGACATGGGTGACGGAGCCTGCTTATACAGCCGCCTGGCAGAAGGGTTCCAAGCTCACAGGCCACAACTCTTTCTTGAAGACCGTGATGGACTTCTCGTTCTTCGACAAGCTGAATCAGGCCAAATACGAAGAGACTGATGCGTGGTGGAACGGTCTGAACCGCCTCTATAATTCGTTCGTCTATGACTATCTCTATCCGAATCCTTCAAGTGTGATGGCCTTCATCGAGAATCACGACACAGACCGATTCTTGGGAAACGGCAAGGACACACTCGCCCTGAAGCAGGCTCTCGCCCTGCTGCTGACGGTGAACCGCATCCCACAGCTCTACTATGGTACAGAGGTGCTGATGAATGGCACAAAGGAGGTGACGGACGGCAACGTTCGCAAGGACTTCCCTGGCGGATTCCCTGGCGACGATCATAATGCCTTCACGAAGGAAGGTCGCACAAAGGCTGAGCAGAGTATGTTCACGTGGACCAGCCGTCTGCTGCATTGGCGTCAGAACAACGATGTGATCACGAAGGGATCGCAGACACAGTTCATCCCCTACAAGGGTGTCTACGTCATCGCCCGTCAATACAAGGGCAAGACAGCACTCACCATCCTCAACGGCACATCAAAGCCCACTACGATGGAAGTGGAGCGCTATGCAGAAGTCATCGGCAATACCGCCAAGGCCAAGGATATCCTCACCGGCCGCTTCTACGACCTGTCAAAAGACTTGGAACTCAAGCCCCGCCAGAGTCTGGTCCTTGAATTCTAATGTATGGTGGCGACGACGTACTCTGATTGAGTGCCTATGCGGAACTTTCCACCCCAGAGGCCAAGACCAGAAGAGATATAGAAGTGAGTGTTGCCACGCTGATGTGAGCCCCACGAGCACTCATAGATAGCATCCGTAATCCAAGAGATCGGCCATACCTGTCCACGATGGGTGTGGCCGCTTAGTTGGAAGTCGACACCTGCCGCCTCAGCTTTATCAAGGTCGTAGGGCTGATGGTCGAGGACTATCGTATAGAGGTGAGAGGTAAGAGGTGAGAGGTGAGAGATATGAGAAGTGGCAGACTTCATCAAATCCTCTACGCTCTTGCGATGGCGGCTTGAACGGTCATCACGGCCTATGACGACTATCGCGCTGTCTATCACGGCAGCCTCATCTATCAGCAGATGGATGCCCGCATCCTTATAGAACTGACGGGCGTTGGCATCGCCGCCAAAATGCTCATGATTGCCCAGGCAGGCATAGACAGGTGCCGTGAGCCTATGAAACTCCTCAGCCATACGTTCTTCTTTTAAGGGACGGATGCTGCCGTCAATGAGATCACCCGCAATCAGTATGAAGTCCGGCTTCTCCGCATTCATCATATCCACCCATCGCGCCAATTCCTTTCGAGGATTATGATAGCCCAAATGCAGATCAGACACCATCACCACCTTATAATCTTTTGGCAGCGGTTTTGAAGAAGTCAGTTCGAGTGGTACGCGTACCTTATTATAATAATGGATGTTGCCATAGAGGAAAACGACAAACAGGAACACAACGATGCCCACAGCCATCTGCCAATTGTTGAAGAGCAGGGAGCGAGGTACAAGATGCACTAGCCTTCCCATATCGAGCACCAGGAAGATGATCACCAGATAAAGCATGATGAAGATCGACGAGGTACCCACCTCATACATCACCTGCGCCACAGGCAGCGAATAGTTGTCCGTCTGTCTTCTCAATCCAAAGAAGAACAGCAGGAAACAACTAGCCATCAACAGCACAGCGACCATCTTCCATATCCGCGAAAAGGGGAGGATGGCCCACACGTGCCAACCGATATAAATGACTGCCAGCAGCGGCAATATCATGAAGAGAAACATCCACATAAATCGCATATTTTGAGTATTGTGGGCGCAAAATTAAAAAGAAAAGCACAAAAAACTTGTATTAGTTCACAAATTTTTCGTATCTTTGCAGTTCAATTAAGAATTTTTGCGTATGAAGACAAGGCGAACATACCTCTTAGGGTTGGTATTACTCATTACCTCAACCGTATTTGGACAGAAGCGTGAAGTCCATATCTTAGCAGTGAACGACATGCACGCCGCCATAGAGGCATTTCCTCAACTGGCTGCCATTGCCGACAGCCTGCGGGCACTCTATCCCTCGATGCTGATACTCTCTGCAGGCGACAACCGCACGGGCAATCCAAAGAACGACATGTTCCGAATCTCCTCCTACCCGATGGTGAGTCTGATGAACCAAGTGGGCTTCGACGCCACGACACTGGGCAACCACGAGTTCGACGTAGGCTCCCTGCCGCCGCTGATGGCTTACTCCGCCTTTAGCTATATCTGTGCGAATATCTACCCCTCAGAAGAGACTGGCCTGCACATCGTTCCTACAAAGGTCTACGATTTTGACGGCATCAAGATTGGCATCATCGGCCTCATACAAGTCAACTCACAAGGACGGCCCGATACGCATCCAGACAATCTGAAGGGCATCCGCTTCGCCAACCCGATGAAAGTCATCAAACATTATCGCAGCTTCAGTCACCAGTGCGATGCCACCATCCTGCTCTCACACCTCGGCTATGAGGATGACAAAGAGGTGGCTCAGAACAATCCTTGGCTCGACCTGATCATCGGCGGGCACACCCATACCCAACTGACGGCAGAAGAACCGCTGCACAACGGCGTGCTCATCACCCAAAACAAGAACAAGCTGCAGAAGGCGACACACATCACGCTGACCTTCAACAATGGGAAACTCAAGGGAAAAACGGCAGAATACATCGACATAAAATCCTTCCCCAACAAGAACAGGATGGTGGAGGTGATGGTGGATTATTTCAGCAACAACCCGATGTTCAAGCGCGTAGTGGGCAGAACCGAGTCTGCTTTCAAGACAAAAGAAGAGCTAAACTATCTGATGTGCGACGCTTTCCTCCACGAAGGACAGGCAGACCTCAGCATCGTAAACAACGGCGGTGTGCGTCTCGACTCCCTGGCTGCTGGAGACATCACGATGCAGGATGTCCTCTCGATGGATCCCTTCTATAACGAGGCCGTAGAACTGATGCTGACTGGTGAGGAGATCATGAAGATCCTGACGACCTACAGTCGCGGCTCACTCTATCATCTGCCTCGCGTAGCTGGTGCCATCTGCGAGGTAACCGTCGATAAGGACGACAAGCATAAAGACCGGCTGAAAAGTATCCGCCTGAAAACCCTAGACGGGAAGGATTTTGATATGCGAAAGACCTACAAGGTGGTGACTAACAGCTATATGCAAAGCGCCTGCAAGTCGTACATCAGTAACCCAGGCCACTCCCTGAACATACAGACCTCCGTTATGCTCACCAACTATCTGGAGAAGCTGGGAGTCATCAGTAATAAGGGAATGCTAAATATGAAGGTTACCGAAGAGTAGCCGAAAGCACTTTCTCTGTGGCACCAGACAGGCCCTCAACAAAGCGGCCAGCAAGTTTTCCTTGAGCCTTGAGATAATCGGCATCCTTTGCCAGACGATCCATCTGCGAGGCGAAACTCTCGTAGTCTGTTATTTCCAAACCACCGTTCTGCTTCAGACCCTGTGCCTCTTGGAACTTCTGGTTGTTAGGGCCGAAGAACACAGGTATACTCCATACGGCGGCCTCCAACAGATTATGGATGCCTACACCAAAACCGCCACCGACGTATGCCACATCGCCATAGCGATAAATGCTCGACAACAGTCCGAAGCAGTCGATGATGAGGACGTCATAAGAGGTGAGTGGAGAGAGGTGAGAGGTGAGAGATGTGTCTGAAGCAGACTTTGCGGCTTCAGTATAGCGTAAGACCTTGCGACCTTCCAATAGTTTCTCGATTTGGCGAAGATGATCCTCGCCGATGACATGCGGAGCAATGATAAGCTTCCACTCTGGATGCTGGTTGAAATACTTAATGAATATTTCCTCATCAGGTGGCCAGCTGCTGCCTGCGACGAACACCCTTGGTTTAGAGTGTCCTACTGACTCCTGACTCCTGACTCCTGACTCCTTAACAAACTCCTCCACAATTGGCAACTGCTTAGCAGCCTCCTTAATCTGCAACACACGATCGAAGCGTGTATCGCCTACGATGGTGACATCCGTAATGCCGATCTTCGCCAACAGCGTCTTGCTCACCTCATTCTGCACGAAAAAATGCGTGAAGCAGTTCAGCACCTTTCCGTACTGCCGTCCATACCACTTAAAGAACACCTGATCAGGACGGAAGATGCTCGACACACTATATACAGGCACACCACGGTGCTTGAGGATATGGAGATAGTTGTACCAGAATTCATACTTGATAAAGTAAGCCATCACAGGTCGTACTGCACGGAGAAAACGTCGGGCATTGATGATAGTATCCAACGGCAGATAGGTAATAATGTCTGCCCCTTCATAGTTCTTTCGTACCTCATAACCAGAAGGCGAGAAGAACGTCAGCAGAATCTTATATTCAGGATGCTCGCGACGAAGTTGTTCCATCAGTGGCCTACCCTGCTCGAACTCACCCAACGAAGCTGCATGGAACCACACGTACTTTGCCTCAGGATCCACCTTCTCTTTCAGGATGTGGAAAGCCTCTCTCTCGCCTCGCCACATCTTGCGCACCTTCTCGTTGAAGCGACTATAAATCGCCACACCCAAGAGGTAGAGATATATGATGACGTTATACATCAGCCCAACACATCGATAGCGCGCTTTGTGCGACGGATGGTTTCCTCCTTGCCCAGGAAGGCAGAGATATCGAACATACCAGGACCCTTACCCTCACCCACGAGTGCCAAACGCCAAGCATTCATAATGTTACCCAGCTTATATTCCTTCTGCTCTATCCACGCATGAACAATCTGTTCCTGGTTCTCTAACGAGAAGTCGTCGATACCTTCCAACACACCTATGAGTTCTGTGAGTTGCTGTGCAGAGTCTTCCTTCCAGCGCTTCTTTACCGTCTTCTCGTCATACTCTGTGGGCGCCTCGAAGAAGAACGAGCACAGGGGCCACAATTCCTTGACAAACGACACACGGTCTTTCATCATCGCCGTCACCTGGAGCACACGCTCGGAGGTCTCCTGCGGACAATGTTCCTTCACAATCGGCTCGAAGAGGGCGGCAATCTCCTCATTCGACTTCTTCAAGATATACTCATGGTTGAACCAGATGCCCTTGTCGTAAGCGAACTTCGCACCCGCCTTAGAGCATTTGGAGATATCGAACAACGGCACGAGCTCATCCAACGAGAAGATTTCCTGCTCTGTACCAGGATTCCAACCCAGCAGCGCCAAGAAATTAATGACTGCCTCAGGGAAGTAGCCGTCCTCACGATAGCCACGAGATGTCTCGCCCGTCTTCGGATCCTTCCATTCCAATGGGAATACAGGAAATCCCAAACGGTCGCCGTCACGCTTAGAGAGCTTACCCTTGCCGTCTGGCTTCAGCAACAGCGGCAGATGGGCAAACTGTGGCATCGTATCCTCCCAGCCAAAAGCCTGATACAAAAGCACATGCAGTGGTGCACTCGGCAACCACTCTTCACCTCGGATCACATGTGAGATCTCCATCAGATGGTCGTCCACGATATTCGCCAAATGGTATGTCGGCAGTTGGTCTGCACTCTTGAAGAGCACCTTATCGTCGAGGATGTCCGTCTTCACACGCACTTCACCACGAATGAGGTCGTTGACGAGGACCTCCTGTCCACCTTCTATCTTAAAACGCACTACATACTGCTTACCGTCAGCTATCAGCTGTTCCACCTCCTCCTTCGGCAGTGTCAGCGAGTTACGCATCATACCACGGGTGTGACAGTCGTATTGGAAATTTTGGATCTCGGCGCGCTTCGCCTCCAGTTCCTCTGGGGTGTCAAAGGCGACATACGCCTTACCGGCATCCAGCAGCTGCTGCACATATTTCTTATATATATCGCGACGCTCACTCTGACGGTAGGGACCTTTGTCACCACCGAAGCTCACACCCTCGTCAAACTGGATACCCAGCCACTTGAATGACTCCAAAATATACTCCTCAGCGCCTGGCACAAAACGGTTAGAATCAGTGTCCTCGATACGGAACACGAGTTGACCACCATGCTGACGCGCAAACAAATAGTTATACAAGGCAGTGCGCACACCACCGATATGGAGAGCACCCGTAGGACTGGGTGCGAATCTCACTCTTACAGTTCTTTCTGACATTGTATTATCGTTATTTGACTGCAAAGGTACGAAATAAAGTTAAAAGTGACGAGTGAAAAGAGAAAAATTTGTATCTTTGCAGCGAAAATGTTGTCTAACCATCCATAACAGACTATACCAAATGAGCAGTTTCGACATCAAGAACGATCTCACGTGGCGCGATTTCCTCATCCGTGCCGCACTTATCATAGGCACCGTTGCCATCATCGCATGGCTAATGCCACGCTCCAACGAATTCAGTTTCAATGTTGAGAAAGGACGGCCCTGGGTCTACTCCGACCTCAGTGCACCCTTCGACTTCCCCATCTACAAAAGCGATGAAGTCATCAGCAAAGAGCGCGACAGCCTCATGAAACTCTACGAGCCCTATTACCTTATCAACAAGGAGGTCTCAGGTAATGAGATACGGCAGTTCTACAAAGATTACTCCAACGGCATCCCAGGCCTCGATAATGACTTCCTGAGCATTATCGCCAACCGTCTGCGAGACCTCTATGCCACAGGCATTATGAACAGTTCGGAATACACAGACCTACATCAGGACACCACACGCCTCATCCGCATCATTGACGGCAAGAACGCCACCAGTATGCCGATCACGGAAGTCAACTCCGTCGTCTCTGCTTACGAAAAGATTTTCATTGACCATACTCTGGCCGAACACCGCGACATCTTGAAGAAGTGTAACCTCAATGACTATCTGAAACCAAACCTCACCTACGACAAAGAGCGCAGTGAGGCGAGCCTCAACGAACTCCATAACAGTATTCCGTTGGCTACAGGACTTGTGCAACGCGGCCAGAAAATCATCGACCGCGGTGATATCATCGACACAAAGACCTACAACATCCTGATGTCGTACAAGAAAGAGACGGAACGCAAGCATGAGAACGACCCGCGACTCTCACTAACCATCCTTGGACAGATCCTCTATGTCGCAATCATTATCACCTGCTTCACCGTCTTCCTATCCCTTTTCCGCAAGGACTATTTCGAGAAGGCACGCTCATCGGCTATGCTCTACGCCCTCATCATCATCTTCGCCGCCATCGCCTGTCTGATGGTCAGCCACAGCGTACTTCATATTTATATGGTACCCTTCGCCATGGTGCCTATCTTCGTCCGGGTGTTCATGGACTCCCGCACCGCCTTCATGGCCCACTTGACGACAGTCCTCATCTGCGCCTGTGCCCTCCAGCATCCTCTGGAGTTCATCGCTGTTGAGACTGTTGCTGGCTTAATAGCCATATTCTCCCTTCGCGAACTATCCAGCCGTTCGCAACTCTTCTGGACGGCTGTCCTCATCACCGTCGGCATGGGACTGACCAACCTCTCCCTCGACTGGATACGTACCAGCGACCTCAGACGAATCAGTTACAGCGAATACAACTATATCGCCATCAACGGCATGTTGCTCTTCTGCTCCTACCCCTTGCTTTATCTCATCGAGAAGGCCTTTGGCTTTACGTCGAACATCACCCTCATCGAACTCTCCGACATGAATAAGGAGTTGCTGCGCAAGATGAGCGAGGTGGCGCCAGGCACCTTCCAGCACTCCATCCAGGTTGGCAACCTCGCTGCCGAGATTGCCCGTAAGATCGATGCCAAGAGCCAGCTCGTCCGTACGGGTGCCCTTTACCACGATATCGGAAAAATCTCCAATCCCATCTATTTCACAGAGAACCAGTCTGGTGTTAATCCCCACGAGAAGATGGGTTCCATAGATAGCGCCCAGATGATCATAAGCCACGTCACCGAGGGCATCAAGATGGCAGAGAAATACGATCTGCCCAACGTTATCAAGGACTTCATCTCAACCCACCACGGACAGGGTAAGGCGAAATTCTTCTACGTACAATACAAGAACGCCCATCCCAACGATGATGTCGACGAACTGTTGTTCACCTATCCAGGTCCCAACCCCTTTACCAAAGAACAGGCTATCCTTATGATGGCCGATACTGTCGAGGCAGCCTCCCGTTCACTCCCCGACTACACGGAGAAGACCATCCGCGAACTCGTCAACCGACTTATCGACACCCAGGTGGCAGAAGGCTATTTCAAGGAGTGCCCCATCACCTTCCGCGACATTGCCTACGCCAAGACGGTTCTTATTGAGAAACTCAAGATGATCTATCACACCCGTCTTTCCTATCCTGAGTTGAAGAAATAAGGCTAAACTCCACTTGCACATTCTGCGTTGTTTTTGTGCAAAAACTGCACAAAACTGCACATTTGTGCATATTTCTGTGCAATTATTGTTAAACCTTGTTAACTTTGTGTGCGCAAACATCACATTTTTAAACATTCTATATACCTTTGCAGCCGATTTTCGTAAAAGATGTTTAAGGATATGAAAAGTTTCAAGACAATGCTTGCCGGCGTGATGCTGGCTGTAGCAACCAACGCCACAGCAGGTGGCATCTTAACCAACACGAATCAGAGTATTGATTTCCTCCGTAACCCTGCCCGCGATGCGGCCATCGGTCTCGACGGAGTCTATTCCAACCCCGCCGGTGTCGCCTTTATGCCAGAGGGATTGCACATTGCTTTCAACTGGCAGTTTGCCCACCAGACGCGTACTATCCAAAGCGAGAACCCCGTCTTCGCTCTAGGCCGCAAGAATCACGGACAGGCCATGAAGACCTTCGAGGGTGTGGCTGACGCACCTTTCATCCCCTCACTGCAAGGTGCCTATAACAAGGGCAACTGGAGCATACAGCTCAACGTCTCCGTACCTGGAGGCGGTGGTAAGTGCGAGTTTTCCGACGGTCTCGGCTCTTTCGAGAGCGTCGTCGGAAACATAGCCTATCAACTGCAGCCCCTCGGCGCCACGGGTTACGATATGGACGGCTATATGCAAGGCCGTAGCTATTACTTCGGCTTCCAGCTCGGTGCCGCCTACAAGATCCTGCCAAACCTCTCCGTCTACGGCGGTCTGCGTCTGCTCTACGGCACTGCCACTTATAAAGCCAAAATCAGCAACATCATGGTGAACACCGCTGGCGGCTACGTAGACTTCGGCAGCTTCCTCACGGGTGCTTCTACTGTCGTTGACAACGGCATCGCTCAAGTGCAGGAGGGTATTGCCCAGTATCAGGCTGCAGGTGTCGAGCCTCCCGCAGAACTCGTGACACAGCTTGCACAGCTCGAGGGCACAAAGCAGAGTCTCAACGGCCTGCAGAAGTACTCTCAGGGTGTGAACCTGCTCTGTAACCAGGAGGGTATGGGTGTCGCTCCCGTCATCGGCGTCGACTACCGCGTGGGGCCCTTCAACTTCGCCGTAAAGTATGAGGCGAAGACACAAATCCGCATGGAGAACGAGTCTACCGTCAATGAGGCTAGCGAGATTCCTGCCGTAAACAAATTCCGCGATGGAGAGAAGGTCGATGAGGACTCACCTGCCCAGCTTGCCGTCGGAGCCATGTGGAACATCATCGACGGTGTCCGCGTCAACCTCGGCTATCACCATTTCTTCGACACCAAGGCCCATTGGTATAACGACACCCAGAAGCTGCTCGACGGTGGTACGAACGAGTACCTCGGCGGTGCCGAGTGGGATGTCACCGATCGTTTCACTATTTCTGCCGGCGTGCAGGTCACACGCTATCAGCTTACCGATGCCTATATGAACGATATGTCGTTTGTGGTCAACTCCAGCAGCATCGGCTTCGGATGTAAATACCGCGTCAGCGAGAACGTGCAGATTGGTGCCGGCTATTTCCAGACGAACTACGAGGATTACGATCGCGTCACCTCCGTATCACCCCGCATCAGCGACTCCTTCACCCGTACCAACCGTGTGTTCGGCGTCAACTGCGAACTGAATTTTTAATCAATTATCATAAAGGATCTACGTCGAAGTAGATCTGGAGGGAGGCATAGCGCTTGTCTTGCTGCATCTGCTGCTGGGCAAGCGCTAAGTATTTGCGAACGGCAGGAAGGTCGAGGCCTGGCTCTATCTTGAGCAGGAGTTTGCGGATAGCAAGCGATTTCACCTTAGCGACTGCAGGACGGTCCGGGCCAAGGACACGGGCTCCGAACCACTGACGCAGACGACTTCCCATTTCGTGGCTAGCGGTATCGACGAGACTTTCACTGCGATGCTTCAAGTATATATAGATAAGACGGGTAAAAGGCGGATAGCGATACTCACGACGCTCTGCCATAAGGCTGCGGAAGAATGCAGTATAATCATTGTCCACAACCTGTTGGATGACAGGAAGATCCGGGCACTTTGTCTGGAGGATGACCAGTCCGCGACGGCCTTTTCGACCAGCACGACCACTGACCTGCGACATCATCATAAAGGCATGCTCGTAGGCACGGAAGTCAGGATAATTGAGCATTGTGTCGGCATTGAGGATACCCACCACGGATACACGGTCGAAGTCGAGCCCCTTGGAGATCATCTGTGTGCCGATAAGGATGTTGGTGCGCCCAGCGGAGAAGTCACTGATAATACGTTCGTAAGCCTGACGGGTGCGGGTGGTATCTAGGTCCATACGGGCGATACGGGCCTCTGGGAATATGGCGCGTACTTCGTCTTCAATCTTCTCTGTTCCGTAACCACGCGTCTGAAGTTCACGACCGCCACAGGCGGGACACTCTGTAGGCACCTGATAAGTATAGCCGCAGTAGTGGCACGTGAGTTGGTTCAGGTTACGATGGAGGGTGAGGGATACATCACAGTGCTGGCAATGGGGCACCCAGCCACACTGTTTGCACTCAATCATCGGAGCATAGCCACGACGATTCTGGAAGAGGATGGCCTGTTCGCCTCGTTCGAGAGCCTCGCGTACCTTCAATAACAAGGTGGGCGAAAAGGGACCGTTCATCATCTTACGGTGCTGCAGATCCTTGATGTCAATGACTTGTATCTCTGGCAGTTCAATTCCCTTGTAGCGTTCTGTGAGCGTAACGAGACCGTACTTTCCCGTCTGAGCGTTATGCCATGTCTCTGCACAAGGCGTAGCGGTGCCAAGAAGCACCTTCGCGCTCAAAGACTGTGCCAGCACGATGGCAGCACTACGGGCATGGTATCGAGGCATGGGATCCTGCTGTTTGTAGGAGGTCTCATGTTCTTCGTCGACAATGACGAGGCCGAGTCGTTGGAAAGGCAGGAATACAGCACTGCGGGCGCCAAGGATTACATCGTAGGGATTCTTGGAGAGTTGCTTCTGCCAAATCTCGACACGTTCCGCATCTGCATATTTCGAGTGATAGATGCCCAAACGGTTACCAAAGACACGATGGAGTCGATCCATCATCTGAACGGTAAGCGCAATCTCTGGCAAGAGGTAGAGCACTTGCTGCTTCTTGTCAAGGGCCTGCTGAATAAGATGGATGTAAATCTCGGTCTTTCCGCTGGATGTGACTCCGTGAAGCAGTGTGACAGGCTTTTGAAGGAAGGCAAACTGTATCTGATTGAAGGCATCCTGCTGGGGCAGGCTGAGGGGTTTGATCTGTTCGGGATGGGGTTCCCCGCCAAGGTTCAGACGGCCCACTTCCTGTTCGTAGGTTTCGATGATACCACGCTTGACAAGGGCAGAGATCGTGGCGAGGGTGTGACCCTGATTGAGCAATTCATCGCGGGTAATACCTGCGAAATAGTTTACAGTTGACG
>JAEEPF010000197.1 GCA_016284635.1 Prevotella sp.
ACGCTGCCGCTGCCCTGAAGATGGGTGAGGCCCTGCTGCTCGAGAACCTGCGCTACTATCCCGAGGAGGAAGGCAAGCCCGTGGGCATCGAGAAGACCGATCCCGCCTACGACGAGGCCAAGAAGGCCATGAAGGCCAGCCAGAAGGAGTTCGCCAAGACGTTGGCTTCTTATGCTGACTGCTACGTGATGGACGCCTTCGGTACCGCTCACCGCAAGCACGCTTCTACCGCTGTCATCGCCGACTACTTCGATGCTGACAACAAGATGCTCGGCCTGCTGATGGAGAAGGAGGTTCAGGCTGTCGACAACGTGCTCTCGAACATCAAGCGCCCGTTCGTGGCCATCATGGGTGGCTCGAAGGTATCTTCTAAGATCGGTATCATCGAGAACCTGCTGGGCAAGGTCGACAAGCTCATCCTCTGCGGTGGTATGACCTACACCTTCGCAAAGGCTCACAACGGCGAGATCGGCGACTCTATCGTTGAGCTCGACAAGCTGGATGTGGCTCTGGGCGTTGAGGAACTCGCCAAGAAGAACGGTGTTGAGCTCGTGCTCGGTTCCGACTGCACCGCAACCAACGGCCTCGACTTCGGCACGATGACCGTGAAGCCCGGCTCTGAGATCATCAACTGTCCTGCCAACAACGTGCCCGCAGGTTTCGAGGGCGTCGATGCTGGTCCCGCTTCTCAGGAAGACTTCCGCAAGGCCATCAAGGGTGCCAAGACCATCCTCTGGAACGGTCCTGCCGGTGTGTTCGAGTGCGACAACTTCACTGCCGGTTCACGTGCCATCGGTGAGGCAATCGCCGAGGCTACGGCCGAGGGTGCCTTCTCGCTGATCGGCGGTGGCGACTCTGTGGCTTGTGTCAATAAGTTCGGTCTCGCCGACAAGGTGAGCTACATCTCTACCGGTGGTGGTGCTCTGCTCGAGGCCATCGAGGGTAAGGTGCTTCCTGGCGTAGCTGCTATCAAGGGTGAGTAAACACATCACACTGATATTCATCTACCTGCTGCTGGCAGCAATGCCGGCAGCAGGTTTTCATAAGATCTACGACCCGCAGGTGAAGTCGCTGCAGGTCGTGGTGAACCAGAACTGGCTGTCGCTGCCCGTGATGAAGCTCAACTCTGCCGACCGGCTGAACATCGGCTTCGACGAGCTCTCCCACGACTACCACCGCTACATCTGTCACATCGAGCGCTGCGAGGCCGACTGGACGACGGCCACCGAGGTGTTCGAAAGCGACTGGCTCAACGGCTTCAACGACCTGATCATCGACGACTATGAGCACTCCATCAACACGACCGTACCCTACACCCACTACAGCTTCTCGCTGCCCAACGACCAGTGCCGGCTGACGATGAGCGGCAACTACCGCCTGCACATCATGGAAGACGGCACCGACGAGGACGTGCTGACCGTGGAGTTCATGGTGACGGAACAGTCGATGCAGCTCTCCATGAGCGCCACCACCAATACCGACATCGACACCAACCAGAGCCACCAGCAGGTGACGATGGCCTTGGGCTTCCAGAACAAGCGCGTCACGCGCCCCGAGGAACAGATCCGGACGGTGGTGATGCAGAACGGCCGCGAGGACAACTGGCGCCGAAATGTCCACCCGTCGTTCATCAACCAGAACGGCTTGGAGTGGAGCCACACGCTCGACTACATCTTCGACGCGGGCAATGAGTACCGCAAGTACGAGGTGCTCGACCCCAGCCACCCCACGATGGGCATCGACTACATCCGCTGGGACGGCGAGAACTACCAGGTGTTCCCCTACGTCAACGAACCCCGCCCGAACTACCTCTATGACGAGGATGCCGACGGTGCCTTCATCATCCGCAACAGCGACAACATCGAGGTGGAGACCACCTGCGACTACGTGTGGGTGAACTACCGGCTGAAATCTCAGCCCGGCCTCGACGGACGGATTGTCATCGACGGCCAGTGGACGACGGAGGCTCCCGACACCTACCGACTGACCTACGACGAGGACACGCAGATGTACACCGCAGCCATCCTGCAGAAGCAGGGCTACTACTCGTATCAATACTTATTGGAAAACGCCGACGGCACACGCCGTCCCCTACCCTCCGAGGGCAACTTCTTCCAGACCGAGAACCGCTATCAGGCGCTCGTCTATTTCAAAGAAGTCGGTGGAAGAACCTGGCATCTGGTCGCCTTCAACCAAATCATCCTCAAATAATTTAAACGACAACCAGGACAACTATGACAACATTTATGGGCGACTACATGTCGCCCGATGCAGAGGTTCTGCCAGAAAAAAAGTTGTCCAAGTTGTCCTGGTTGTCGTTATGATCTCCTGCGGAGGTTGTCGTTATGATCTCCTGCGGAGGGTGCTGTTCTGGCGGCGGTAGACCTCCGGCGTCATGCGATACTCGTGATAGAAGATGCCGATGAAATAGTTGGTCGACACGAAGCCACACTCCTTCGCGATCTGCTCCAGATCCTTCTCCGTCATCGTCAGCAGCTTCACCGCCTTCTTCAGCATCATAGTCATTGCCAGCGGCCGGTGGCTCTTGAAGATATTGCCCAAGACGAGCTGATAGAACGGCTGCAGCTCCATCCCCGCCTCGGCACTGAGTTCGCGCATCGTCAACTTCTCTCCCTTCTTCTTCAGCACCGTCGGCATGATCTTCTCCATCATCGCGACGAACTCCGGCGTCAGGTCGTTCTGACGGCTTTCTTCTTCACCTAAGTCGTACTCATCGTTGGCAGGCTCCAGCAGCACCGTGCTCTCCTTGCTGCAGTGCTCGGCGAAGTTCCGTATCTGGCGCACGATGCCCTGCTCCTGCGAGTTTCGCGTGGCCCGCATACTGACGTTCTTCATATAGTAATAGGCATTGACGCCCAGCAGGATGAGCAGCAGCAGTCCGAAGAGCGCCATCACGCCCGTGGTGCGCCACCAGGGCTCGTTCACGTTGACGATCCACTCGTAGGGCACCGAGTCCCACTGGTCTGGGATCATCGACGTCTGCACCTCGACGGTGTATGTCCCCGGCTGCAGGGCGACCATCGGCAGGTGGAGGTTTCCGCGCGAGTCCACCATTCCGCCCGAGTTGTATGAGGTCATCAAGTGCCACGTGTCGTCCAGCCCGTGGATGCGCACGCGGTAGTAAGTCTGCTGCGGACGGAAATAGTTCAGCGCCGAGAAAGTCAGCGTCACCGAGTTCTGGAAGTAGCTCAGGTTGATCTCCTCCGTGCGGGGGATGGCCTTCTCGAGTATCACCCTGCCGTCGAGCTCCTCGCCCTGGTGCAGGATGTTGCCGTTCACCATCACGTGCACGAGCTTCGGATAGATGTCATAGTTCACGTGGTCGGTGATGGTGACCATCTTGTCGGGATTGAACTCTATCACGTGGTCGAGCATCTGCATGGCGACGGAGCCGTCAGCCAGCAGCATGGCCTTGCCGTTGACGAACGACTCGGCGGGTATGTTGTCCCACTGGTTGTAGCTGTTCACGTAGCGCAGTTTCTTGCCTTCGAAGAGCAGACAGCTGATGCCGTAGCTCGTGCCCACCCAGATGTTGTGTTTTCGGTCCTCGATGATCGTGTGAACGACGTTGTTCAGCAGGCCGTGGTCCTTGGTGTAGACCACCGGCAGGTGGTCCGCCTCGCTCTTGTAGAGGTGCAGTCCCGTCGACGTGCCCACCCACGTCCAGCCTCGGGAATCCCGATAGACGCAGTTCGACCGCCGTTCTTTGTACATCGTCTGCGGCTCGGGCAGGCTCTCCATCATCGACGCGAGATCCAGCGCGCGCTGGTTCTCCCAGCCGTACACCTTGAACGGCGCGGAGTGCGGCCGCGAGTAGAGCAGTCCGCGTTTCTCCGTGCCTACCCATAGTCCGCCCTGCTTGTCGAACGCCATCATGTTGATGTCCGTCAGCAGTTTCTGACCGTTGGCCATCGTCAGCTCGCGGTAGTGCGTCAGCTTCTCCGTATGCAGGTCGTAGGTGTAGTAGCCGTAGGCCGAGGGCACGTAGAGGATGCTGTCTTTCTCCGTGATGTTGCTCAGGTAGTAAGGTGTCTTCAGGATGGTCTTCCACGACTGCTCCACGAGGTCGAAGCGCATGAGGATGCCCGTGTTCTGGCCGTTGCGTATCTGGTAGACGGTGCTGCCGATGGGTTTCACCACCGACGTGCCGCCGTACATCTTCGTCTCGGCGTCGCCGTAGGGCTTGCCCGAATAGATCTGCTTGCCCGTCTCGAGGTCGGTCATCTCCATCAGTCCAGAGCCGTAGAAGAGCAGGAGGAACCGCTCGCCGCAGAACTCCATGTCTTGCAGGTTCAGCCCGCTGCGCACGGGATAGGTCTGTTTCGCGGCGACGTTGTAGATGCCTTTCTCCGTCAGCAGCCACACGTTGTTCGCCTGATCCACGAAGACGTCGGTCACCTTGTCCTTGCAGCCGAACTCCTTGAACACATCCGTGACCGAGTTGACGAAGCGCTCGGTGGTCAGGTTCACGCACGTCACGCTGTGGGTGTCCTTCAGCCACAGGTGGTGGTAGCGGTCGAAGTAGAGGTGGTAGTTGCCGGTATAGTTCGTCAGGTGGTAGATGTTCTCCTGGCTGGGGTCGATGTAGGTGAAGTTGTTGCCGTCGAAGAAGTTGATCTGTCCCATCGTGGTGATGACTAGTCGTCCGGTCTTCGTACAGTAGATGGTCTGCGCACTGTTGTCGGCCAGTCCGTTGGTGGCGTTATACACGTAGAAGCGCGGCTCGTCAGCCTGCACCTGCAAGCCTGCCGCCAGCGAGACCAGCAGTAGCATC
The DNA here is from genome assembly GCA_016284635.1 of Prevotella sp. GTDB lineage: Bacteria > Bacteroidota > Bacteroidia > Bacteroidales > Bacteroidaceae > Prevotella. Next base: position 4,796 of record JAEEPF010000197.1, read on the forward strand.
AGCCGTGTCAGTAGAGACCTCATAGTCATACGTTTAGTCGGGTTCGTAGAGATGTTCTTGATTCTGCCTGCAAAGATACACATTATTATTTAAACGCCAAAGGCTTTTCGAAAAAAAGTGCCTGTGCGTCTAAAAAAAAGAGAGAGGGCTGACATCACGCTGTCAGTCCTCTCGCCGTTTTCTGCCCCCTGGGCGCTCCTTAGAGCGCAATCGGTCCATACCCCATACAGCTCGTCGTTGTGATGGCCGTCAGAAATGCTGTGAGCGCGGCTACTACGACCTTCACCGCAATCTCAATCATACGCTTCTTCATTTGCTAATCTCCTTTCTTCTAGGGATTTTTTGTCTAAGGAATCTTGGAATATAGGAATCTTCCGGTGCTTTGCACCTCTCTGGCGCAGCAATGGCACAGGGTGCCACCATTCCTAGATTCCTTGATTCC
>JAEEPF010000198.1 GCA_016284635.1 Prevotella sp.
CGACGGGAAAAAGGTCGTGATTAAATGAGGGAAAGATAGCGTGGTAACAAGGGGGCAGAGTTTGGCTCACCTCATTGCCAGATTCTTTTCTTCATAGAAGCCACAAATCGGAATGCTTTTAGCGAATTGCTCGTTGGGGCATCCCGATGGCTTTACACCTTAATTACATATATTGCTTTCGCTCAGCGAAACATTTCTGCCACTTTGTTTGGAAATCTCGGAAAGTATTCGTATCTTTGCGGCACAAACTGATGCGTTATGAATAAAATCCTTTTTATCGTCGGTTCGCTGAGGAAAGGTTCCTTCAACCGACAACTGGCCCGCAAGGCAGAACAGATGATTGGCGCACGCGCCGAAGTGACTTACCTGGACTATAAGGATGTGCCGCTGATGAATCAGGATATCGAGTTCCCTGAGCCTGAAGCCGTAGGCCGTCTGCGGGCTGCAGTGAAAGAGGCTGATGGCATCTGGGTGTTCACGCCAGAGTATAATTTCAGCTATCCTGGGCACGTGAAGAACCTGTTCGATTGGCTGTCGCGCCCATTGGTGGCAGGTGACTATGAAACACCAACCGTCATCAACGGCAAGAAAGTGGCCCTGAGTGGTGCAGGCGGCAAGATGGCTACAGCCAAATGTCGTGAGAAACTGACGGAACTACTCACCTCCGTCAAGGCCGATGTGATGGAACAGCAGACGGGTATCGTGCTGAACCTTGAGGCCTGGACGGAGGGGCGTATGATTCTCAGCGATGAGCAGAAGGAAGCTCTGAAGGATCAGGTTGAGGCTTTCCTGAAGTTCGTGTGAAGGTAGGCGTCGACCTTCTGGGCAGTCTGACGGCCACTGGCCATCGCGCGGACGACAAGGCTTGCACCGTTGGCGGCATCACCACAGACGAACACATTCTCTGCATACTGCGGATGCTCAGGCTTGAGGAAGCCCATAGCCAGCAGCACGAGTTCGGCCTTGATGATTTCCGGCTGACCCTTCTCGACCATAATAGGACGACCACCCTCAGGATTCGGTTTCCATTCGATCTCCTGCACACGGACTCCTATGAGTTTGCCGTTATCACCCAGGAACTCCAATGTGTTGATGTTCCAGCGGCGGGTGCAGCCTTCCTCATGCGATGAAGTAGTCTTGAGGGTGCGGGGCCACTCGGGCCAGGGATTCTGCGGATCCTCGGGACCTTCCACGGGCTTGGGCATAATCTCTATCTGAGTGACGCTCTTACAACCCTGACGATGGGCAGTACCGATACAGTCAGAGCCTGTGTCGCCACCGCCGATGACAAGGACATCCTTGCCTTTGGCGGTGATACGCTCATCCTTGCTAAACTCCATACCAGCCAAAATGCGATTCTGCTGTGAGAGCAGTTCGAGGGCGAAATGCACGCCTTTCAGCTCGCGGCCGGGAGCCTTGAGATCTCTGGCAGTCGGTGTTCCTGATGCAATTACGATTGCATCAAATTGAGAATTGATAATTGATGATGGATAATTATCGGGGGCGGAGCCATTGTCAATTGTCAATTTTCCATTATCAATTGCTACGGCACAGCCGTAGACAAACTCGATACCTTCGGCCTCCATTAGGCGCAGACGACGGTCGATGATGGCCTTGTTGAGCTTGAAGTTGGGGATGCCGTAGCGTAGGAGCCCGCCTGCAGCCTCGTTCTTCTCGAAGACTGTGACGCTGTAACCCATGTGGTTAAGGTCGTTAGCTGCAGCGAGTCCGGCAGGTCCTGCACCGATGACGGCAACCTTCTTCCCATTACGTACGATGTCTGTGCGCGGCTGGATATAGCCCTCGCGGAAGGCGGCTTCGATGATGGCGGCCTCGTCTTCGCGGTTCGTGGTTGGTTCGTGGTTAAAACGGTTCAGTACGCAGGCCTTTTCGCAGAGTGCAGGGCAGATGCGACCTGTAAACTCAGGGAAGGGGTTGGTACTGCTGAGCAGGCGATAAGCCAGTTCCCAGTCACCTTTATACAGGGCGTCATTCCATTCCGGCGCCTTGTTGCCCAGCGGACAAGCCCAGTGGCAGAAGGGTACGCCGCAGTCCATGCAACGGCTTGCCTGCAACTTACGCTCGCGGGTGTTGAGTGTCTGTTCCACTTCACTGAAGTCGTGGATTCTATCTTGAATAGGACGATAACCGGCCTCCTGACGGTGTATCTCCATGAATGCTTTCGGATTTCCCATCTTTTTTACTTTTTTACCTTTTTACCTTTAATAGTCGCGCTGGATGTCAGCGATCTTCTCGTGAAGCTTCTTCATCTTCTCTTCTTCAAGCACACGTTTGTACTCGATGGGGATGACTTGGATGAAGTCCTCGATATAGCGATGCCAGTTGTCGAGCATGCGGCCTGCGAGGGCAGAACCCGTGTGCAAGTAGTGCTGACGGATCAGTTCAAGCAGTTCCTTACGGCTGACGCTGTCCTCGACCAATGAGAGTTCCACCATATCCATATTGCAGAAGTAGTCGAACGTGTGGTCAGGGTCATAGACGTATGCCACGCCACCACTCATACCAGCTGCGAAGTTTCGTCCTGTCTTACCCAGCACGACGACTCGTCCGCCAGTCATATACTCACAGCAGTGGTCGCCGGCGCCCTCAATGACTGCGATGGCACCCGAGTTGCGCACACCGAAGCGCTCACCTACTTTACCGTTGATATAGAGTTCGCCGCTGGTGGCTCCATAGAGACCCGTGTTGCCGGCGATGATATTCTCTTCGGCCTTAAATTCTTCGCTGCGACGGGCTGGCGGAAGAATGCTTATGCGACCGCCAGAGAGTCCCTTGCCGAAGTAGTCGTTAGCCTCGCCCTCGAGCCTTATGTCGAGCCCGCGAACGGCGAAGGCGCCAAACGACTGACCAGCCGAGCCCTTGAACTTAATCTTAATCGTGCCCTCAGGCAGACCTTCCTCGCCGTACTTTTTGGCGATGACGCCGCTTAGCATCGTACAGGCAGCACGATCGGTATTCTTGATGGCGTAGTCGAGGGTGATATCTTCGTCACCATCGATGGCCTTCTCTGCGGCTTTGATGATTTCCTCGTCCTTGACGCCAGTAACCTTCGTGAATGCGCCACGATCCCAATAGAGAGCCTTGTCCGTCTCAGGCTTATGCAGTAGGCGACCGAAATCAATCGTCTTCTGTTTGTCTGTGGCGTTGTCGGTATTCACCTCAATGAGTTCCGTATGACCGATGATCTCCTTTAGACTATGGACGCCGATCTCACTCAGATACTCTCTGACCTGCTCGGCGAGGAACGTAAAGAAGTTCACCACGTATTCTGCGCGACCCTCGAAGTGCTTGCGCAATTCAGGATTCTGCGTGGCGACACCCATCGGACAGGTATTCGTATTACATTTACGCATCATCACACAACCCAGCACAATCAGCGGCAGCGTGCCAAACGAGAACTCGTCGGCGCCCAGCATCGCCATGATGATCACATCCTTGGCGGTCTTCAACTGACCGTCGGTCTGCAGGCGCACCTGGTTACGGAGACCGTTGCGCACGAGTGTCTGCTGTGTCTCGGCGAGACCGATCTCTGGCGAGATACCTGCGAAGCGCATACTACTGGCGGGGCTTGCACCCGTACCACCCTCGGCACCACTGATGACGATGAGATCAGCTTTGGCCTTTGCCACACCAGCGGCAATCGTTCCCACGCCACTCTCGGCCACGAGCTTCACGCTGACGGCAGCGGTCGGGTTGATATTCTTGAGGTCGAAGATCAATTGAGCCAGATCCTCGATGCTATAGATATCATGATGGGGTGGAGGCGAGATGAGCGAGATGCCTGGGATGGCATTACGCGTCTTGGCGATGATCTCGTTGACCTTGAATCCAGGCAACTGACCGCCCTCACCGGGCTTCGCACCCTGCGCCACTTTGATCTGTATCTCTTCGGCGTTCACCAGATACTCAGCCGTCACGCCAAAGCGACCGCTGGCAATCTGTTTGGTCTTGCTGGAGAGGCTGACACCGTCCACCTCTGTATGATAGCGGACATTATCCTCACCGCCTTCACCGGTATTCGAGCGTGTGCCGAGTTTGTTCATGGCTAAGGCCAGTGCCTCGTGGGCCTCGATGCTCAGGGCACCAAAGCTCATGGCACCCGTCACGAAGTGTTTCACGATAGACTCCACGCTCTCCACTTCATCGAGGGCTACAGGCTTGGCAGCCTTCTTCCAGCCGAAGAAATCTCTTATGAAGATGGGCTTCTCGCCACCATCCACGATGGATGCCCACTGCTTAAACTTCTCATAGCTGCCCTGCCGTGTGGCCAGTTGCAGCTTGGCAATCGTCTCAGGATTCCAGGCATGCAGGATACCGTCCTTGCGCCAGGCAAACTGTCCCTGGTTCTTCAGGAAGGTTTGTTCTTTGGCAGCCTCGTGCAGACGGATGGCATCACGGGCAATCTCCTTCAGTCCGATACCGCCGATGGTGCTTGTCTCCGTACCGAAGTATCGTCTCAGCAAGTCCTCGCTCAGGCCGATGCTCTCGAAGATCTTCGCACCGCGATATGAGCGGATGGTCGAGATACCCATCTTCGACATGATCTTCTTCAGACCCTTATCCACAGCCTTGATGTAATTCTTTTCAGCCGTCGCATATTCCTCCTGAATCTTGCCTTTCTTCACCAGGTCGTCGAGGATGGCGAACGTCATATACGGGCACAGCGCACTCGCACCATAGCCCAACAACAGCGCTGCGTGCATCGTCTCGCGGATCTCACCGCTCTCTACGATCAAGGCCGTCTGTACGCGCTTACCCACGCTGATCAGATAGTGATGCACAGCCGAGACAGCCAACAGACTTGGAATGGCCGCGTGCTGCTCATCGATGTCCCTGTCTGAAAGGATGATATAGTTCACACCCTCGTCCACGCTGGCCTCGGCCTCCTTGCAGAGGTCATCGAGCGACTTCCGCAGACCTTCCTCGCCCTTTTCGATTTCGAAGAGCATCGCGAGTTTCTTGGTCTTGAAGCCCTTATAGCGGATGTTACATAATATATCAAGTTGAGTGTTGGTCAGTACGGGCTGCGGCAGACGCACCATCTTACAGTTCGAGGCGTCGGGCGTCAGGATGTTTGTTCCCACGGCGCCGATATACTCCGTCAGCGACATCACCAGCTCTTCGCGGATGGGGTCGATGGCAGGGTTCGTCACCTGCGCAAACTGCTGACGGAAATAGTTGA
>JAEEPF010000199.1 GCA_016284635.1 Prevotella sp.
TGTTGCGCTGGTTCTTGGTATTCTTCGAGGTGTTGCCGGATTTCTTGAAACGGTCGTTCGCAGCCTTCAGGAAAGGCACGTGGTTGTAGAGCGTCTCCATATTCAAGGAGCCGTTGATGGTGAGGTTGCGGTTGCTGTTGATGGTGTTGCCATAGTTTATGCCTTCTTCCGTCTCCGTACCTCTCACCCAGGTATAGCGGGCGGTATAGGAGGCATCGCTGTTGAGCCAGTCGAAGATGGGCAGCTTGTTCAGCGGCAGCTGGTAGCTGGCGGTGACCTGCTGCTGGTAGTCGAGCGGTGTGCCGAGGTGCTTGATGCTCTGCCAGACGGAATCCTTCCAGGCCTCATACCGGTCGGGATAGAGATCTTTGTTCACAGGCGTATAGGGTTCCTCGATCTGTGCACGGGTGCCCGACTGGAAACTGAAGTGCAGGTTCTTGGTGAAGTCCCAGCGCAGGGTGAAGTCACGGTTCCAGAGGAACTGCTGGTTCCAGCGCAGGGGCATATTCTGGTTCTCGGCGCTTTCGAGGTCGCGCTCCTGCATCTCGTAGTAGTCACGGCTGATCTGCGTGTTGAATCCGATGCTCTGCGGCAGGTAATTGAATCCGAGTGCCTTGGGGAAGGCGAGCCACTTCGACTTGCCCTTGAGGTTCTTGAACGGCTCCCAGGTCTTATAGACGGGCGAATAGCTGTAGTTGAGCGATCCGCGCCACTCGTCGCGCTTCTCATAGACGGTGGTCTCGCCCGAGGTATCGAAGTGCGAGTGACTGTATGAGAACGAGAAGTTAGCGGGGTCGTAGGGCATCGGATGGCGCTTGGTCTTCAGACCCCAGCGCACGTTGGAGAGGGCGAAGTTGGTGTTGGTGGTCTTCACGACGGAGAGCGACTCGATACTGTCGCGTTCGTGCTCCGTAGCGGCGACATCGAGGGCATCGTCGAGCAGCATATCGTTGTCGAGGGCACTATATCGGGGCCGCACCTCATCCTTCGTCACAGAGTAATAGAGGGGTGCGCTGACCTTCGCCTTGTCGGGGAAGAACTTACCCAGTTCGAGCGAGGTGGTGACGGAGTAGTTCTTCTGCGTCTCCATCGAGCGCTGCAGCACACTTTCCTCGATACCGCCGAAGCCGTCGCTGATGTAACGGCCCGTCACGTTCACGTAGCCGAAGTCGGAGAGTTGTACCTTCAGGCTTCCAGAGGCTGCCCAGCCACCGTCGTTATTGGACTCCAGCAGGCGCAGCTCGTTGACCCACACCTCACCTGACTTCACCTCGCCGGTGACGTTGCGCACACCGATCATCATCACCTTCACGTCGCCGATGGTGGGATTACCCATCACGCTGATCTTGTTGCCGGGACGTTCGGGATCGTAGCCGGTGAACAACTGGGCATAACTGGCACCACCCTGCGCCTTCTGGAGGTTGCGCTCCTTCTTCAGGTCGGTGAAGAGGCTCAGTTTGATGTCGAGCATATTCTCCAACGGCCAGACGATACGGCGGTCGGCATTGGAGTATTTGTTGTAGTCGCTGCGGTCGGGGGTCAGTTCCAGGGGAATCTCATACTCGTAGTAGTTGTTCTTGTAGTCACTACCCAGACGGATGAACACCGCCAGCTGATAGTCTTTCAGATTGGTCACGTCGGGCATGAGGTGGTTGGCGTGTACGAACATCTGCAGGCGCTTGTACTGCCGGAGGTCGAGCGAGGTGTTCTTATAGACGGCCTTCGACTCTCCCGGCTGCATATCCTTCACAACCATGTTCAGGGCCTGCTCGTTGTTCTCCACCAGCTGCGGCTGTGAGGGGTCTGTGGCACGGCTGATGCCCGGAGGCAGCACGTAGTTCACAGGGGTTTTATCGTTGTTCTCCTCGATGTTCACGGCACTCACCGAGAAGGTACCGGTCTCCGTGGCAGAGGTGTTCAGGCTCTTATTGTAGATACGCCACTCGCCACGCACGAGGTCGAGGCTGCCGAAGCGGAGCACGATAGGCTTCTGGAATCCCGTCATGAACATACGCATGAAGCGCATGCTGGTGAAGTCGTTGATGGAGCCCACACGGTTCACGTATTTCGCCAGAGGGATGCGGAACTGGAACCAGTTGACGCTCGTCGTGTCACCATTACGCAGTTTCACGCTGCTGGTGCGCATATCGGTGATGTAACAGTCGGGCAGAGGTGTCCCGTTGTGGTAGGCCTCGAGAATCTCCGGCGAGATGCGCACCTTATACTGATAGTAGCGCTCGTACTCGTTGAGGGTGAAGTCCTGGTTGATATCCTCCACGTCGGGGCCGGCCTTGTAGCTGGTGTCGTACGACTCCGTCTGGTCTTCCGTCTCCGGTGAGTTGCCCTGAGGGTTGTTGTAGAGCTTATATCGGTCGAGGATGCTCTTCTGTTCGTTGTCGTAGTCGGAGCCACGGAAGTAGTGGTAGTCGTCGCCGGCAGGGTCGTTGCGCCAGGCCTCGATGATACTGTCGTTGGTGATGATGCCGCTGTTCACCACCGCGTCGAGCCACTCCTTATACGCCCCGAACTCCCGCTCCTCGTCATCGGTAAGGCCGTTGAGACCCACATCCTGCAGTTTTCTGGAACCGGTGGTGGTGGCGAAGGCGTAGGTCTGCGTGGCCTGCATCGGGATCTTACCCCATTGGGTCGTCACGAAGTTGCTGGTGCCGTCAACCGGCATACCGCTCTCATAGAACTTCTTACCGTCGCGCAGGATATCCTCCGAGATCTCACCAAGGTCGAAGTAAAGGTCGCCGGCGTAGTCGGAGGCGGTACCTTCCTGACGGGTATAGATGAAGGGGTCGAGCAGCCAGAACTCGATGTACTCGATGTTCGCCTGCTCGAAGTCGTTGGTCTCGAGGTTGCGCATGATACCGCCCCACTTCGTCTCTGGCTGACGGAGCGTACCGTCGCTGTTGAAGTCGTGTGTCAGGTTATACGGTCCGCGCTCAGAGGGATAGTAGGCCAGGTTCAGCACCTCGAGCGTCGAGGTGGCACCGTTGTAGGTGCTCTGGTCACGGTTGGGATAGAGCTCCTTCACATAGACCTCACGCACGTAGTGGTTCGACAACTGGTCCAGGTCGCTCTTGATGTGGCTCGGCGTGAGCGTCGAACTGCGGCGGGTGAAGATGGGGTCTACGGCGTACCACGCCAGCTTCGCACGGTTATAGCCGCTGGTGACACCCGTCTTGTCGGCAAACTCCGGAAACATCGTCGGCACACTCGAGAGGAACCACGACTTCGGGGCCTTCACGCTGATATAGCTCTTCGTATTCTCGAAGTCGTCGATATACGAGGCATTGTCCTGTACGTCGCTTGACATTCCGGCGATGAGGTGGGCGAACTCTCCCGTGAAGGAGATGTGCGAGGGCTGCTTCACGTGGAGGAAGGGTATCTTGTTGAGCATCGCCGTGAGCCAGTTCGACTCCTGCTTCCAGTTCACGTTCAAGCCCCAGAGGGTGTTGTTCAGCGGTTCCTCGCCCATTCCCACCTTCGAGATGAGGGCCTGCTCGGAGAGGTGCATCAGCGTACCGCCCAACTGGAAGTTCTTCGAGAACTCGTATTCCCAGTTCACGCCGATCATCGTCTTGCGCTGCATGCCGTATTCGGTGTTCGACTCCAGCGACACGTTGACGTTCGTGCCGGCATCGATGATGCTCTGGTTCAGGATGGTCACCTCGCCCGCAGAGTAGTCCACCGAGTAGTCGGTACCCTCCTGCAGCGTCACACCGCCTGCCGTCACGACGACGGAGCCTCGCGGCACGTTGTAGGCACCCAGGGAGATGACGTTCGCCGACGAGCCCTTATAAATACCCGTCATGATGAACTTATCCTTCTCGGCGTTCTGCTTCGCCACGGTCTTCGTCGAGTCGTAGAGCTGACGGAACACGTAGGCCTCTGCCTGCTCATCGCTCAGACCGTATTTCAGCAGCTGCGTCCGCAGGTAGTCGCCGAAGGGCTCTGCCGAGGGCAGGAACACACGGCCGTTATGCACCGTGTAGCCCTCCACGTAGTCGAAGTAGCCGTTGGAGTGCGCCTTGAGGTTATTGTCCAGACGGTCGCAGCCCAGGAGCTTGATCAGCGCCGTGCCCTTCGTCCGCTGGTCGGGAATATAGGTCAGATAGACGCCCGCCGTATCACTCTGGTACTTGATGTCGAGACGGAACTTCTCCCGCTCCACCGTCGAGGCGAGATAGTACACATTTTTCATCATCAGCCGCCAGTTGTACTGGAAGGGAGCGCTGGAGGTGTTGCGCAGCGACTTGACGAAGAGGGCCTGTGAGGCGTCGGTCAGGTCGCTGGCAAACTCACCCACCTGATAGCTCACGCCGCCCAATGTATATTCGTAGGCCACCGCCAGCACCTGGTCGGTCTGCAGGCCGGTCTTCAGCGAGATGTAGCCCAACGCCTTGTTCACCGTATATTCCGAGGAATTGAGCAGACGGGCACTCGACAGTTTCTCGTAGTCCAGACCATCCTCGAAGCCCGGGATGCCCATCAGCACCGTACTCGTCTGGTCGATGTCACGGGCGGCTTCATACGTGCCGGTCAGCGTCTCGTATTCCGTATTGGCGAGGTTGCTGGGGATGCTCTGGCCCTTCGTATTCCAGTAATGGTTTCCCACGATCTTCTCCTCGCCCAGGTCTGCGAAGGCGATGATGTTACGGCCGTTGGTGGTGGTACCCGACTTGTTGGTGACCCACACCTCCACGCGGTTGATCTCCACGCCCGTGGCGAGGTTCGGCAACTTCGACATCGCCTCGTCGTAATGCTCGCGGAAGTACTGCGAAAGGAAGAAGTGGCGGTTCTCCTCGTAGTCGGCGACATCCATCTCGAAGGCGGTGGTCTGTACCCCACCCTTCGACGAGACGCTCTTCGTCGACGACTTCTTCTGCGAGAGCACCGTCTGCAGTTTCAGTTTGCCGAACTGCATATCCGTCCTGACGCCGAAGAGGCTCGATGCGCCCTTTATCAGGGAGTTGTTCGTGGGGAACGACACGTTACCCGCCTCCACCAGCTTGATGATCTCGTCTTCCTTGCCTTCGTATTTCAGTTTCAGGTTCTGGGTGTCGAAGTCGAACGTGGCGTCGGTGTTGTAGTTCAGGTTCATGTTCAACTTGTCGCCCACCTTGCCGTTCACGCTCAGGTTGATCTTCTCGTCGAAGTCGAAGGCGGT
>JAEEPF010000200.1 GCA_016284635.1 Prevotella sp.
TGAATCTGCTGACGAAGGTCTCGCCCGGGTTCACCTTGATGTTGTCTGAGTGAGCACCCCAGAAGCCTGTAGAGTTGTCGGTAGCACCGATAGAAGTGTACATCTTATCGACAATGTCGAACTGTGCGTAGCCGATGACGGGTGCAGCAGCCTCGCCCTTGAAGGTCTTGGCATAAGCAGCCACGAGCGTCTTCTGACCCAGATTGTTCATATCGGGAATGACCTCGAATGTCAGATCTCCAAACTTCACATCCAGTGATACACCCTGTTCGAACTGGACAGTAGCCGTCACGTTGGCAAAGGCTTCCTCAAATGCTACACCCTGGAGCACCTTCTTGGGCACACCATTGAGTGACATCGACAGAGGCAGCTTGTCATCCTTAGAGGTGTAGCCTCCGATAGGCTCGATGGTAGAACCCAGGAAGTTGATGCAAGAGCCCTCGGGTACGAGGAAGGCACGGATAGTCGTGTTGCTATCATCGGCATTCAGATTCGCCAGTGGTGTATTTTGTGTGTAGGTCTTTGTCACTTTACCATTGGCCATGGTGACAATCAGGCCACCATTTGTGCGGTCGATGGTCAGCGTCACCTTACCACCCAACTGGTCTACACCAGTGTCGGTATCGGTAGCAAACTCCAGCGTACTCGTGGCCAGACTGCGGTCGATATAGTCACCCCACTCAGAGTTTCCACTCGGCTGGTAGTCATAACGGATAGCTCCGTACTCCTTGTAGTTGGCAGCACCACGATCCTCGTCGTTGGTGATGATGAGTGCATAGTTCTTATAGGTGTTCGATGCGTTGGGATTGATGTTTAGGTTGAACTGAGTGATCCATTTACCATTCTCTGGAATCTGGTAGTACTTGGAGAATACAGCCCACCAGCCAGTGCTAAAGTCGGCGGCACCGACAGTATAGACATCCTCGTGCATACCTTCGATTTCCTCTTCGCCACCCTGGTTCTTAGCCTTTTCTGCAGCGATGGAGTCTGCCTTGGCAGAGATCCAGTCTGGAGAGTCGATGCTGTATAGGTCACCTCCCTCACAGCTCGTCAACGTCAGCAGACCTAAGGCAGCTGAACAGAAGACCGTTGCTAATCTATTTAGATATTTCATAATCATTATTCTTTAACTACTTTAACTTCTTAATTTCTCTAACTTCTTTAAATTCTTAGAGATTCACTACAGGATGGATGGACCAGCCTTTACCTGAGAAATAGGAGGCGTTGCTGCTGCTGTTGTTGGCAGAGTTGCCCACGAGGTTGGGGTTGTCGTTGAGTGTGCCCTGATAGATGGGGAAGAACTCATGTCCCTGGATCCAAGTGTCGTATGAACTCTTCAGTTCAGAATCGGCGCCAACTTCTGTATAGTTGACAGACTCCTTCACCCTTGTCTTATCGTTAGTGCGGCGGAAGGTGCCATGCTGCTTGATCTGCAGCAGACGGTCAGCATTGTAGAAGAAGCCCCAACGCAGGAGGTCATAGCCACGGCCCCACTCACAACCGAACTCCTTCGGACGCTCCACATTGGCAATCTGCTCAAAGAGTTTATCAGCATTACCTGAGAAATCAGACAGGTTCAGGTTAGCCAAACCAGCACGGTTACGTACCTGGTTAATCCAGTCGATGGCCTGCTGTGTAGGACCACTGATCTCGTTCTCGCACTCAGCAGCACGGAGCAGCACATCAGAGTAGCGCATCATGCGGAGGTTGATACCGCAGTGCAGACCTGTCACCACCTTGTCATAGAGACCTGTGCGCAGGTTGGTGTTCTTGGCGATAGGCAGACCGCCGTAGTTGTTATTGGTCACCACAGGCGCATCGTCTGTCATAGGTAAGGTGTAACACACGTTGCCATACTCGAAGCCATCCCACTCAGGCTCGTAGGTGCCGATGGTCCAATAGAGACGGGGATCGAGGCTTCCCTTGGTGGTACGCTCAGCCTTGAAGAGCTGATAGAGCCAGGGTGAAGCAGAGAGGTCAGCCCATCCACCGCAGTCGCCAGGACCGTAGTTACTCTCGATGGCATGACCCTGTGTAGCGTTCGGGCTGGTGTTCACGGGTGTCCACTCGTCGTCGGTACCCTGTGAGCCGTAGTCCAAATACTGCACCTCGAAGAGGCTCTCCTCATTGTTCTCGTAGGCAGAACCCTCACGGAAGTTGTCACCATAGTTGGCCATCAGTCTGTAGGTACCATACTGACCGCCGATGATAGCCTTCAGCACGGTGAGTGCCTCGCTATACTTGTGGCGCATCATCAGGGCGCGGGCATAGTAGCCGGCAGCAGCACCGCTGGTGGCACGTCCCTGAGCCCACTGACCACCTGCATCACGGCTGGGCAGCAGTGTCATGGCCTCGGAAAGATCACGCTCTACCTGATCCCAGGCGCGGTCGTACTGAGCATTGGCATCGTTATCCTCGGGCTGACTGTTGGAGCCATAGAGACCGTCGAGAGAAGAATAGGTAGCGTAGTCAGTAATCAGAAGAGGATTCTGATAGTATCCGGCGAGGTTATAGTAAGCCAGGCCGCGGAGGAACAGCATCTGTCCCTTAATATGCTTCATCTGCTCACTGAGGGCACTGTTGTCGTCACCGCAGCGTGAGAGCGTAAAGTTACATACATTAATAGTATAGTACCAGTCGCGCCATGACCACTGACCGATCTCGTCGGTGAAGGGAGCATTCAGGTCGTCGAAAGGCATGTACCACACCTGTGAGGAGTTCCATACCTCATCACCACGGCACACGTCGAGGGTGTAGCCGACACGGGCATAAGTGCCCTCCATACGAATGTGGTTGTAAGCAGCAATCACATTCTCCTCCAAATCTTCGGCCGTCATGCCGAACGTAGCTGTTGTCTGCTGGTTGGGGTTAGACACGTCCAGCTTGTCCTCACAAGAGGTGAGCGTGCCGAGTCCTAACAGGACAGCCAAGGAAATCTTATGTAGTTTCATATCTTAATTCATTTATATTCTGTGTAAATCTCTTTATCTGTGAGAATCTGTGAAATCTGTGGCTTAGAACGTAAAATTAAGTCCAGCCATGAAGGTACGGGCCGTGGGGTACGAGCAGTAGTTGTAGCCCGGAGTGAATGTACCGCCGGCATAGTCTACGTTGTAGCCCTTGTAGCCAGTGATGGTGAGGAGGTTCTGGGCAGACACGTAAACACGGACACCGGTAACATAGTCTGCAAACCACTTGTTGGGCAGGTTGAAGCCAAGTTCTACGTTGGCGATCTTCCAGTAAGCGGCATTCTGGATCTGACGGCTGCAGAACAGGTCGTTCCATGCTAATGTGGCGCTATTGGAAAGATAGGTACGGGGGATATCGCTCACGTATGTACCACCGTCCCACTGGTTGGCGTTGAGGATATTGACATCCTTGTTGCCGTAGCCGTAGCTGGAGTTCAACTGGTTGTAGAGGTAATCAGTCACGTGATATCCGAGAGCACCGAAGGTAGAGATGCTCAGGTCGAAGAACTTCCACTCGAGGTGTGCACTCAGACCGAAGTTCACTGAGGGCAGACCGCTGCCGAGCACCGTCTGGTCGTCGGCATTGATCTGGCCGTCGCCATTCACGTCACGATAGTAGCAGTCACCCACCTTTGCACCGGGCTGGTACTCCTGCAGTCCCTTAGCCTGTGCAATGGCATTCAGTCCGTCAAGCTGTTCCTGCGTGCGGATGATACCCTGATAGTCCCAGCCATAGAAGCGGCCTACTTCCTCACCGACCTCCGTAATGTAGCTGCCGGTGATATACTTCTCTGTGCCGAAACCGAGTGAGGTCACCTTGTTATTCAGGGTGCTCAGGTTGGCACTGATCTCATGCTTCAGGGCATGATCGCGGTTGCGGTAAGTAACACTAAACTCGAAACCGCTGTTCTCCATCGAGGCGGCATTCATGGTGACAGAAGTGTTGGCCACACCTGCATTGGCGGGAACTGGCACACCGTAGAGCAGATCCTGCGACTTGTTCTTATACCATTCAGCGGTGAACTCGATGCGGTTGTTGAAGAAGGCCAGGTCGAGACCAACGTTCATGGTCTTTCTCTTCTCCCAGGTGAGGTTCTCGTTAACAAAAGTGGAAACGGCCGAGCCGGTAATCGCCTGGTTGCCGAAGCTGTATGTCATGTTGTTACGGGCCATGGTAGCGTAGATGGCATAGTCGCCCACAGCAGCCTCATAACCGAGCTCACCATAGCTGGCGCGCAGCTTGAACATATTCACGATGTCGCGGTTGATGGGGTAGAACTTCTCCTTATCGAAACGCCAACCCAAAGAGATAGAGGTGAAAGTATCCCAGCGGATGTCCTTGGACAGACGAGAGCTACCGTCACGACGAACGATACCAGACACGAGATACTTGCCATCGAAGTCGTAGTTCACACGGGCGAGGTAAGAAGCCAGGGTGTGCTTGTACTCATAACTGTCGGCACTCCAGTCGCCGGCATTCTGCAACTGCAGGAAATAAGGCTCAGAGAGGTTAACGCCTGTTGCAGACAGGGTGTTGGTGTTCTCCTGCTGGAAGGTCTGACCGACCACCACATTAGCATGATGCAGTCCCATGGTACCATCCCAGGTCAGCGTATTCTCAATCAGGGCATCGGTATATTTGCGATGAGCCTTGGTCAGACGCTCGTTCTCCTTAGCCAGATACACACGGTTACTCTGGATCCAGGCAGGAATCCAAGTCTTGTCGTTGGCAGAAGTCGTGCTGTAAGAGAGGTTGATCTTATAGGTCAGCGTGTGGTTCTTGCTCTTCACACCGACCATGTCGAGCAGATCAACATCGGCAGAGGCCGTACCCACGAAGCGGTCGACAACCGTATTACGGGTCAGCATATTGTTCACCAGCAGGGGGTTCATGGCCGAGATGTCACCGTGGATCGTATCGTAGTACACGCCATAGCCATAGGCATCGTAACGATAGCCGCTGGCAGAGCCCACCTTGTCGTCGAGCACCCAAGTAGACTCGTCGTAGGCCTTGATGGTGGGCTGCATGTTCAGCACGCCACCCAGCACGTTACCCAGGTTACCATAAAGACCCTGGACGTACTCGTTGGCATTCGACACAGCCAGGTTGTCCTGATCAGAGTGAGAGTAGACGAGACTGGTGCGGAACTTGATGAACTTCACGTCCATCGTGTTGTTCACACGGGCGGTGTAACGCTCAAAGTTTG
>JAEEPF010000201.1 GCA_016284635.1 Prevotella sp.
GTCAGCGTCTCATCGTCGATGCACCATACGAGCAGATTCCCGTCTTCGTGCGTGAGGGAGCCATCATCCCCTTCGGCCCTGAGATGGAGTGGAGCGACGAGAAGCCCGCAGAACTCATCAACCTCTATGTCTATGCAGGACAGAACGGCTGTTTCCAGCTTTACGAAGACGAGGGCACGAACTACAACTATGAGAAGGGTAAGTATGCCACCATCGACATCACCTACGACGATGCTGCCAAGACAGTCTCGTTCGGTGCCTGCAAGGGTAAGTTCGACGGTATGCTGAAGAACCGTCGCTTCAATGTTGTGCTCATCTCGAAAGATGCGCCCAAGGCTCTCAACCTCGACAATCCCGAGGGCGTGATGGTGCAGTATAACGGCAAGGCTGTCAGCGTGCAGCTTTGATAAAGGTGAAAAAGTGAAATGAGAAATAAGACATTCTTCACACTGATAGGTGTGGCACTTCTGGTTGGAGGCTGTGGCAATCGCACAGCCTCCACACAGGATGCTGCCCAGGCAGATACCATCCTCGCGGAAGAAGTTCCTGATACCGTTCAGACGGTCTCGCAGGAACCTACCCAGACGCTCCCTGACGGCTCCGTCAAGGCTGATGAGGCAAATGGCCTTTTCGTCTTAACGAAGCTCGTAGAGAAGGCCTCTGAAGACAATCCTGCAGATATCAGGTCCCTGTGGCTCTATGAGCGGAAGACTGGTCGTGTGGACTCTCTCCTCACCACGAACCCCAATGCCGAACTGCGCTGGTCAAACATGAACGGCAGTCCTGTGGAGGTGCCCCTCACGCAGATCGCTGCTGCAGACAAGGTGTGCTTCGTGCCAGGCCATCCGCAGCTGCTCCTCGTCGAGGGCTGTCCTGAGGCCAGGAACATCTGGACCTATATCATCGACTTGGAGAAGAAGACTGCCCGTCAGTTCCCCTCCACGGAAGGACTTATCGCCTTCTCCGCCTCAGGCGACACATTGCAGTTGGGTGCCTATCGTTATCATGAGGAGGGCGGACGCTATTCTGTGGTAAGAACCTACACCCTCAGCGGACAGCTCATCAAGGAAGAAGAATCGGAAGAATACTAAATAACTAAACAATGACAAGGAAACTGATGATGACGGCTGTGGCAGTCCTGTTGGGACTGACGGCACAGGCCAGAGAGAGACAATGCTTCGACAAAGACTGGCGGTTCCTGTTAGGTGACTCTGCCAGCATGGCGAAGGCTGATTATGATGACAGCAGCTGGCGCCTGCTCGACGTGCCCCACGACTGGGCCATCGAGGGTGACTTCTTTGTGGGTAATCCCAGTGGAGCGGGTGGGGGAGCCCTGCCCGGTGGCATCGGGTGGTATCGTAAGACCTTCACCCTGGGCGACTGCGAGACGCCAATGAAGGGCACGAAGTTCTTCATCGAGTTCGACGGTGTCTATATGAATTCCACCGTTTATGTGAATGGCGAGAAAGTGGGCAATCGCCCCTACGGCTATTCCAGCTTCGAATACGACATCACGCCCTATGTCCGTGAAGGCAGAAACGTGGTGGCTGTGCGTGTGGACAACTCCGATCAGCCCAATTCCCGCTGGTACTCCGGCTGTGGCATCTATCGCCACGTCTGGCTCACGAAGACTGCCCAGACGCACATCAAGCACTGGGGTGTTCAGGTAATTTCTTCCCCTCCTAAGTTAGGAGGGGCCAGGGGTGGTCTGAACAGTGGAATAGTTACCGTAAAAGTCCAAATAGAGAATGGCTCAAAATCGAAGGTGTCAGTCAGGAATACGATTATTTCACCAGAAGGGAAGGTTGTGGCGGCTCAGACCACCCCTGGCCCCTCCTACTCAGGAGGGGAAGAGGTTACCCAAAGGCTGAAAGTGAAGAAGCCGATGTTGTGGTCTTGCGAGCAGCCCAATGTCTACACCGTGCTCACTGAGGTAATCCAGGGTGGCAAGGTCATCGACTCCTACAAGACCACTACGGGCTTCCGCAGTTTCAAGTTCGATGCAGCGACGGGCTTCTGGCTCAATGGCAAGAACTTCAAACTCAACGGTGTCTGTGAGCATCACGACTTCGGATGTCTGGGTGCCGCACTGAACGAGGACGCCCTGCACCGCAAACTCCTCAAGTTGAAAGAGATGGGTGTGAACTCGATCCGTAGCTCTCACAATCCTCCCGCGCCCGAATTATTAAATATGTGTGATACGATGGGATTGATCGTCATGGACGAGTCGTTTGACATGTGGCGTCGTAAGAAGACCCAGAACGACTATGCCCGCTTCTTCGACGAGTGGCACGAGCGCGACCTCACCGATCTCGTGGTGCGCGACCGTAACCATCCCTGCATCCTCATGTGGTCGATCGGCAACGAGGTGCTCGAGCAGTGGTCGAGTAACGATACCGACGAACTCACCCTCGAACAGGCGAACCTCCTTCTGAATGCCGCCCGCGATGCCTCGACACTCGCCAAGGACGGTGAGCTGAGTCCCAACTCGCTCCTCACCATCCACTTGGCAGACCTCATCAAGCGCAACGACCCCTCTGGCCGTCCCATCCTCGCTGGCTGCAATGAGCCGTCGCCCAACAACCACCTTTTCAAGAGCGGTGCCATCGACATCATCGGCTTCAACTACCATCATCAGTGGGTAAAGGATGTGCCGCAGAACTTCCCAGGCAAGCCGTTCATCTTCTCAGAGAGTGTCTCGGCCCTGCAGACGCGCGGTTACTACAAGATGCCTTCCGACGAGGTCACCTGGGCTCCGAAGGAGTGGTGGCTGCCCTATACCGACCCCTCGTACATGTGTTCGTCATACGACAATATGCACGCCTCCTGGAGTTCTACCCACGAGGAGACCTGGGACGTGGTGAAGCATAATCCCTTCGTCGGTGGACAGTATATCTGGACGGGCTGGGACTACATCGGTGAGCCCACGCCCTACGGCTTCCCCGCACGCAGCAGTTACTTCGGCATCATCGACCTCGCTGGCTTCCCCAAGGACTCCTATTACATGTATCAGAGCGAGTGGACGCAGAAGCCCGTGCTGCACCTCTTCCCCCATTGGAACTGGGTGGCTGGCGACGAGATCGACATGTGGTGCTACTATAACAATGCCGACGAGGTGGAGCTTTTCATCAACGGCCAGTCGCAGGGCGTGCGTCGTAAGACGGGCGAGAACCCCGAAGGCCGTTATGACATGCACAATGCCAAGGTGAAGTTGAACACAGAGTACCACGTAGGCTGGCGCGTCATCTTCGATCCCGGTGAGGTGAAGGTCGTCGCCCGCAAGGACGGCAAGGAAGTCGCCTCTCAGACCATCAAGACTGCCGGAGCCCCCGAGAAAATCCGCCTCTCCATCGACTACAAGGGCAAGAATACCACGTTCATCACTGCTGAGGTGGTCGACAAGGACGGTAATCTCTGTCCCTGGGCAGAAGATCAGATCGTCTTTATTGGCGAGGGTACAGGTCGTATCATCGGCACCGACAACGGTTGTCAGACCTCGATGGAGAACTTCAAGTCGCCCTATCGCAAGGCCTTCTTCGGCAAGTGTATGGTGGTTGTCACAGGCGAAGGCTCCATCACCGCCAAATCCCCGACGCTCCAGCCCGACGTCATCCAATTCTAACAATAATCCCCGCCGGATAGGCGGGGATTGCTGTCTCTGTGGAAATCTGTGTCATCTGTGGCTAAAAAGGCCCATACCCCATACAACTCGTCGTGGTGATGGCCGTCAGAAATGCCGTGAGCGCGGCTACTACGACCTTCACCGCAATCTCAATCATACGCTTCTTCATACGCTAATCTCCTTTCTTCTAGGGATTTCTTGTCTAAGGAATCTTGGAATATTGGAATTTTCCGGTGCTTTGCACCTCTCTGGCGCAGCAATGGCACAGGGTGCCACCATTCCTAGATTCCTTGATTCCTTAGACTAAAAAAACTCCTTAGCCGTTAGTTCTGGTCCATGTCGTCGCCCTCACCCTTGGTGAACAGCTTGCTTGCAACCTCACTCGACTCACCGTCCTTGATAGCGATGGCCTTCACGGTCGTGGTGTCACTCAGAGTGAATGCCTCACTGTAGAGCGTGCTCTCAGCCGTAGGCGTCGAGCCGTCGGTGGTGTAGTGGATCTCTGCGCCGTCAGGACCGCTGATGCTCACCGAGGTAGTCTCAGCAAACGGAGTCGTGCCGCTGATCGTGGGTGCTGCCAGTGTTGAAGCCTGCGAGCCGCCGTTGCCGCCAGTGCTGCTTCCGCTGTTTGAGCCGCCGCCGGAAGTTCCGCCGTTCTGCGAAGAACCGCCGTTGCTGCCACCGCCGTTGCCGTCGGATGCGGGAGCCAGCAGATAGCTGATCGGAGTCTTCTTCTGCACGCGGCGCTCCTTGCCACCGACCGTGCGAACCTCACTCTCCACGAGATAACCGAACTCGAACACGCACTCCTCCTTGAAGGCCCGGCTGGTCAGCTTCTCACCCTTCGTGTTCTCCGGCGAGAAATTGATCTTGATGCCGTTGATCATCGCATCAGGACCGGCTTCCACGGCCTTCTCCAGGGTGTTCTTACCCAGCTTCTGGCCATCGACACTCGGGCTGAACGTGCCCAGGCCGTCGAGTTTCACGGGCTGGCCCTGTGCGAGCAGCTCGCTCATGCACTCTACCACCTGTCCCAGCACCAGCACGCACATCTGATAGTCGGCGATCTTGCCGTGACCGGTCATGTGCTTGGCGAATCCCTTCAGGTTCAGGGGCTCCTTAGCGTCTACTTCTGCGAAATACTTGCCATACGCGGACGAAGTGTCGTTAGCGTTCTGACGGAGATTGATCACCATTGGAATGTTTGATCTTGCCATAATTTAAAATCCTTTCTTTTCTTCTGCACTGCAAAATTAATCATTTTTCCTGACCCCTGCAAGCCTTTTTCTCACCCGAATCAAGTTGTATAAAGTTACATAAAGTTATATATAATTACGACAAGCTAGGGCTTTATTTTTTACGACAACTATGACAACCAAAACAACATTGATGGGCGACAAAATTGTCGCCATTGGCAGCAGTGCTGCCACAAAAAGTTGTCTAAGTTGTCATAGTTGTCGTCAATAAAATACACATTTGTCGTTTATAAAATCGTTAATAATTTGTTTGTCGTTTT
>JAEEPF010000034.1 GCA_016284635.1 Prevotella sp.
AAAAAGTCCTTAAGTCCTATAGTCCGTTGCAAAATTGAACAAAGTATGAAACTTAAAATTGCGATTCTCGCGGGCGATGGTATCGGACCGGAGATTATGAAACAAGGTGTGGCTGTGCTTGACGCTGTGGCAAAGAAGTGCGGACACGAGTTTGAATACGAGGAGGCCATCTGTGGCGCTCATGCCATCGATGTCTGCGGCGATCCCTATCCCGACAGCACCCACGAGGTGTGTATGAAGGCCGACGCCGTGCTGTTTGCTGCTGTGGGAGACCTGAAGTACGACAATAACCCCACGCTGAAGATCCGTCCAGAGACAGGTCTGCTGGCGATGCGAAAGAAGCTTGGACTGTTTGCCAACGTTCGTCCTGTGGCTACGTTCGACTGTCTGTTGCACAAGTCCCCTCTAAAAGAAGAACTGCTTCGTGGTGCCGATTTCGTAGTACTGCGTGAATTGACTGGAGGAATGTACTTCGGCGAGAAGCATCAGGATGACAATATGGCCTACGACACCGACATCTATACGCGTCCCGAGATCGAGCGTATCGTCCGTCTGGCCTTTGATATGGCTATGAAGCGTAAGCGTCATCTGACGGTCGTAGACAAGGCGAACGTGCTGGCCTCCAGTCGTCTGTGGCGACAGATTGCCCAGGAGATAGAGAAAGAATATCCCGAGGTGAGGACCGACTACATGTTCATCGACAATGCCTCGATGCGTGTGCTGACGGAGCCAAGGTTCTTCGATGTCATTGTGACGGAGAACACTTTCGGCGACATCCTTACCGACGAGACCTCGTGCATCACGGGTTCTATGGGTCTGCAGCCCTCATCGTCGCTGGGTGAGCATACGCCGCTCTTCGAGCCCGTTCACGGCTCGTGGCCTCAGGCAGCTGGACAGAACATCGCCAATCCTCTGGCACAGATTCTTTCTGCTGCGATGCTGCTCGAGCACTTCGGACTGGAGAAGGAGGGTGCCCTCGTGCGTGAGGCCGTCAATGCCTCGCTCGATGCCAATGTCCGTACGCCGGAGATTCAGGTGGAAGGCGGTAAGCACTATGGAACTCGTGAAGTAGGAGAGTGGATTGTCGATTATATAATTAGGAATTAGAAATTAGGAATGAGAAATTATGATATCTTCTATAGGCGGATGATAAAGTTTGAGATTTTTAACGGGCGGAGGATTCGGAATGTTATGATGAAGGGCAGGCTCTGGGCATGCATGGTAATCATAATTTCTAATTTCTCATTCCTAATTCCTAATTTGGCTGCGCAATCGCGCAGCCAGTGGCGCGACTCCGTCGAGGTGCTGAACCGCCAGCTGCGCCAGCATCCGAATGATGTAAATCTCCGTCTGCTGAAGGCTGAGGCGAACGTCAATCTGGAGGAGTGGGACTATGCCCTGACGGAATACGGCCGTATTCTGCGTGCTGACGAACGAAACCTCGCGGCACTCTTCTTCCGGGCTTACGTCCACGAGAAGCAGCACCACTATGCCGAGGCGAAGGCTGACTACGATGCCTTCCTCGCCATCGAACCCCTGCATTTCGAGGCCCGTTTAGGACTGGCGCATGTGTTGCAGAAGATGGGTAAGAAAAAGGATGTCGTAGACGAGTTGAACCATATCGTGCAGATGTTCCCAGATAGCGCCGATGCCTATGCTGCCCGTGCGGCTTTTGAGACGGAACAGCAGCAGTACGAAGTGGCCGCTTACGACTGGGGCGAGGCCATACGTCTTCGTCCAGGCAATGTTGACTATACAATCTCGAAAGTCGATGTCTTGCTCCGTTTAGGCCGTAAGCCAGAAGCCCGTGAAGCCCTTGATGATCTGGCCTCCAGAGGCACGCCCCGAGGAGTCCTGAAAGAATGGTACGATCGCACAAAGTGACAATAATAACCTTCATAAAGATATGATGAAATTAAGACATTTATTGTATGTTCTGCTGACTTTACTGATTGTCAGCTGCCGTACCGTAGACAATCCCATTGTCAATCCGGAACCACTGAAACCGTCATACCGGGATATTCTGGCCAGACTTGACTGGGGTACAGATACGACATTTGTCTATGGACATAAGACACCCGACGTGGATGCCGTCACCTCGGCACTATCATACGCCTCGCTCATGCGTGCCCTTGGCTATAACTGTAAGGCGAAAGTCTCAAGCCCTATCAACAGGGAGACGGCCTATATCTCCAATCGCCTCGGTTTTGCACTACCCGAATTGAAGAGTTCGGTGGCGGCAGGTACACGCCTGGTCCTGACAGACCACAGCGACTATGCCCAATGCGTGGATGGTGCCAGAGAGGCCAAGATCCTCCAGAAGATCGACCATCATATCGAGGGCGACATCGCCGATGCCACCATACCTTATGTGAGGCGTGAGATGGTAGGTTCCACCTGTACCATCATCTTCGGCTGCTTTAACGAATTGGGTGTTCCAATCGATGACGAGTCGGCCAAGATCATGCTGGCAGGTATTGTTTCCGATACCCGCAACCTTACCAAGACCACTACAAAGGGTGTCGATTCCACGGCATGGAAAGCGCTCGTCTCACAGTTACGGTTGGAAGACCAGATTGCAGAGATCAACCGCGAGATGGAAGAGGCTGCGTACAACTACGACGGCATGACCGATGCGGAGATTCTGCTCTCCGATTACAAGGACTATGAGATCTGCGAGCATCTGATTGGTTTCGGCAGTCTGGCCTGCAAGGAGACAGAGATGGATGCCTTTATCACCCGTATGTTGGCTGTGATGCCTGAGGTGATGAAACAGAAAGCGCGTAACATGATCTTTGCGAAGATAGACAACCTGATTCCTAATACAGATAAAAGTGACACAGCCTCCCCTTATATGGAGAAAGGCACTTATTTCATTTATTATGGCGAGGGCACGAAGGCTTTGGCTGAGTCGATCTTTGGTGCTTCCTTGCGGGATGGCGTCACTTATACAAAGGAAAACCTGTCGCGCAAGCAGATTGTGCCGCTCATGACTGAAATGCTGAAATAGCCACTTGGCTTCTCTCTTGTCGCTGATTTGTTAATATTTTGCTACAAATTTGCTAAAATCTCCCGAAATAGTTGGCTATTTGGGAGATTTAGTGTAATTTTGCAGCTAATTTCCGGAAATAAATACATACTTATATGAAAGAATCCTATAAACATCCGTTGAGGAGTGCTGTCTGTACGGAAGGCAGACGTATGGCAGGTTCCCGTGCCCTGTGGGTAGCCACAGGCATGAAGCACGAGCAGTTCGGCAAGCCGATCATCGCCGTCGTCAACTCCTTCACCCAGTTCGTTCCTGGCCATACCCATCTCCACGAGGTCGGTCAGATCGTGCGTGAAGAGATTGAGAAGATGGGCTGTTATGCTGCAGAGTTCAATACCATCGCCATCGACGACGGCATCGCCATGGGTCACGACGGCATGCTCTATTCGTTGCCCTCGCGTGACATCATCGCCGACAGCGTGGAATATATGGTCAATGCCCACAAGGCCGATGCGATGATCTGCATCTCCAACTGTGACAAAGTGACACCAGGTATGCTGATGGCATCCATGCGACTGAACATCCCGACGGTGTTCTGTTCGGGTGGTCCGATGGAGGCAGGTAAATGGCGTGGCGAGAATGCCGACCTGATCACGGCCATGGTGAAGGGTGGTGATC
Organism: Prevotella sp.; assembly: GCA_016284635.1. Classification (GTDB taxonomy): domain Bacteria; phylum Bacteroidota; class Bacteroidia; order Bacteroidales; family Bacteroidaceae; genus Prevotella. The sequence continues at coordinate 3,668 of JAEEPF010000034.1, forward strand.
CGACGGTGAGCGACGAGGAACTGGCAGAGATTGAACAGTGTGCCTGTCCTGGCTGTGGCGCCTGCTCGGGTATGTTTACGGCCAACTCGATGAACTCGCTGACGGAGGCCATCGGTCTGTCTTTGCCCGGCAATGGCAGTATCTTAGCTACCCACAAGAACCGCGTCCAATTGTTCCGTGATGCTGCACAGCTCATCGTGAAGAACGCGCTGAAATATTATGTGGAGGGTGACGATAGCGTATTACCCCGTAGCATCGCTACGCGTGATGCCTTCCTGAACGCCATGACGCTCGACATTGCGATGGGTGCTTCAACGAATACCGTACTCCACCTGCTGGCCGTAGCACAGGAGGCTGACGTGGACTTCAACATGAAGGATATTGACGCCCTGTCGCGCAAGGTGCCTTTCCTCTGTAAACTCGCACCCAATTGGCAGAAATACTCCATCCAGGAGGAGAACCGCGCTGGTGGTATCCTGGGCATCCTGGGCGAACTGGCCAAGGGCGGACTGCTCCGTCTCGACTGTAAGCGCGTCAATGGCGCAACGCTGGGCGAAGACATCCAGAAATACAGCATCACCGGCGAGACCATCGATCCTGAGGCAGAGCGCATCTATCGTAGTGCCCCTGGCGGTAAGTTCTCTACCGTGATGGGTTCGCAGGATGCCCAGTGGGAGACACTCGATACCGATCGTGCCGAGGGTTGTATCCGCGACATCGAACATGCCTATACGAAGGATGGCGGTATGGCCGTGCTCTTCGGCAATATCGCGCAGGACGGTTGTGTGGTAAAGACTGCGGGTGTCGATGAAAGCCTCTGGCACTTCGAGGGTCCTGCCGTCTGCTTCGACTCTCAGGAAGATGCCTGCGAGGGCATTCTCGGCGGTAAGGTGAAGAGTGGCGACTGCGTGGTCATCACCCACGAGGGTCCGAAGGGCGGTCCTGGTATGCAGGAGATGCTCTATCCTACGAGCTATATCAAGTCGATGCACCTCGGCAAGGAGTGTGCGCTGATCACCGACGGCCGTTTTTCAGGAGGCACATCCGGTCTCTCCATCGGTCATATCTCTCCTGAGGCTGCCAACGGCGGAAACATCGGTAAGATCAAGGATGGTGACATCATTGTGATCGACATCCCCTCGCGTTCCATCAACGTGAAGCTCTCCGACGAAGAACTCGCCGCCCGTCCCCAGCAGCCCCTGAAGCGCAACCGTGTGGTCTCCAAGGCCCTCCGTGCCTACGCCCAGAGCGTCGCCTCTGCCGATAAGGGAGGAATAAGAATTATTGATTAAAAACGACAACTATGACAACAAAGACAACAGCCTACGACGGCAACTGCCGTCTGCGGGCAGACAAGAAAAGTTCTCGCCTTGCGAGCGACCAAAGGTCAAGCGGTTTAAGTTGTCCAGGTTGTAGTAAAATATAGAAGATGAAAGATAGAATTACAGGATCGAAGGCGCTGATGCGGGCGCTGCAAGCCGAGGGCGTGAAGACCATCTTCGGCTACCCTGGCGGCAGCATCATGCCCGTCTACGACGCGCTCTTCGACTACACACGAGGCGAGAAGAAATGTTTCGACCACATCCTCGTGCGCCACGAACAAGGTGCCACCCACGCTGCCGAGGGCTATGCCCGTGTATCCGGTGAGGTGGGCGTGGCCCTGGTGACTAGCGGTCCCGGTGTGACGAACACTCTCACGGGTATTGCCGATGCGATGCTCGACTCCACGCCGATCGTCGTCATTGCCGGACAGGTGCCCATCTCGGCCCTTGGTACCGATGCCTTCCAGGAGGTGGACCTCGTGGGTGTGTCGCAGCCCATCTCGAAGTGGAGTTACCAGATCCGTCACGCTGAAGACGTGTCGTGGGCCGTCAGCCGTGCCTTCTACATCGCCCGTACGGGCCGTCCCGGTCCTGTGGTGCTCGACTTCGCCAAGAACGCCCAGGTGGAGGAGATCGACTACAATCCGCAGAAGGTGAACTTCATCCGTTCCTACGTGCCTTATCCCAAGCTCGATGCCGAGGCTGTGCGTCAGGCCGCCGAACTCATCAACAACGCCAAGAAACCCTTGGCACTCGTGGGGCAGGGCGTGGAACTGGGTAATGCCCAGAGCGAACTGAAGGCCTTCCTCGAAAAAGCCGATATTCCCGCAGGCCGTACGATGCTCGGACTCTCTGCCTTGCCCTCCAACCATCCGCTGAACGTCGGTATGCTGGGTATGCACGGCAACTACGCTGTGAACATGAAGGAGCAGGAGTGCGACGTGCTCATCGCCATCGGCATGCGCTTCTCCGATCGTGTGACGGGTAATCTGAAGACCTACGCCAAGCAGGCGAAGATCATCCATCTCGACATCGACCACAGCGAGATCGACAAGAACGTGAAGACCGATGTGGCGGTGATTGCCGACTGTAAGGAGTCGCTGCCTGCCATCACGGCCTTGCTGAACAAGAACAAGCATCAGGAGTGGCGCAACTCGTTCAAGCCGCTCGATGAGAAAGAACGTGAGAAAGTCATCGAGCCCGCCATCCATCCGAAGGAGGGTCCGCTGCGCATGGGTGAGGTGGTTCATGCGGTGGCCATTCAGGCACCAGACGATGCCGTCCTCGTGACGGATGTCGGTCAGAATCAACTCTTTGCAACGCGTTACTTCAAGTATCACCACAAGCGCAGCATCTGCACGAGTGGTGGTCTCGGCACGATGGGTTACGGCATGCCTGCTGCCATCGGTGCCACCTTCGCAGCCCCTGAGCGCACCGTCTGCTGTTTCATGGGCGACGGCGGTTTCCAGATGTGTATCGAGGAACTTGGCACCATCATGGAACAGAAGGCACCCGTGAAGATGATCGTCATGAACAACCACTACCTCGGCAACGTGCGCCAGTGGCAAGATATGTTCTGGCTCCGTCGCAAGTCATTCACGAAGATGAAGAACCCCGACTACGGACCCATCGCCCAGGGTTACGGCATCCCGTATCAGGCTGTCACCGACCGCAAGGACCTGGCTGATGCCGTCACGCGGATGCTCACCACCGACGGACCGTTCATCCTCGAGTGTGCCATCCTCGAAGAAGACAACGTGCTGCCCATGACACCCCCGGGAATGGATATCGATAAAATGATGCTGGAGATATAAAAACGACAACCATGACAACAAAGACAACTTTATCAACCCGCAGACGGCAGTTGCCGTCGTAGGCCAATGTTGTCATAGTTCTTCGCAGAGCGAAGCGGCAAAGCCGAGCGGTTCAAGTTGTTGTCAATAAAATAAAAAGTTGTAGTAAATGGAAGAGAAGAAACTTTATACTTTGCTGGTGTATTCCGAGAACGTGGCTGGTATCCTGAACCAGGTCACGGCCGTCTTCACCCGCCGTCAGGTGAACATCGAGAGCCTCAATGTGTCGGCCTCGAGCATCCCAGGCGTGCACAAGTACACCATTACCGCCTGGAGCGACGAGGACCAGATCATCAAGATCGTCCGTCAGATAGAGAAGAAGATCGACGTGGTGAAGGCGAACTACTTCACCGACGACCAGCTCTTCATCCGTGAGTCAGGTCTCTATAAGCTCTCCACGCCGATGGTGCTGGAGAATCCGGAGATCTCGCGAACCATCCGTCGTTTCGATGCCCAGATCATCGAGGTGAACCCCACCTATGTCATCGTGATGAAGCACGGTGTCACGGAGGACATCATCTCGCTCTACCGCGCCCTCGACACCTTCGGCTGTGTGTTCCAGTACACCCGTTCCGGACGTATCGCCGTCACCCGTGGCAAGCAGGAGCAGGTCAGTGAGTTCCTCGAACAACGGGAGAAGGAAAGGTGATTTTAGTTCATAGTTCATAGTTTATAGTTCATAGTTTATAGTTTATAGATGATGACATTTACAGACAGATGGGCGATAGCATCGAGACGCGCGCTGATAATTTTATCATTTATCATTTTTCATTTATCATTTAGCGTAGCGCAGAAATACGTCGGCGGCGACATCTCCGTCTTGCCGAAGTTTGAACAGCAGAACGCTAAGTATCTCGACAAGGATGGGGCAGCCATCACAGACGTGCTCGAATTCCTGAAACAGCAGGGCTGGAACACGATGCGCGTGCGACTCTTCGTCGATCCCTCGAACGATCCGGACAAGTGTGTGGTGCAGGATCTGGAGTATGTCAAGCAGTTCGGCAAGCGCATCAAGGACGCAGGCCTCCTGTTCATGCTCGACTTCCACTACAGCGACACGTGGGCAGACCCCGGACAGCAGACAATTCCAGACTCCTGGAAGATTTGGAGCTGGACGCCCGATGAGACGGTCTACAAATACACCAAGGAAAGCCTCGAAGCGCTGGTGGCTGCCGGAGCCACGCCCGACCTCATCCAGACGGGCAACGAGATCAGTTTCGGCATGCTGTGGGGATTCGTCACAGACGGCAAATACGAGGACTGGGACGAATACGGAGGCCATCTCGTACCTACCTCCGACTGGAGGGACTATACCGACACCCGTTGGGATAACTTCTCGAACATGCTGAAGGCTGCTGGCCTTGCCTGTCGTGAGATATGTCCTGAGGCGAAGATCATCATCCACACCGAGCAGTGCGCCAACAACCCCACGCTCGACGTCGCCTTCTTCCGTCACATCCAGCAGTATGAGATCGACTACGACATCATCGGCGTCTCTTACTATCCCTATTTCAAGGGGCCGCTCTCGAAGCTCGACAATGGCCTGACGCTGCTGGAGAAGAACTTCCCCGACAAGCAGATCCAACTCGTGGAGACCGGCTATCCCTCGAAATGGGAGGTGAACGGTTCTACTTACGACTACACCAAGACCTATCCCTACACCCACGAGGGCCAGTGCCAATTCACCGCCGATCTCATCGCCGTGCTTCAGAAGCATCCGCAGGTCAACGGTCTCTCCTGGTGGTATGCCGAGGCCAATGCCAAAGGCTGCACGGGTGATCTCGCCACCGGCTGGTACAATGCCTCGCTCTTCGACAACGAGACGGGCCGTGCCCTGCCAGCCCTCTACGAGCTCAAGGCCTACGCCGAAGATCCCTCCGCCATCGTCCCTTTTCTGAATGATCGGGTGGGAGAGAGCACCGACTGGTTCACCCTCCAAGGCCTCCGTCTCTCCTCGAAGCCCACACGTCCCGGTCTCTACTTTAACAACGGAAAGAAAATATGGATAAGATAGGTTCCTACGAATTCCTTGCCGAGCCCTTCCACTGCGACTTCTCGCAGCACCTCTTCATGGGCCACCTCGGCAACCACATGCTCAACGCCGCCGACTTCCACTCCTCGGCCCGTGGCTTCGGCATGAAGTATCTGTTGACTATCAACCGCTCGTGGGTGCTCTCGCGCCTTGCCATCGAGATGGAAGAGATGCCCGTGCAATACACCAAGTTCAATGTCGAGACGTGGGTCGAATCGGCCATGCGCTACTTCACCTCCCGTAACTTCCGTGTCGTCGGAACCTCCCCCAGTTCCGACGAATTTCCGAATTCGTCGGAAAAAGTCCTTGGCTACGGCCGCTCAATCTGGGCGATGATCGACACCGAGACGCGCCAGCCTACCGACATCTTCGCCATCGACAACGGCGCCATCAACAACTGGATCGTCAAAGACAAGGAGTGCCCCATCGACAAGGGCGGCCGTGTCAAGATGTCCGACGATGCCGAGTTCGTCCGCACCATCGACACCCATTACAACGATGTCGACATCAACGGCCACATCAATTCCGTCAAATACATCGAGCACATCCTCGACCTCTGGCCCATCGACTGGTACCGCACCCACCGCATCCGTCGTTTCGAGATCGCCTACGTCGCCGAGGCCCATGCCGGAGACAGACTGTCGTTCTTTATGGAGTCAGGAGGCAGTGGTCAGGAGTCAGGAGACAGGAGTCAGGAGACAGTAGATTACTGTGTCCGCATTACCAAGTACTCTCCCGACGGTCCCGTCGAAGTCTGCCGTAGCAAGGTCGTCTTTACTCGACTTTTTCATGTATAAACGACCACTAATTTCACTAATTTCACGAATTGTCTGGCGCAGCAAGAATCGCTAGCGATTCCATTAGTGTAATTCGTCATAATTATAGTTATTGAGTGCAACATAAAAATTCGTGTAATTCGTGAAATTCGTGGTCAAAATAACTTGAGTAACTAGAATCATTTTTGTAATATGAACCCTACCGAATTGCGTAATTCCCGCCTGGCGGAGCGCATGATTAAGAATCTCGCTCGTCGCAACATGCAGGCATTCTACTGTCCGACAGCCAAAGAGGCCGTCAGCAAAGTGTTGGAACTCATCCCCGCTGGCAGCAGCGTCACCTGGGGTGGCTCGATGACCATCCGCGACATCGGCATTCCCGACGCCCTCCGTGCCAAAGGCTGTTACGACGTGCTCGACCGCGACCTTGTCGAAGGCGACGAAGCGAAAGTACAGATGTACGTCCGTGCCTTCACCACCGATGTCTATCTCTCCAGCGCCAATGCCATCTCCGAAGACGGCGTCATCGTCAACATCGACGGCAACGGCAACCGTGTCGCCGCCATCACCTGGGGCCCTAAGAAGGTCATCTTCGTCATCGGCATCAACAAGGTCGCCCAGACCGTAGAGGCAGCCCTCGCCCGTGCCCGCAGTACCGCTTCACCCATCAACGCAGCCCGTTTCGACATCAAGACACCCTGTCAGACCGACGGCGTCTGCCACAACTGCAACTCCCCAGAGAGCATCTGCAACTACGTACACTTCCTCCGCAACTCCCCCCGAGGCAAACACACCGTCATCCTCGTCGGCGAACCTCTCGGCTACTAAATAAAAACGACCGCCAATCGGCGGCCGTTTTTAATTTTAATTTACTGTGAAGTCGAAGAACTGGAGATCTTTGTCGAGCGAGGAGGTGCCGTAAAGGATCTGGTAACGGCCGGGCTTGACGGAGAGTTCGTCAATCATCTCATTGTAGTATTCGAAGGCCTCGCCGTCGAGGGTGATGGTGACCTTTTGCGTCTCACCAGGGGCGAGGGAGAGTTTCTGAAAGCCCTTCAGCGCCTTGACGGGAGCGCCTGCATCGTCGAGGGCCTTGACATAGACTTGTACGGTCTCGGTGCCTGAGCGTTTGCCGGTGTTGGTGACGGGAACCGTGATGGTGACCTTACCGTCGGCCTTCATCGAGGGCTTGGAGAGCTTGCCCTTGCCGACAGCGAAGGTGGTGTAGGAGAGGCCGTAGCCGAACGCGTACTGCGGCTGGCCGGTGAAGTAACGGTAGGTGCGGTTCTTCATCGAGTAGTCGAGGAAGTCGGGCAGGTCGTTGTTCGAACGGTAGAACGTGACGGGCAGTTTGCCGCCGGGGTTGTAATCGCCAAAGAGCACCTCAGCAAGAGCCTTGGAACCTCCCTGGCCGGCATACCAGGCCTGCAGCAGGGCGTCGTACTGTCCCTCGACGCTGCCAAAGGCAATGGCGGAGCCGGAGCAGTTGACGAAGATGACGGGCTTGCCCGTGGTGTGCATGGCACGGACGAGCATCTGCTGCACCTTCGGCAGTTCGATGTCGGCCTTATCGCCTCCTTCTCCCTCCATCTGGGCAGAGATGCCACCGATGACGATGATGGCGTCGGCAGCGCTCACTTCCTTGGCGAGGTCGGTAAAGTCGGCGAGGTTGCGCTCGCAGATGTCACCACGGAGCATGGCGAACTGTCCGTTGCCGTGACGGTATTCGATCTCCACGTCGTAGGTCTTGCCGGCCTCGACGGGGAACGACTTGTATTCAGGTTTCCGTCCGAAGCCGAAGAAACGACGGCCTCCGGGCTTGCCTTCTTCGACGACTTCGCCGTTCACCTTTAATATATAGCCATTGTCGGTGGACAGCGTGTATTTCATCTCACCGGTGAAGGTGGACTTGTACTGTCCGCTGATGCGTACGGAGAGCGAGTCGCGGCTGACACCCTGCGCAAAGCCCCAGGCTCCGAAGGTGGAAAAGTTGATTTCGTTGTAGTAGTCGGTCTTGGCGGGTTCGCCCTGGAGTTCGCGGTTGTTCCAGAATTCGACCTTCACGCCCTTGCCGTCGTTGAAGTCCTGCAGGTGGTGGATTGTAGCGTATTCGTCGTTGAGCTCGCAGGCTTTCTGGTAGATGATCTTCGTATTGGGTAGGGCTGTACGGATGCCGTCGAGCAGCGAGTGGGTGTGGGCCTCGGTGGGTGTTCCGCCGTAGTTGCCGTTGAGCAGGGCGGCATCGTCTGCATTAGGACCGACGACGGCGAGCGTCTTGATGGTCTTCGACAAAGGCAGCACACCGCCTTTGTTCTCTAACAGCACCATTGACTCACGTGCTGCCTGGGTGGCGAGGGCGTCGAAAGCTTCAGAGCTGATGACCTCGGGGCCGAGGTTTGCCCAGGGGAGCATGTCGGCAGGATCGAACATACCGAGCTCGAAGCGGCCCGTGAGTGTCTTGCGCAGATGCTGATTGAGCACTTCCTCCCTGATGAGTCCTTTCTCCAAGGCCTCGGTGAGCACCATAAAGACTTTGCCACACTCGAGGTCGGTGCCGTTGAGCACGGCATCGACGGAGGCGGAGAGGCCGTCCTGATGTGTCTCGTGCTGTCCGCGGTTGAAGAAATTGTTGATAGCGTCGCAGTCGGTGAGCACGATGCCGTCGTAGCCCCACTTGTTGCGCAGGATGTCGATGAGCAGACGGTCGCTGGTGCAGCAGGGCTTGCCCTCGAAACGCTGGTAGGCGCACATCACCTCACGCACATCGGCCTTCTTCACCAGGGCCTTGAAGGCGGGGAGGTAGGTCTCCCAGAGGTCGCGGTTGGTGGGTTCGACGTTCATCGAGTGGCGCAGGGGCTCGGGACCGCTGTGTACGGCGTAATGCTTCGCACAGGCGTGGGTCTTGAAGTAGTGCTTGTCGTTGCCCTGCATACCGAGTACGGTCTGCACACCGAGGACGGCGTTCATATAAGGATCCTCGCCGCAGGTCTCCTGACCGCGTCCCCAGCGTGGATCACGGAAGATGTTCACGTTCGGGCACCAGAAGGTGAGTTCGGGATTGCCTGGATAGTAGATGACGCCCATAGGCACGTTGAAGATGATATGGTCGGAGCGGTTCCAGTTGGCACGGGCCTCGTCGCTCACGGCAGAAAACACGTCGTAGATGAGTTTCTCGCTGAAGGCTGCTGCCATGCCGATGGGCTGGGGGAAGACGGTGTAGCCGCCCTGTCGCACACCGTGACAGGCCTCGCTCCACCAGTTGTAGGAGGGGATGCCGAGACGGTCGATGGAGGCCGACTTGTTCATCATCAGCCCGACCTTCTCCTCGGGCGTGAGCATCGAGATGAGGTTCTCCACACGTTCAGCCGTCGGCAGCTGTGGGTTCTGCCACGGGTACTTTTGCTGGGCCGATGCGCTGAATGTCAGCGTGGCCAACAGGCTCATAAACAATAATTTCTTCATAAATACAACTATTTAATTATTGATAATTTTCTTATTGACGACAACAATGACAACTTTAACAACTTTTTTCTGTCCGCAGACGGCAGTTGCCGTCGTAGGCCAATGTTGTCTTAGTTCTTCGCTAGCGAAGCGGCAAAGCCGAGCGGTTATAGTTGTCGTTTTCACTACAAAGCGCTGCAAAGTTAATCAAATATTTCTAAACTCGATTGTTTTTTGGCAAAAAATATTTGGCTTTTTGCTTTCTTATTTGTACCTTTGCAACCGAATTCAAAAGTATAACATTAAAAAATAACGCTAAGTATGGCAGAAATGAATTTCGGTGGCGTGATGGAAACAGTAGTCACCAGCAAGGAGTTCTCTTTGGAGAAAGCACGTGAAGTATTGAAGAATGAGACGATTGCCGTGATCGGTTACGGTGTGCAGGGACCTGGTCAGGCCTGCAACCTGCGCGACAACGGTTTCAACGTGATTGTCGGTCAGCGTCAGGGTAAGACCTACGACAAGGCCGTGGCTGACGGATGGGTTCCCGGTGAGACACTGTTCTCTATCGAGGAGGCCGCCGAGAAGGGTACGATCCTCTGCATGCTTCTGAGCGACGCTGGTCAGATTCAGCAGTGGCCCGTCATCAAGAAATATCTGAAGCCTGGTAAGACACTGTATTACTCTCACGGCTTCGCCATCAACTGGAGCGACCGCACGGGTGTGATTCCTCCTGCAGACGTTGATGTGATCATGGTGGCTCCTAAGGGTAGTGGTACTTCTCTTCGCACAATGTTCTGCGAGGGTCGTGGCCTGAACTGCTCATACGCCGTGTATCAGGATGCTTCCGGTAAGGCTAAGGAGAAGACCATCGCCTTCGGTATCGGTATCGGTGCCGGTTATCTGTTCGAGACCACCTTCCAGCGTGAGGCTACCTCTGACCTGACAGGTGAGCGCGGAAGTCTGATGGGTGCCATCCAGGGTCTGCTGCTGGCACAGTATGAGGTGCTCCGCGAGCACGGACACTCTCCCTCGGAGGCTTTCAACGAGACTGTTGAGGAGCTGACACAGAGCCTTGGCCCGCTCTTCGGTGCAAAGGGTATGGACTGGATGTATGCCAACTGTTCGACCACCGCTCAGCGTGGTGCATTGGACTGGGCTCCCCGTTTCCACGATGCTATCAAGCCTGTGATGGAGTGGCTGTACTACTCAGTGCAGACGGGTAACGAGGCTCAGATCACCATCGATGCCAACTCGAAGCCCGACTACCGTGCGGGTCTGGAGAAGGAGCTCGAGGCCATGCGTAACCAGGAGATGTGGCGCGCTGGCGAGACCGTGCGCAAGCTTCGTCCGGAAAACCAGGAGTTATAATCATAGGGAATTGCGGGGGTGCGTGCACCCCCGCAATCCATTTTATAATCAATCATAATGGGAAAATTAGTAATCAATTCGTATGATGAGTTCGCAGCCTATCTGGGCAAGGAGTTAGGCGTATCAGACTGGCTGCAGATCGACCAAGACCGTATCAACCTCTTTGCCGACGCCACACTCGACCATCAGTGGATTCACGTCGATGTGGAAAGGGCGAAGGAGGAGAGCCAGTATCACAGCACCATCGCCCACGGCTACCTGACACTCTCTGTGCTGCCGTATCTGTGGAACCAGATCATCGAGGTGAACAATATCAAGATGCTCGTGAACTACGGTATGGACAAGATGCGCTTCGGACAGCCTGTGGTGACGGGTTCACGCGTGAGGATGACCACGAAGCTGCACAACATCCAGAACCTGCGCGGCATCTGCAAGGTGGAGATTGACTTCAAGATTGAGATAGAGGGACAGCGCAAGCCGGCACTCGAAGGCATCGCCTCGTTCCTGTACTATTTTATTTAATATTATGGGAGGATTCTTTGGAACCATTTCTACAAAGTGTTGCGTCAACGACCTGTTCTACGGCACCGACTACAACTCACACCTCGGCACACGTCGCGCCGGACTGGTGACTTTCGATCAAGAGAAGGGATTCAGCCGTAAGATCCACAATCTGGAGCGCGACTATTTCCGCTCGAAGTTCGAGGATGAGCTCGACTCATTCTCGGGCCATCAGGGCATCGGTGTGATCAGTGATACCGATCCGCAGCCGATCCTCGTGAACTCTCACTTGGGCCGTTATGCCGTGGTGACGGTGGCGAAGATCAACAATCTGGAAGAGGTGGCGCAGGAACTGCTGGACCGCCGCATGCACTTCAGCGAGTATTCCGCGAACACCATCAACCAGACGGAGCTTGTGGCGCTTCTCATCAACATGGGTCGCACGTTCGTGGAAGGCATCAACCTGGTGTATAAGAAGATCGAGGGATCGTGCTCGATGCTCATCCTTACGGAAAAGGGTATCATCGCCGCCCGTGACTTTCTGGGCCGTACACCTATCGTGGTGGGAAAGAAGGAGGGAGCCTACGCCGTGTCGAGCGAGACGACGAGTTTCCCAAATCTCGACTATCACCGTGTGAGAGACCTCGGCCCCGGTGAGATCGTGTATCTCGCGGCTGACTCGATGGAGGTGCTGCAGGAGCCGTTCAAGAGGGAGCAGATCTGTTCGTTCCTCTGGGTGTACTATGGCTTCCCTGCCTCAGACTATAACGGCATCAACGTGGAAGCCGTGCGCGAGGCCAACGGTAAGAAGATGGGCGAGATGGACGAGACGGAAGTGGACAGCGTCTGTGGCGTGCCTGACTCCGGTGTCGGTATGGCTTTGGGCTATGCCGAGGGTAAGGGTGTGCCGTATAAGAGGAGTGTGCTGAAATATACACCGACATGGCCCCGTTCGTTCACACCTGGCAACCAGGAGCGTCGTGCGCTGGTGGCAAAGATGAAGCTCATTCCGAATCCCTCGCTGCTGAAGGGCCAGCGTGTGGTGTTCTGCGATGACTCCATCGTGCGTGGTACGCAGTTGAAGGATAACGTCAGGACGTTCTTCGAGTATGGCGCGAAGGAGGTGCACTGTCGCATCTCATGTCCGCCGCTGGTGTATGGATGTCCGTTTATCGGCTTCACTACGTCGAAGAGCGATATGGAACTGATCACGCGTCGTATCATCAAGGACTTTGAGGGCGACGACAAGAAGAATCTCGAGAAGTATGCGCAGACGGATTCACCGGAGTACAAGCGGATGGTGGCAGAGATTGCCAAGCGTCTGGGACTGACGACGCTGAAGTTCGCGCGTCTTGAGGATCTCATAGAGAGCATCGGTATGCCGAAGTGTCGAGTATGCACCCATTGCTTCGACGGCAGCAGCTACTGTCACGAATATGACAATAAAGACGAAAGACAGTTGAAATTGGACTTTTAAGCCACAGATTACACGGATTCACAGATTATGAGATTCTCACAGATTTAGGAGATTTACACAGATTTTTTAGACAAGAGGCCGTCTTCTTGTAAGATGTATTCCTCTTGGAGAAGATAAGAGAGCGCGGCATCCAGTTCGTCGGTAGGCAACTGGATGTCGCGTAAGTCTGTGATGGGGTGGGGTGTACCGTCGCTGAGCAGCTGGAGGATTTTCTCCATCGCGGTGTTCATACGAGGTTCGGAAACGAGACCTTCCTTGCGATGACTCAGACAGACGTCGCACAGTCCGCAGTCGTGGCTCTCGGTCTCTCCGAAGTATTGCAACAGCTGGCGGCTACGGCAGATATGATCGTCTGTGGCGTATTCGATGACGGCGGCAATACGCTGGCGGAACTGCGACAGGCGCTCTTCATAGACGGCAGGCGAGAACTGCAGGAACTCCTTGTCTTCCCGTCGCTGGGTATATCGAATGTAAGGTGTCTTCTTCTGTGGAATGAAATGGAGGATGTGGCGCTGGCTGAGACCGATAAGTGTCTGATACAGCTGCTGCGGCTGCAAGCCTGTCTGACTGGCGATGAAGCCTTCGTCGATGTAGTGATAGTCGGTGAAGAGTCCGCCGTAGTTGCGCAACAGCGACGTGATGACCTTCTCTTCGTTGGGTGTGGTGTTCTCCAGTTTGTAGAGTTCGCCTCGCGAGACGGTGAACATCAGTCGCGCCTGATTGTCCTGTTCCTCCGTATATTCGATGTAGCCCGCACGGCTGAGGATCTTCAGCGCGGAATCGACCACGATGGGAAAATGATGGAAGGCGTGACAGAACTTGTCGATGTTGAACTCGAAGGTGTGGTTGTAGCCGGAACCGACGCCAATCTGATAGAAAAAGGCCAGATGTTCGTAGACCTGACGGATATAGTCTTTCTCGGGGAAAGTGTCCACGATGCGCTTTTCGAGTTTGCGCTTGTCACCGTTATTATAGAGCAGCACGGCGTAGGAGCGTTTGCCGTCACGTCCTGCACGGCCTGCCTCCTGGAAATAGGCCTCGATGCTGTCAGGACAGTCGATATGGATCACCAGCCGGACATCGGGTTTGTCGATGCCCATACCAAAGGCGTTGGTGGCTACCATCACGCGGATCCTGCTTTCCTGCCAAGCCTGTTGGCGTTCATCTTTCACACTCGTGTCGAGTCCGGCGTGATAGAACGTGGCGGAGATGCCTGCCTTCGTGAGCAGTTCGGCATATTCCTTCGTACGCTGACGGCTTCGGGCATAGACGATGGCGGTGCCTGGCATACTGCTGAGGATATGGATGAGTTGTTCGCGTTTGTCGTTCGCCTGTCGCACGACGTAGACGAGGTTCTTGCGCTCGAAGCTCATGCGGAAGACGTTGAAACTTTGAACTTTGAGCTTTGAACTTTGCGCTCGGCTTTGCCGCTTGGCATCGCCAAGAACTTTATGATTAGACAGCTTCTCGCAGATGTCTTCTACCACCTGAGGCGTCGCTGTGGCGGTGAGAGCCAAGACGGGCACGCCAGTCAACAGCTTACGGATATTCGCAATCTCGAGATAGGAGGGGCGGAAATCATAACCCCATTGCGAGATGCAGTGGGCCTCGTCGACGGTGATGAAACTGACCTTCATGTGGCGCAGTTTCGTCTGGAAGAGTTCGGACGACAGGCGCTCGGGGGAGACATAGAGCAGCTTCACGTCACCGAAGATGCAGTTCTCGAGGGTGATGATAATCTCCTCGTGCGTCAAACCGGAATAGATGGCTGCTGCCTTGATGCCTCTGCGGAGCAGGTTGTCTACCTGGTCTTTCATCAAAGCAATAAGGGGCGTGATGACGATGCAGACGCCTTCCTGCGCCAAGGCCGGCACTTGGAAGGTGATGCTCTTGCCACCACCCGTTGGCATCAGACCCAGGGTATCATGGCCTGAACAGATAGACTCGATGATCTCCCGCTGTATGCCTCGGAAATCATCATAGCCCCAGTACTTATTTAATAATAATTGATAATTGACAATTGAGAATTGAAAATTATGATTACTTTCAAGGGCAGAGTTTTCTCCACCGTCCTTTTCGCCATCGACAGAATCTTTAGAACTATTCATAATTCTCAATTATCAATTCTCAACTCTCAATTGCCGAAGGCTGAATGTCTTCTATCTGCAACTGCACCTCACTGCGCTTGTAGATATTGTCCTCGATGGTATAGACGATATCAAACGAGCGCTTGGACTTGATGAATTTAGCCGAATCACTCTGTCCGAAGGCGATGCCGTTGAGCACGTTGCTCGACTTCGAATCGACGAGCTCCAGCTTGATATGCTCCTGCTGACGGCCCACCACCTTCGACGTACCGTAGTCATAGACATTACGGGTGCAGAACACGGGTTTGGGATTATCGGGTCCGTGCGGAGCGAGCTTCTTCAGGTCGTTGTGCAGTTTCTTGTTGACATCCTTGAAGTCGATGACGGCATCGATATCGAGGGTGGCCTCCGTCTGCTCAGGCAGGATATGCTCATCGACATACTTCTGGAACCGGCGACGGAATTCGGGGATATTCTCAATCTTCATCGAGAGTCCGACGGCATAGGTATGACCACCGAAGTTCTCCAACAGGTCGCGACAGTTCTTGATGGCATCGTAGATGTCGTAGCCTGCCACACTACGGGCCGAACCCGTGGCGATGCCGTTGAACTTCGTGAGTACCACCGTAGGACGATAGTAGAACTCCGTCAGACGGGAGGCGACGATGCCGATGACACCCTTCTTCCAGTTCTCGTCGTAGAGCACGATGCTCGACGGATGATCCTGGTGCACCAGCCTTTCCACGATCTGATTCGCCTCTTCGGTCATCTGCTTGTCCACGTCCTTGCGCTGCTCGTTGTATTCATTGATGAGATGCGCCTCCGTCAGGGCCTTCTCGAAGTCACGCTCCACAAGCAGGTCCACTGCCTCCGTACCGTTCTGCATACGTCCCGAGGCATTGATGCGTGGACCGATCTTGAAGACGATATCGTTCATCGTGATCTCCCTTCCCGTCAGTCCGCAGATGTCCATGATGGCCTTCAGTCCCACCGACGGCGTGGTGTTCAGCTGTTTCAGTCCGTGGTAGGCGAGAATGCGGTTCTCTCCCATGATAGGCACGATATCAGCTGCGATGCTCACCGCACAGAACTCGAGCAGCGGGATGAGCCTCGAGAACGGGATGCCGTTGTTCTTTGCGAAAGCCTGCATGAACTTGAAGCCTACGCCGCAACCGCAGAGATGCTTGAAGGGGTAAGTGGAGTCCTCGCGCTTCGGATTGAGGATGGCCACCGCTTTGGGCAGTTCATCGTCCGGCACGTGGTGGTCACAGATGATGAAGTCTATGCCCAGACGATTGGCATATTCTATCTCATCGATGGCCTTGATACCGCAATCGAGTATGATAATGAGTTTGACACTGTGTTCTGCTGCATAGTCCAATGCCTTGATACTGACACCATAGCCCTCCTCATAGCGGTCGGGGATATAGTATTCAATATTGGAATAGAACTGCTGCAGGAACTTGTACACCAAAGCTACCGCCGTACATCCGTCGACATCGTAGTCGCCATAGACCATGATACGCTCTTTGCGCCCCATGGCGTCGTTCAGTCTGTCTACCGCCACGTCCATGTCGTTCATCAGGAACGGGTCTATCAGTTCGTTTAACATCGGACGGAAGAATCGCTTGGCTGCGCTCTCCGTCTTGATGCCACGCTGAATGAGCAGGTTTGCGATGATCGGACTCATGCCGATCTTCTCTCCCAGCTCCTTAGCCGCCGTCTGTTGTTCTGATGTAGGTGGTTCGTAATTCCATTTGAAATGCATTAATATATTTATTTTTTATTCTTTCGCTTCGGTAGGCCAGACTGTCGCGCCAGGCTCGAAAAGAGCCTATTACGGCAATTTAGCGCCCAAAGGTAAGCATAAAAAATGAAAAAAAGGCATAATCTGCGTAAAATTTAACAGATTATGCCCTTTTTAACAAATTAAAGGCTGATTTCTACAGTCCGAGTTTCTTCCGGATTTCTGCAGGGATGGCGTTTTTGTTGATGAGGAAATCCATCGTGTTGGCGGCAATAAAGGCCTTGGTCATGTACCAGATGCCCTTGTAGTCGCCGGACTCACCCCAGGAGTTCTGCACCATATAATACTCCTTTCCGTTCTGATCCTTGGCCACACCGAAGATGTGCATGCCGTGGTCGTCGGTCAGCTGCCAGTTGTCGAAACGCTCTTGGCGCATCTCCTGTGTCGGTACGATCTCAGGTACGGTACAACCCAGCGAGTCGATGATGTTGCGCTTCTTCTCGGCAGCCAGCTTCAGCCAGCGGGCCATATCGCTGCCGGCGAGACTCTGAGTGGCCTTGCTATCAACGGCATAAGCCAGACCCTTGCGGGTAAAGCCCTCTTCCGACACATCGCCGCCCCAGGCTACGGTATAGCCGTTGTCAATGGCGTTGTCGATGATCTGCATCATCTCGTCCATCGGCACGTTGTAGCTCAGCGGGAAGCGCCAGTTGTCCTGTACCTCCACAGCGAAGGCGGTGTAGAAGGGATGATGGGTGTAGCTGGTGATGCTCACATAGTCGTCGAGGTTGATGCCCAGGCTCTTCACAAACGACTTCGGGGTGTACTCCTTGCCCTCGTAGGTGAACTTTTCGGGGCACTTGCCGAGGTAGGCATCGAGGATGCCCTGCAGTCCGACCTTCCACTGGCTGGAGATCTTCTTGGCATCGCTCTTGGCGACGGCTGCCACGTATGGTTCCAGAAGTGAGAAGAACTCGTTGAAGTTGTTCAGGGAGTCACCATAGAGCGAGCCGGGGAAGGGCATTGCCTCCAGCGGACAGATACCGTGGTTCTTCAGCGTGGAGAGCACATCCTCGGCACTGCCGCCCTGTGCGAACTGGCAGTCGCCGTGGTAGCGTACCACCTGGATGGCGCGCTCCAGATAGGTCTTGTTGGCTACAAAGGCCTCGCAGAGGGTGTAACGCTTACCTGTAGCCTTCAGGATTTCAGCCTCGAAGAACGAGAGGGTAGAGTAGTCCCAACACGTACCCGAACGGTTCTGGTCCTTGATGGTGGTGATGGGATTTTCCTTGATGGTGGTAAAGACGGGCTTGTTGGCGTCTTTGGCGGCTTCCTTCTTCTTGGCAGCCGATGCACTGACGGCGATCATCGCCATAAGTGCGAAACTTAAAATCTTCTTCATAATTATAAATCAAATTAATGTTAGTATTTCTTTTTTTGGAAACGAATATGAATAATGTGAATAATTTTGTTCACGAATTTAAATAATATTATTCATATTAGTGGATAAAATTATACATATTATACACATTCGTTTCCTTTACTTTCTTTATTTCCTTTTTGTTTCTGCATAAACTCTTCGAGTTCCTGTGGATGATACGCGATGCGTTTCGAGCCGAGGAAACGGCAGCCGTCCTTCGTGATGAGGATGTCATCCTCAATGCGGATGCCACCGAAGTCCTTATACGTCTCGAGCTTGTCGAAGTCGAGGAACTCCTTGCAGTGTCCGCTGGCCTTCCAGTCGTCGATGAGCGCAGGGATGAAATAGATGCCGGGCTCGTCGGTGAGCACGAAGCCTTCCTCCAGCTTACGACCCATACGCAGACAGTTGGTACCGAACTGTTCGAGGTTCGGACGAGTCTCTTCGTCGAAGCCCACATAGATCTGTCCCAGACCCTCCATGTCGTGCACGTCCATACCCATCATGTGTCCCAGTCCGTGAGGCAGGAACATCGCGTGGGCACCGGCCTTCACGGCCTCGTCCACGTCGCCCTTCATCAGTCCGAACTCCTTCAGGCGCTCCGTCATCCGACGGCACACGGCGAAGTGCACATCCATATATTTCACGCCGGGCTTGGCCACGTCGAGCACATAGTCGTGACACTCCTCAACGATCGAATAGATCTCTAACTGCCTTTGAGTGAATTTCCCGTTGACGGGCATCGTGCGGGTGTGGTCTGAGCAGTAGTCGTCCAGTTCACAACCGGCATCGCAGAGCACCAACCTTCCGTCTTCCAATTCGTTGCCTGACGGTGCGCCGTGCATAATCTCACCGTGCTGGGAGAAGATCGTTGCGAAGCTGTTTCCCTGTGCCAGGCTGCGGGCGATGCCGTCCACCTGTCCCGCCACGAGTCTTTCCGTCACACCGGGCTTGATCAGCATCTGGGCCATCGTATGCATGGCGAAGCCCACATCGCAGGCCCGCTCGATGGCCTCAATCTCCTGTGGCTCCTTCGTGGCGCGCATCTTCACCACCGCTTGGATCAGCTTCAGCGAAGCCTTCTCCTTCTGCAGGCTCGGGTGAATCCCCAGCAGGTCCATGATCTGTATCTTCGTGTCGAAGCGATACGGCGGCAGGTAATGGATTTTTGAGGTGAGAGGTGAAAGGTAAGAGGCGAGAGATTTCATGGGTGCAGTCTTCGTGATACCCACCTCTGCGGCGAGATCGGCCACCGACGGCGTGAAACCCATCCACACGATATCCTCCACGTCGATATCATCGCCGAAGAGCCACTCCTCGTCGTTGTCGATATCAATCACGCCCACCAGTCCGTCTCTATGCTGTCCGAAGAAATACAGGAACGATGAGTCCTGTCGCATGGGAGCATACGCATTGGCAGGATAATTGTAAGGCGCCTCGTTGTTTCCGAAGAGGATGACGACGCCTTCGCCCACGAGCCGTTTTAACTCTGAACGGCGTCTGATATAGGTTTCTTTGTTGAACATTCTTAGTTTAATTATTTGTTATACGTCAATTTGTTTGCAAAGATAGCAAATTAATCACAATAAACAATGCACAATTCACATTTATTTCGTACTTTTGTCGAAAAATTATACAAATACTATGCAGTTAGGACCGAAAACGGGACTCGTTCTAGAGGGTGGGGGCATGCGTGGCGTGTTCACCTCCGGGGTGCTCGACGCCTTCATGAAGCACGAGCTGTACTTCCCCTACATCGTCGCGGTGTCGGCTGGTGCCTGCAACGGACTGTCGTACATGAGCCGTCAGCCCCGTCGTGCCAGGTACTCCAACATCGACATGCTGCAGAAGTACGGCTACATCTCGCTGAAGAGCCTCCTGACGCACGGCAGCATCTTCGACCCGAACATCCTCTACGAGCGCTTCCCCAACGAGATCGTGCCCTTCGACTACAACGCCTACGAGCACAATCCCGCCACTTATGAGATGGTGACCACCAACTGCCTGACGGGCCGTGCCGAATACCTCTCCGAGAAGCACGACTTCCGCCGCATGACCGCCATCGCTCGGGCGTCGAGTTCGCTGCCTTATCTCTCGCAGATCACCTATGTCGACGGCATTCCCATGCTCGACGGCGGCATCGTAGACTCCATCCCCGTGGTGCGGGCCATCGACAAAGGCTATTCACCAAACGTGGTCATCATGACGCGCAACCGAGGCTTCCGTTCGTCAGAGCCCGACTTCAAGGCACCACGCCTATTCTACAAGCAGTATCCCCGTCTGCGTGTTGTCCTGAGCCATCACGTGCAAGTCTACAACGAACAGCTCGACCTCATCGAGCGCATGGAAGACTGGGGCGAGGTGATCTGCATCCGTCCTGAGCGTCCGATGGAGGTGGACCGCATCTGCCGCGATACCCACAAGCTCGAGGCCCTCTACGAAGAAGGCTTCGCCCTCGGTGACCGCTTCTGCCGCGAGACATTGGATGTTTAACGACCACAGATTAATAACTTGAGAAAACAGTAATCTGATAAAATATTAACTATTGTTCTTCTGTCTGAAAAAAAAGTCGTACCTTTGCAGCCAAAATTGAAATAAATCGTAATAATAATGGGAAAAGTAATACTCACCGGTGACCGCCCCACCGGAAAACTCCATCTCGGACACTACGTCGGCTCTCTGCGCCGCCGTGTCGAGTTGCAGAATCAGGGCGACTACGACCGTATGTTCGTGTTTATGGCCGACGTGCAGGCCCTCACCGATAATGCCGACAACCCCGAGAAGATCCGTCAGAACATCATCGAGGTGGCTCTCGACTACCTCGCTGCCGGCCTCGATCCCGAGAAGTGCGTGCTCTTCATCCAGAGCCAGATACCCGAACTCGCCGAGCTCACCACCTATCT
>JAEEPF010000035.1 GCA_016284635.1 Prevotella sp.
TGGCCCACGCCAGACGGATGGGGAATTGCGTGTAGGTGCCTAAGAGTTCTTCTTCGATCTTCTGCTCCTTTTCGTTGAAGGTGTAGCGCATGTTTTCCCAGACCTCGCGCTCGACATCGAACTCTTGCGCCTGTTCGTTGATGATGCCGATTACGCCTTCTTCCTCGTCGATGTAGTCGATGGTGCCAAGGGTGCCGTTCACCCAGCGTTTCTCCTTGTCGTTCTTGATGAAGATGACTTGGGCACCAGGTTTCAATTGGAGTTCCATCGGCGTGGGGAGCGAGGTCTCAGGGAAGTCACCCTTGATAGCGCCAAAGAAGATGGAGGGCGAGCCTTCGAGGGCTGAGAGGTGCTGCTCGTTGATGTAATCGACGGTGTCGCGGCGAGTGGCGAGAGTGATGGTTAGGGAATCTCGTGGAGGGAGGAGTGTGGAGGGAGGAGTGGGATTACCTTGGAGGGAAGATCTCGAAACCCTCGAGTTAAGCGCTTGGAGGTCGGCTGTAGTGGCGGTGTTGGTGCGGATGCGGTCGAGGATGGCGATGAAGGAAGGATCGGACTGGCGATATACCTTGCGGAGCTCGATGGAGACGACGGGCATCTGCTGCCACACTTTCGCGTTGAAGAAATAGGGCGATGGATAGAAGGGCTGCAGCAGCTGGCGCTCATCGTCTTTCAGTACGGGCTCGAGCTGGAAGATGTCACCTACGAGCAACAGCTGTTTGCCTCCGAAAGGCTCAGGGTTGCGGGTGTAGATGCGCAGCACCTTGTCGATGAAGTCGATGATGTCCGCGCGTACCATAGATATCTCGTCGATGATGATGAGTTCCACCTCACGTATCAGCTTGCGCTGGGCGCCTGTGTATTTCAGTGTTTCCTTGATGTGCCGTCGGTCGTAGCGCGAATCGTTGGGCAGCAGGGGATGGAAGGGCAGACGGAAGAAACTGTGCAGCGTGGAGCCTCCGGCATTGATGGCCGCGATGCCCGTAGGGGCGAGGATCACGTGCTTCTTCTTCGTGTGCTTCGAGACGTAGCGGAGAAATGTGCTCTTGCCCGTGCCAGCCTTTCCCGTGAGGAAAAGCGAGCGACGGGTGTAGTTCACAATCTGCAGGGCGTCTTGCCATTCCTTGTTTTCAAGGTCTAACTGTTCCATGTATGACAATTATGACAAATGACAGTGTCATTTAATCCTCCTTGATGGCCTCTGTATTCTCTGTCTCTGTGGGTTCCGGCTGTGCTTCGCTGTCTTCATCGTCGTGTGGTGGCGGCACGGGATTGCCCCATTCGTCGACGGCGGTGTATTCATCGATCTCATCGACGTCGAGTGAGTCGATGCTGATGGAGTCTGAGTCGGCAGGCGCACTGAAATAGCCACCGCAGTCGTACTCTGTCGAATAGAGTGTCGTGTCGTGGTGCGGGTCGCTGAACTTGGCGCGATACTGCTTGAAGGCTGGGTCGTTGAGCACGGAGCCGAGGAAGTAGCCGCAGATGGGCAGTGCCGTGCGGTTGCCTTGTCCAAGCATACCTGTGCGGAAATGGATGCTGCGGTATTCGCCACCCACCCAGGCACCAACCACTAATTTGGGCGTTGTGCCGATGAACCATGCATCGGAGTGATTATTCGATGTTCCCGTCTTGCCGCCGAAGTCGGTATCAGCAGCTTTGTCGTAGCCCACGAAGCCCATCAGTCGTGAACTGGTGCCGCTCATGCCGCCCTTCAACAACTGCTGCACGAGGAAGGCAGAACGATAGGGGATGACCTGCTTGGCCTCTGTCGGAGCCTGGTAGATCACGTTGCCGTCGCGGTCTTCAATCCTTGCTACGAGCACGGGGTCTAAGTGCTTGCCGTCGTTCACAGGCGTACAGTAGGCGTTCACCATCTCCAGAAGGTTCACGTCGCTGGAGCCGAGGGTGAGCGAGGGCGTGGGGTCGAGTTTCGACTTGATGCCCATGTTGTGGGCGGTGTTCACGATGTTCTCAATGCCGCATTCCTGCCCCAGACGGACGGCTACGGAGTTGATACTCATCGCGAAGGCCTGCTTCAGGGTGATGTTGGCTCCAGAGAAGTGTCCGTCGGCATTAGTGGGAGCCCAAGTGACCTCCTTGCCGTGATCCATCACCTTCATGGCGAAGTATTCGTCCTTACGGGTGTCGCAGGGAGAAATGCCCTGATTCATCGCCTCCGTATAGACAAAGAGCTTGAAGGTGGAACCAGGCTGGCGCATGGCAGTCACCTTGTCGTATTTCCATGAGCGGAAATCAATGTCGCCCACCCAGGCTTTCACGTGGCCCGTCTGGGGTTCCATTGCCACGAAGCCGCAGTGCATGAAGCGCACCATGTAACGGATGGAGTCCATCGTGGAGAGTTCCTTCACGACCTGTCCCTGTTCGTAGTCGAACACCTTGACGGGGTGGGGCAGGTTGAGGTAGTAACGGATGGAGTCCTCGTTACCGTTGAATTTCTTCGAGAGGTATTTATAGACGGGCTGCCGCTTGGCAATGTCCTCGATGAAGTTCTTGATTTCTATGTGGCGCTCGTCCTGCCAGGGATTGGTTGATCCCCAGTGATCGTTGAACGTCTTCTGCACCTGTTTCATTTGCTTGTAGGCTGCCTCTTCGGCATATGCCTGCATGCGTGAGTCGAGGGTGGTGTAGATCTTCAGACCCTCGGTATAGAGGGCGTTGCGGTTGTTGAAGTATTCCTTGCACCAGTCCTTCAGATAGTCTGAGACGGCCTCGCGGAAGTAGTTGGCATCGCCGTCGTAGGCTGATTCCACGCTGTAGTCGAGCTTGATGTCGAGCTGTTTCAGAGAGTCGCAGACTTCCTTCGAGATATGTCCGTGCTGCTGCGTGAGGTCGAGCACGATGTTACGGCGCTTGAGGGCGTTGTCGGGATTGATGAGAGGGTTGTAGTAGGTGGTGGCCTTGAGCATGCCCACGAGGATGGCGGCATTCTCAGGCTTCAGGTCTTTGGGCGCACAGCCGAAGTAGGTTTTGCAAGCTGTCTTGATACCGAAGGCGTTGGAGCCGAAATCGACGGTGTTAGCATACTGCGTCAGGATCTCTTCCTTGGTGAAGAAGAACTCGAGTTTGTAGGCTGTAATCCACTCCTTGCTCTTCATGATGAGCATCTTCAGTCCGGGAATGTTTCCCAAGAGGCCTGTGGAGTATTCAGAGCGGGTGCGGAATAGGTTCTTGGCCAGCTGCTGGGTGATGGTTGAGGCACCGCGTGCATCGCGATGCAGGATATAGTCCTTGGCGACGGCTACGAATGCGGTGTAGTCGATGCCGTGGTGGTGATAGAAGTGTTCGTCTTCCGTCGAAATGAGCGCTTGCCAGAACACGGGATTCACCTCTTCGTAGGTCACCGGCGTACGGTTCTCACTGAAGAACTTGCCGATCTGCTTGCCGTCGGCACTATAGATGATCGAGGCCTCCGCAGGGCGCTTGTTCTTGATGGTAGACATCGAGGGTGACTTGCCGAAGAGCCACAGGAAGTTGATGTCTACGGCTCCGAGGTAGAGGAAGAAAGCCACGATGACAGATATGACAAATGACAGTGCCTTTATGTACCATGGGCGACCCTTATAGAGTCCCCCGTACCAATGCCAGACTGCCGCCAACTTCTGCTGGCACCACATGAGCGTGCGGCTTATGATGTTTGATGATTCGTTACTCATAGTCTTTCGATATGTAGTTCATTATTGATTGTTTGTCGTCTGGATGAAACCATCTGATCTGTTCGTCTTTCTTGTACCAGGTGAGCTGTTTGCGGGCGTAGCGGCGGGTGTTGCCCTTGATGCGCTCCACAGCCTCCTCCAGTGGCCAGCGTCCGTCGAGATAGTCGAAGAGTTCTTTGTAGCCTACGGTGTTCAGCGCGTTCAGTTCCTTCTTCGGATAGAGTGCCTTCACTTCATCAAGCAGACCGTTGCTCATCATTTGATCCACACGGGCGTTGATACGATTGTAAAGCTCTTCCCGTTCACGGTTGAGTCCGATTTTGATAATCTGGAACGGTCTCTCATCTCTACTTCTCTCCTGACTCCTGACTCCTGACTCCTTTTTCCTAAACGAAGTGTATGTCTTGCCAGTCATCACGCAGATTTCCAAGGCATGCACCACACGACGGGGATTCTGGCGATCGACGATCTCGTAGTATTCAGGATCGAGTTTTTTCAGCTCCTCAACGAGTGCCTCGAGGCCTTCGTCTTTGAGCCGTTGCTTCATCAATGCCCTGGTATCGTCGTCGATGGTGGGGATATCGTCAATGCCGTCGCATACGGCGTCGATATACATCATACTGCCTCCGGAGAGCAGGGCGTAGTCGTGAGTCTTGAATTCCTCAGCCAGCAGTTCCAGCACCTGTTGCTCATAGAGCGATGCGCTGTAATAGTCTTCGATGCCCAGTGTACCTACAAAGTAATGCTTCACTTGTTGCATTTCTGCCTCCGTGGGACGGGCTGTGCCGATGCGCAGTTCCTTGAATATCTGTCGCGAGTCGGCATTGATGACGGGGATGCCAAAGTGCTTGGCAATATCCAGACTGACGGCAGTCTTCCCGACGGCGGTGGGTCCGGTTAGAACGATCAGTTTCTTACCTCTCACCTCTAAGTACTCACCTATTATCTGATGACGCCACGCTTGGAGTTCTCGATGAACGAGCAGATGTACTCCACTTCCTTCGAGTCGGGGAATTGTTCGCGGGCCATCGCCACACCGTCTTTCAGGACACCCTGCGAATAGATGATGCGATAGGCCTCGTGGATGGCCTCGATGGTCTCACGGGGGAAGCCTCTGCGACGCAGGCCTACGAGGTTTACGCCAGCATAGCGCACGGGTTCCTTACCTGCAATGACGTAGGGCGGGATGTCCTGACTTGTGCGCGTGCCGCCTTGGAACATAATGTAACTGCCCACCTTACAGAACTGGTGGAACAGACAAGTGGCGGAAATAATCGCATAGTCATCAACTTCCACCTCTCCGGCGAATTTCGTCGAGTTGCCGATGATGCAGCCGTTGCCAATCACGCAGTCGTGAGCCACATGCATATTCTCCATCAACAGGTTGCCGTTGCCTACAACGGTCTTGCCCTTTGAGGCCGTACCACGACTGATGGTCACGTTCTCACGGATGGAGTTGTTGTCGCCAATCTCGCAGGTCGTCTCCTCGCCCTTGAACTTCAAGTCCTGGGGCTTCGTGGAGATGCTGGCTCCTGGGAAGAACTCGTTGCCATTGCCGATACGGGCACCGAAATGGATGGTCACGTTGTTGAGGAATTTGTTGTTGTCGCCGATGACGACATTCTTGTCAATCACACAGAAAGGACCGATGATGTTGCCGTCGCCAATCTTGGCTTCAGGGTCAACGACTGCCAATGGATGTATCTGATTTGCCATATTATTTGTTCTTTACGATTTGTGCTGTGAATGTGGCTTCGGCCACTACGTGGTCGCCCACGAAGATGTAACCCTTCATCGAAGAGATACCGTGACGGACGGGGGCCAACAGGTCAACCTTGAAGATAAGCGTATCGCCAGGCACCACCTTCTGACGGAATTTCACATCGTCGATCTTCATGAAATATGTGCTCCACTTGCTGGGATCGTCGAGTGTATTCAGAACCAGCAGTCCTCCGCATTGTGCCATCGCCTCAATCTGTAGTACGCCCGGCATTACCGGCTCCTGTGGGAAGTGTCCTTGGAAGAAGGGCTCATTAGCGGTGATGTTTTTGATGCCCACGATAGTGTTAGCACCCAATGAGATCACCTTGTCTACCAATTGCATCGGATAGCGGTGGGGCAGCAGTTCACGGATGCGGTTTACGTCCATCACGGGCTCCTCATTGGGATCGTAGAAGGGTGCCTGCACCTCGTGCTTGCGGATCTCCTTGCGCATCAGACGGGCAAACTTGTTGTTGATAGTATGTCCAGGACGGGTGGCGATAATACGACCCTTGATGGGCTTTCCTATGAGAGCCATATCACCGATGATGTCGAGCAGCTTGTGGCGCGTGCACTCGTTGTCCCATTGCAGCGGCTTGTGCTGGATATATCCCAGGTCTGTGGCGTCGCGATGCTCTACGTGCAGCATATCGGCCAGCATATCAAGACGCTCCTGAGTGGTCTGGCGCTCGTAGATGACGATGGCATTGTCGAGGTCACCACCCTTGATGAGGTTGGCCTGCAGCAGGGGCTCTATGTCGCGAACGAAAACGAATGTACGGGCTGAGGCTATCTCTGTGTCGTAGGCATAGGGATCGTCGAGGGTGGCAAACTGCGAACTGATGAACTTCGACTCAAAGGAGCACATGGCTGTGATTGAGAAATCCTCATCAGGCAGGATCGTGATGCATGAACCTGTGTCCTCGTCCTTCACCTCAATCTTCTTACGGATGACATAAAAGTCCTTGGGGGCATTCTGATCCTCCATACCGATCTCCTTGATTTTCTCCACATATTTGATGGCTGAGCCGTCGAGGATGGGGAACTCCGGACCGTTCACCTGAATGAGACAGTTGTCGATGCCTAAGGCATAAAGGGCAGAGAGACCATGCTCGACAGTAGATACACGGGCGTCGCCCTTTCCCAGGACTGTGCCGCGCTGGGTGTCGACCACATTCTCTGCAATGGCGTCGATGATAGGTTCGCCTTCTAGGTCGATACGCTGGATCTTGTAGCCTGTGTTCTCAGGCGCCGGGTTGAATGTCACCGTCAGGTTCAATCCTGTATGCAGTCCTTTCCCGAAGAGGGAGAAACTGCCTTTGAGTGTCTTTTGCTTCATATTCGTTTTTCCTGATTTTATCCTTCTTACTTTTTCTTCAATTCTTCAATCTCACGCTGCAATTGGGCTATCTGGCGATACATGTCAGGCAGTTTGGCATAGAGGGCCTTGGCCTTGAAGAACACCTTCGTGTCCATAGCGGGGGAGCCGATCAGCTGCTGACCGTCGCCCTTCGTGTTGCTGATCACACCGCATTGGGCACCCACAAAGGTCTTGTCGGCTACCTGGATATGTCCGGCAAAGCCAGCCTGTCCGCCTACCATACACCAGCTGCCGATCTTCGTCGAGCCGGCCAGTCCTACCTGGGCAGACATCACGGTGTTCTCACCGATCTCACAGTTGTGGGCCACCTGAATCAGATTGTCAAGTTTCACGCCCTTGTGGATGACGGTCTGACCCATCGTCGAACGGTCGACACAGGTATTGGCGCCAATCTCCACATCATCTTCGATGATTACGATGCCGATCTGTGGAATCTTCATATATCCCTCTGTGTTGGGGGCGAAGCCAAAGCCGTCGGCACCGATGACACTGCCAGCGTGAATTGTCACGTTATTTCCTAATTTGCATCCCTGATATACCGTAACGTTCGGATAGAGCACACATTTCGTACCGATAATCACCCCGTCGCCAATAACGGTATGGGGATAGATCTGCGTGCCATCACCGATGACGGCTCCGTCGCCAATCACGGCAAAGGCACCGATGAAGACATCCTGACCGATCTTTGCGCTGGGAGAGATGCTGGCCTGAGCGTCAATACCTTTCTTGGCAGGCTTCATCGACTCATAGAGTTGCAACAGACGGGCGACACTCTCGTAGGCATTCTTTACGCGCACGAGTGTGGCATCCACGGGCTTCTCCAGCTCGACGTCTTCGTTAATCAGCACCACGCTCGATTTCGTCTCGTACAGATAGTGGGTATATTTGGGGTTGGAGAGGAAAGAGAGCGCACCAGACGCCCCTTCCTCGATTTTCGCAAACGTGTTGACAGTGGCATTTTCGTTTCCTTCAACGCGGCCACCTACAAATTCTGCAATCTGCTTGGCTGTAAATTCCATACTCAGTGTTGTAATTATTTTGCAAAGATAGCAAAAATTATTCGAAACGTTGATAACAAAGGTAATATTTTCTTATTTTTTTAGAAAGTAATTGAACATTTAGCAATTCGGAAGCCTCGGAAATGTCCTTGATTTCTCCGCTTTTGTAAAGAATTGCGATGCTGTCATCCTCCACATTATACATATCCTTTGATATCGTCGACAGGTTCATCAGATAGTGAGCGTCCTTCACGTCGATACCCAACTGACTGGCGATGTTTTCCTGTATCTGCCTGATGCGTTTCTCTTCGACGGGCTCCTCGTGCACCTCCACCTTGAATATCTTGCGGTCGAGCATGTCCGTAGCCAGCGTGGAGAGGATCTTGTCGTCGTGATGTTTCCACACCTTCATCGCACTCCAGATGTCTGAGTCGTCGAGTTCCTCGTAGTTTCTTAGGGCCTCCGGATGGCTGATGAACCAGTCTCTATCGACATCGTTGCTGAGGAAATAGTGTAGGGCAGGGGTGGCGAACACTTCTTTCCCCTGATGGATGAGGTCTTTGGCACGGATGAGCATATTCACCAGCACCTTCTCATACGCCACACAGGTTCGGTGCAGATACACCTGCCAGTACATCAGCCGGCGGGTGGTGAGGTAGTTCTCCAACGAGTAGATGCCTTTCTGGTCTACCACCAGCGAGTCGTTCACCACATTCAGCATCTTGATGATTCGGGCAGAACCGATATTGCCTTCCGTCACACCTGTGTAGAAGGAGTCTCTGCGCAGATAGTCCAGACGGTCCATGTCTAACTGCGAGGAGATGAGCTGGTGGAGGAAGTTCTTGGGATAGTCGCCCTTGAACACTGAGATGGCGAGGTTCAGCTGACCATTGAAGTAGTCGTTCATCTCTTCCATCATCATCAGTGAAATATCCTCATGCGAGATGCCATGAATAAGTGAGTCTTCCAACACGTGCGAGAATGGTCCGTGTCCGATGTCGTGCATGAGGATAGCAGCTTGTACAGCCTCTGCCTCTGCGTCGAAGATGAAGATGCCTTTCTGCTGTAGTGAGATGATGGCCTCACTCATCAGGTGGAAAGCACCCAGCGAGTGCTGGAAACGGGTATGTCTGGCACCAGGATAGACCACAGAGGCCAACCCTAGCTGGTTGATGCGGTTCAGACGCTGGAACAACGGATGCTCCACGATGCCGTAGAGCAGTCCGCGTGGTATCTTGATGAATCCGAAAACCGGATCATTGATGATCTTTGCTTCTATCATATAATCAAAGAAGGCAGGACTTATAATCCCACCTTTTTCAGTTCTTCTGCCATTTGCTGTTGTAGTTCTTGGGCTTTCTGGGCTGCTACCTCTGCAAAGTCGTCACCGCTGGAGGCGTAGATGATGCCACGGGAGGAGTTCACAAGCAGTCCGCAGTCCTTAGTCATGCCGTATTTGCAAACTTCTTCCAAGCTACCACCTTGGGCACCTACGCCAGGCACAAGCAGGAAGTGGTTGGGAGCCACCTTGCGGATATCCTCAAACATCTTGCCCTGTGTGGCACCGACGACATACATCATATTCTCATCGTTTCCCCACTGCTGCGAAGTCTTCAGTACTTTCTCGAAGAGACGCTCGCCCTGGGCATCCTCCGTCAACTGGAAATCGTACGAGCCTTTGTTCGAGGTCAAGGCCAGGAGAATCACCCACTTGCCGTCATAACCCAAAAACGGTGTGACGGAGTCTTCACCCATATAGGGGGCGACGGTGAGGGCATCAACGTCATACTGCTCGAAAAACGTCTTGGCATACATCTTCGACGTGTTGCCGATATCCCCACGCTTGGCGTCAGCGATGATAAAGTGATTGGGGTATTCCTCCTTTAGGTAGTCGACGGTGGCCTCGAAGGCGAGGATGCCGTCCACACCGTAGGCCTCGTAGAAAGCGAGGTTGGGCTTATAGGCGACACAATAGGGGGCTGTGGCGTCGACGATGAGGGCATTGAACTCACAAAGGGCCCTGAAGAGATAGTCTTCGCCGTCTTTCTCCTTCGCCTCATCGATGATGCACTGGGGTATCTTGTTGATGTCCGTATCGAGTCCCACACAGAGGAAACTCTGCTTCTCTTTGATTTGCTGTATTAATTCTTCTCTGGTCATAATTATCTAAATGTAATTCCCGTATATTATCTGAAACTAATTCCCATAATTATTCGTAATACCCATAATATTTATAGACATTTATTATGGCAATTCGTTTCTAAATTTACAATTCCGTTTCTTTCATTCTCTCTGCATTCTCAGCCACTGTTAGGGCATCGATCATCGCTTGGATGTCTCCGGCGAGGAAACCCTGCAGGTCGTGGGTGGTATAGCCGATGCGGTGGTCCGTCACTCGTCCCTGGGGGAAATTGTAGGTACGGATCTTTGCCGAACGGTCACCCGTCGAGACAAGGCTTTTACGACGGTTGGCGATATCGTCCATATACTTCTGATGCTCCTTATCATATATAAAGGTATATAGGCGCGAGAGGGCACGCTCCTTGTTCTTGGGCTGGTCGCGCGTCTCTGTACACTCGATGAGGATCTCCTCCGTCTCACCCGTGTTGGGATTCTTCCACATATAACGCAGACGGACACCAGACTCCACCTTGTTCACGTTCTGACCACCGGCACCTGAACTGCGGAAGGTATCCCACTTGATCTCTCCCTCGTTCACATGCACCTCGAACTTATCTGCTTCAGGCAGCACGGCCACCGTCGCAGCTGAGGTATGCATACGTCCCTGTGTCTCTGTGGCAGGCACACGCTGTACACGATGCACACCCGACTCATATTTCAGCGTACCATAGACGTCTGCCCCTGATACGGCGAAGTCGATTTCCTTATAGCCGCCGACGGCACCCTCAGAAACACTCGTGATCGACAACTGCCAACCTTTAGAGTCGCAATAGCTCTTATACATCTTGAAGAGGTCGCCGGCAAAGAGACAGGCTTCGTCGCCACCCGTACCTGCACGGATTTCCATCTGCACATTCTTCGCGTCCTCGGGATCCTTCGGAATGAGGGCTATCTTGATTTCCTCTTCCAGTTTGGGCTGCAGGGCCTCGTTAGCGGCGAGTTCCTCACGCGCCATCTCCTTCATCTCCGGATCGTCTTCGTTGGCGAGGATATCCTTGGCCTCCTTGATGCCGTTGAGACAAGCGATATACCGTTTGCGGGCGTCCATGATGTCGCCCAAGTCCTTGTATTCCTTGGTGAGTTTTACAAAACGGTTCTGGTCGGCAATCACGTCTGGGTCGGTAATCAGCGTCGATACCTCCTCAAAGCGCGCCTCCAGACCATCTAATTTCTGTAATATACTGTTATTTTCCATTTCTTAAGTTGAGAGTTGACAATTGAGAGTTGACAGTTAATAGGTGAATTCTCCGAATTCGCTTTGGATGGTCAGGCTCTTCTTGCCTTCCTCAATGCGGCCAACCACCTGGGCATCAATGTTGAAGCTCTTCGAGAGGGCTATCACCTGATCGGCTACTTCCGGACGTACATAGATCTCCATACGATGACCCATGTTGAACACCTGATACATCTCCTTCCAGTCTGTGCCTGAACACTCGTGGATCGCCTTAAACAACGGTGGCACAGGGAACATGTTATCCTTGATGACCTTGCAATTATCACTTACGAAGTGCAGCACCTTGGTCTGTGCACCACCTGTGCAATGCACCATACCGTGGATCTCAGGCCGCAGTTCGTCAAGCAGTTTCTTGATGACTGGGGCATAGGTGCGGGTGGGGGAGAGCACCAGCTGTCCTGCATCCACTGGCGAACCCTCGACTGCATCCGTCAGCTTGTACTTGCCGCTGTAAACCAATTCGTTAGGCACAGCATGGTCGAAGCTCTCAGGATATTTCTCAGCCAGATACTTGGCAAAGACATCATGTCGGGCAGAAGTGAGTCCGTTGGAACCCATACCGCCGTTATAACGCTTCTCATACGTGGCCTGGCCAGTAGAGGAAAGTCCCACAATCACATCACCCGGACGGATATTCGCATTGTCGATGACGTCAGAACGCTTCATACGACAGGTGACCGTTGAATCGACGATGATCGTCCTCACGAGGTCGCCCACATCGGCCGTCTCACCGCCTGTTGGATAAATGCCGATGCCCATCTCGCGCAATTCTGCCAACAGCTCGTCTGTGCCGTTGATGATGGCAGAGATTACCTCTCCAGGCACGAGCATTTTATTTCGTCCGATAGTGCTCGACACGAGGATGTTATCCACAGCACCAACACACAGCAGGTCGTCGGTATTCATCACGATAGCATCCTGGGCGATACCCTTCCACACGGAGAGGTCGCCCGTCTCCTTCCAGTACATATAGGCAAGGCTCGACTTTGTACCGGCACCGTCTGCATGCATGATGTTACAATACTCAGGGTCACCGCCCAGTATATCAGGGATGATCTTGCAGAAAGCCTGCGGGAAGATACCCTTGTCGATGTTCTTAATGGCGTTGTGCACGTCTTCTTTCGCTGCACTCACGCCCCGCATCATATATCTATTGTCAGTCATAATCTTTTAAATCTGTGTAATCTGTGGCTTATTTATCCTTTCCGTGCCAGAATTCCCAGGAGGCGAAGGCCTGCAACAAAAGCATCTCGAGACCGTTTTTCACATCAGCACCATGCTCGGCACCCTTGCGCATGAAGAGCGTCTGGTCCGGATTGTAAATCAGGTCATAGAGAATGGTGTGGTTGTCCATCGCCTCATAGGGCAGCTGCGGACACTCCTCCGTATGGGGATACATACCCACGGGCGTACAGTTCACAATAACGTTATATTCCTTCACCACTTCCGGCGTGATCTTGTCATACTGGATGGTGCCGGGCCGCTCGTATCGGCTGACGAAGACGGGTTCGATGCCCAACGACTTCAGTCCGTAGTTGATGGCCTTTGATGCACCGCCCGTTCCCAGGATGAGCGCTTTCTTGTGCCATTTCTTGTCGAGCATGGGTTCGATGCTCTGCGTGAAGCCGATCACGTCGCTGTTATATCCCTTTAGGATGGTGTTGTTCCCCTCGTGCTTGACACGGATCACATTCACGGCTCCGATGGCCCTGGCCTCTGGCGAGAGGGAGTCGAGAAACGGAATCACCTTCTCCTTGTAGGGGATGGTGACGTTCAACCCGCACAGGTCCGGGTAGCTGTCGAGGATCTCCGGCAACTGGTCGATGTCTGAGATCTCATAGTTCTCATACTTGGCATTGATCTTCTCATCGGCAAACTTCTGGTTGAAGTAGCTGATGGAGAACGAATGCCCCAAAGGGTAACCGATTAAACCATACCTGTCCATATCAAAAATACTATTTTGTTGCGAAATACATCGTACAGATGCCGAAGGTGAGGCGCTTGAAGCTGGCCTCGCTGAATCCGGCTTTGTGAAGGATCTCCACCATCTGCTCTCCCTGCGGGAAGGCCTCGATGGTCTTTGTCAGATAGCTGTAGGCGCTGGTGTCCTTCGAGATGAGTCGCCCGTAGACGGGCAGCACCGTGTGACTGTACACGTGGAAGAGCTGCTTCATCGGGAAGCTGACGGGTGAGGTCAGTTCGACGATGCTCAGGTGTCCGCCTTTTCTCAGCACGCGCTGCATCTCGCGCAGGCCGCTGTCAAGGCTGGCGAAGTTGCGGATGCCGAAGGCGGCCGTGACAGCATCGAAAGTCTCGTCCTGATAACTCAGGTGCAGACAGTCCTCCTTGTCGAAGGAGATGATGTCCTGCAATCCTTTCTCCCGCACTTTCTTCCTTCCTATCTCCATCATCCCCTCGCTGATGTCCGCTCCCACGAGTTTCTGCGGGTGTAACATCTCAGCGGCAAGGATGGCGAAGTCGCCAGTACCTGTGGCGATGTCGAGCAGGGTCTGTGGTTTGAAAGGTGCCAGCTGTCGGATGGCCTTCCGTCGCCAGCCCTTGTCGATGTTCCACGACAGGCGGTGGTTCAGCTTGTCGTAGGATGGTGCGATGTTGTCGAACATCTCCTCCACCTGCTTCGCCTTCTCCCCGTCATTATAGGGCTTTATCTCTTCCTGCTTATACATCCTTTCGGTAATGTCTTACCTCTTACCTCTCACCACTTATCTCTTTTCGAACGCTTTCAGCCATGAGCTGACGTTCTTCTCGATACGTGTGGCGATATCCTCATCGCTGGTTTCACGCTCGAAACGCTCACCCACGATATGCTCGTAGAGTTCGATATAGCGGTCGCTGACGCTCTCAGCATACTCGTCCGTAATCTCCGGCATCACCTGTCCGGGCTCGTTCATGAAGTTGTGCTCGATGAGCCACTGGCGCACGAACTCCTTCGAGAGCTGACGCTGGGGCTCACCCTTGGCCAGCTTCTCCTCGTAGCCCTCGGCATAGAAATAGCGTGAAGAATCGGGTGTGTGGATCTCGTCGATGAGATACACCTTACCATCGCGCTTGCCGAACTCATACTTCGTGTCCACGAGAATCAGTCCACGCTTGGCGGCGATTTCCTGTCCTCGGGCGAATATCTTGCGTGTATAGTCCTCCATCACGGCATAGTCCTCTGCCGATACCAGCCCCTGGGCGATGATCTCTTCCTTCGAGATGTTCATGTCGTGC
Source organism: Prevotella sp. (assembly GCA_016284635.1). Lineage (GTDB taxonomy): Bacteria > Bacteroidota > Bacteroidia > Bacteroidales > Bacteroidaceae > Prevotella. The sequence continues at coordinate 14,467 of JAEEPF010000035.1, forward strand.
CCCTCGTCGGCCTTGGTGGTCGGGGTGATGATGGGCTCGGGGAATCGCTCGTTCTCCTTCATGCCGTCGGGCAGCTTCACACCGCACAACTCACGGCAGCCGTTCTTGTACTCTCTCCAGGCCGATCCCGTGAGGATGCTCCGGATGATCATCTCCACTCGGAAACCCTCGCACTTCAGTCCGACGGTCACCATCGGGTCGGGAGTGGCCAGCTTCCAGTTCGGACAGATGTCAGTCGTGGCATCCAGGAACTTGGCGGCAATCTGGTTCAGCACCTGTCCTTTGAAGGGGATGCCCTTCGGCAGCACGACGTCGAATGCCGAGATGCGGTCGGTAGCCACCATCACCATCAGCTTGTCGTTGATGTTGTACACATCACGGACCTTGCCGTGATAAACATTCTTTTGTCCTGTGAACTGGAAATCAGTTCTTGTTAATGCTTTGTTCATATGTCTTTATCTTTAACTTCCTTAACTTCCTTAACTTCCTTAACTTCCTTAACTTCTTTAACTTCCTTAACTTCTTTAACTTCTTTAACTTCTTTAACTTCTCTATCGTATTCTTCGTAAGCGTTTACTATTCTCGTTACTAACTTATGTCGCACGATGTCCGAGCGGTCGAGGTTCACGATGCCGATGCCTTCCACCTTATTTAATATATGTAGGGCCTCGATGAGTCCGCTCTTCGCCTTCGCGGGCAGGTCGATCTGCGTCATGTCGCCCGTAATGATCATCTTCGTGTTCCATCCCATGCGTGTCAGGAACATTCGGATCTGGGCAGGCGTCGTGTTCTGTGCCTCGTCGAGGATCACGACGGCATCAGAAAGTGTCCGTCCGCGCATGAAGGCCAGTGGCGCGATCTGTATCACGTGCTTCTCCATCATGTCCTGCAGCTTTACCTGCGGCAGCATATCCTCCAGCGCATCGTAGAGCGGCTGCAGATAGGGGTCGATCTTATCCTTCATGTCGCCCGGCAGGAATCCCAGTTTCTCACCGGCCTCCACGGCAGGGCGGGAGAGGATGATCTTCTTCGCCGTCTTTTCTTTCAGCGCCTTCACAGCGAGGGCTATCGAGAGGTAGGTCTTACCCGTACCCGCCGGGCCGACGGCAAACACCATGTCGTTCTCCTTATAAGCCTCTATCAGCCGCTGCTGGTTTTTCGTGCGCGCCTTGATGGCACGCCCCGACATCGAGTAGCACACCACGTCGTCGGGCATCTCGTCACGCTGCTTTCCCTTCACGATGTCGAGGATGTCCTCGTCCTTCAGGGCGTTGAACCGCAGCACATGCTGGCGGATCTTCTCGGCCGTCTCTTCGAAGGCGGCCATCTGCTCCTCGTCGCCCAGCACACGTATGACATTATCGCGGGCCACTACCCGCAACTTAGGATACAGAGAGCGCAACATCTGCAGATGTACGTTGCCGACACCGTAGAATGTGACGGGGTCTATATCCTCTAATACAATATGTTTCTCGGTCAATTTGTATACAAATTTTCTATTTTGGTTGCAAAGTTACATTTTTTTTTGTAATTTTGTGCCCGAAATGAGAAAATTATTCATGAGATTAACAAAAAAGACATATTTATTAGGATTTGTAGCCGTCGTTTTGCTCCTTGCGTGCATCCGATGGACCTTCCCCTCCGTGGCCGTCGCGAGGAGTGTGGAGGCCGGCGTGAGGAGTGAGAATACTCAGGAGGCGGATTATCATACCTCACTCCTCACTCCTCGCTCCTCACTCCACAAAAAGCACCACAAGATTCGTTCCGTTCCCAACTACGCCGTGGCCTTCCCCGACACCAACGGCCTCCAGCTCACCGCCGCCAACCGCTGGGGTGTCACGCCCGTGGCGAACCGCGAGGATGCCGAGTCGCGCAAACGTGAACTCGTCTATGTCGGGGCGAACCCCTATTTCCACGTCGATCCGCTCTATTCGAGCATTCCCTATCTCGTGCCTCGTGCCGCCGTCTTGCTCCAGGACATCGGCCAGGCCTTCTTCGATAGCCTCTACGTCAAGGGTGTGCCCCTGCATAAGATCATCGTCACCAGCGTCCTCCGCACTCAGGAGGATGTGGTAAAGCTCCGCCGGCGCAACGGCAATGCCACGGAGAACTCCTGCCATCTCTACGGCACCACTTTCGACATCTGCTACAACCGCTACAAGACGGTCGAGAACCCCGACGGCCCCCGTCGCCGTGAGGTGCGCAACGACACGCTGAAGTGGGTGCTTTCCGAGGTGCTGCGCGACCTGCGCGAACAGGATCGCTGCTACATCAAGTACGAGGTGAAGCAGGGCTGTTTCCATATGACGGTGAGATGAGGAAAAATTAAAAAATTAAGAAATTAAGAAATTAAAAGATTAAATAATTCAAAAATTATATTCACTTAAACTTAAAGCATTATGAAATTAGACGGAAGAAGAGAAAGTTCCAACGTGGAAGACCGCCGCGGAATTAGTGGAAAAGCAGTCGCCGGTGGTGGTATCGGTGCAGTCATCATCGCAGCCCTATTTGCCTGGATGAGCGGAGGCGATCCCCTCTCGGCAGGTCTGCAGGCAGCCCAGGAGCAGATGGCCCAGCGCACGGAGACCGTCGATGAGCAGAACTTCACCGAGGAGGAGCAGGAGCTCGCCTCAGACTGCAAGAAGATCCTCGCCTCGACAGAAGACGTGTGGGGACCCGTGTTCGAACAGATGGGTGCCACCTACACCTCTCCGACGCTCGTGCTCTTCACCAATCAGGTGAACTCTGCCTGCGGTAACGCCACGGCAGCCGTAGGTCCCTTCTATTGCTCGGGCGACCAGAAGCTCTACATCGACCTGTCGTTCTTCACCCAGATGAAGCGCCAGCTGGGCGTCGAGGGCAACACCTTCGCCTATGCCTACGTCATCGCCCATGAGATCGGCCACCATGTAGAGTATCTGACGGGTACCCTCTCGAAGGCCCACGCCCAGATGAACCAGACCGACAAGGTAAATGCCAACAAGATCAGCGTGCGCCTCGAGCTGCTGGCCGACTACTACGCTGGTGTCTGGGCCCACTACGAGGACAAGATGAATCACTCGATGGAGTACGGCGACTTAGAGAAGGGACTCGAACTGGCCAAGGCCATCGGCGACGACTGGTTGCAGAAGAAGGCCCAGGGCCGTGCCACGCCCGAGTCGTTCACCCACGGCACTTCCGACCAGCGTAAGCGTTGGCTGAAGCGCGGCTACGAGACAGGTGACATGCGCACCTCGACCTTCAACGTACAGAATTACAACGACTTGTAGTAACCTCATTCCCCTCCTAAGTTAGGAGGGGTTAGGGGTGGTCTGAACAAGCGCCATGGCTGCGGATAGTCCCTCACCATGGCGCATCTCTTTTCCCATCTCTTTTCCCAAATGGCACGCATGGCACGCGGCACGCATGGCACGCTACATCATCATTTTCCCTGTCTTCCTATATACTGCCATCTGAATCCCCTCCGCTGTCTCATCGGCTGTTTTCTCGATCAGGTGATCCTTCATCAGCCGGCGCGTCTTACTGCGTGCTGCCCCGGCACTGCTCAGGTTGAAGCACCGCATCACATCCTCATTGGTGAACTCCTCCGGCAGGCGTGAGAACGCCTCGATGGTCTTCTGCCGACGCTGCACATTGATGGACGCCTCACGCGTCTTGTTGTCGAAGTAGTTCTCTGCCAAGGCTCCGAAGTAGTGTCGCTGGCAGGCATACTGAATATTCGTCAGCAGCTCGGCCAGCCGCCAGTCCACATCGTCCGTCTCGAACTCCCCGCACCAATAATCCCCGTCCTGATGCATCTGGTCCCAGTGGCGCATCACGATGAACGGCGTAGCGAAGTTCAGACCGTGGTAGGCGCAGCGCTTCAATAGCATCTCGTCTGCCCGCGAGTCGTTCTCCTTGGCGTCCTCCATCCTTCGCGCCGTCCAGTCATAAAGCTCATCGACGAGCTTCTGAACAGACAGCTCACCTTTCATCCTGTCGAGCTTGAATGCCCACGTTTTGAGTCGCTCGTCGCTCGCGAAGTCCACCCTTGCCTCGCGCTCCATCATCTCAAAGTTCGTGGCAGGCAGCGGTATGCAGGTCAGACGCGTGGCCAGGCCGCTCCCGAAGTTCTGCTCATTCACCTTCTTCTTCAAGGCGATAGGTGTGCCGGTGTAAATATAATTCCATGTCACGAAGAAGTCCTGGAAGATGGAGTCTACGTTCGAATAGGCCTGTCCGTCCTCCTCATTGTGGAAGGCTTTCAGCTCCATCGACTGCTTGTCGATCCACGAGCCGCCCTTCTGCACCGTCACGGTGTTGTCGAGCTCCGTGTCGAAGGTGAGCATGTGCAGCTGCATCTCCACGCCATCGACGATCTCCACCGCATTCACCATGTCCTGGATGAACTGGGCATTACTCGTACGGGCCGGATGCACCCTCACCACCACCTTCGGCTTCTTGGGCTTCTCCTTGTTCGCGCCCTTGGTCTTCATCTCCTCACGATAGGCGTTGATGGCTTCCTTGCCCTTCTTGTCAGCCGCGACGATGGGCGCAGCCAGCAGCTTGAACAGCCTCGTGGCGAACGACTTGCCACTCGCAGGATCGCCGATGATCAGTGTCGAGTTGTTCAGTCTTCTCAGCTCCTCCGGACGATGGTAGAACCTGTACGTACACCTCGTCATCAAGGTCATCATCAGGCCGCCGCCCACGAACAGCGCCGCCGGATACTGGTTCCTTTTCAGTCCCTTGCAGATATCACGGATCGGCGGATAATCCTCCATCATCGCCTCTATCTGCTCGCCCCATTCCCACAGCAGGGTATCTATTTCCCCTCCTAAGTTAGGAGGGGTAGGGGTGGTCTGAACCACCGCTGTCGGAATGCATTTCGCCACAATCCCTTGCATCATTTTGCTAATCCCTTTTGGCGGTTCCTTACAGGCTGACTCCACGATGCCCTGCATCTCCTGCTCGTCGAGTCCCATCCGTGGCATCACCTGCATGAGCAGCTTCGGACTGTTGTCGCAGATGGCCCTGAGGTTCACCGCCAGCTGATACAGCTTCACGTTCCTTTCCCCTTCCTGTGGCTCTCCGCCGTTCCTGTGCCACCATTCTGCAATAATCTCCCTATACGGCACGCCCCGGAAGGCCTTTTCTGCATCGGACTGACACGGACTTTCTCGGACTTTTTTCTTCGCGCAGCTTTCCCCTCCTGAGTAGGAGGGGTTAGGGGTGGTCTGATCCGCCTCACTATTCCCCTGCTCAGACCCCCTCTGGCTCCCCCTACTCAGGGGGAGAAACCCTGCGGCTGAATTGTCACTCCACGGTCGATAATGTTTGTTCGCTTTTTTCGCACCTTTCGGTACATCCTCCTTTCCCTGTTTCTCGCGCTCTTTCAATCTTTCATACTCCTTGGCGCTCTCTTCCTCCGTCAGCCCCTCCTCGAAGATCGCATCGTCCAGATACAGCAGCACATCGTCTGTCGCAGGCCCTGTGTACATCACCCGCGGCTGGTCGTGGGCGCTCGTGTCCATCTCTGTCTCGGTCACCGTCGCCAGCCTCACCTGGTTCTCCAAGATCGTCTTCCCCGGTTCCCGCCGGCACACGACGTGCAGTCCCCAGCCGCTCGACACCGTCAACTCCAACAGGCCGATCTCCTCCTTCTTCGCCAGCAGCCTTTGGGCGCTCTCCCTGCACGCCTCCTCCTTGCCGCAGTCGATGTCGTGGGCGAAGGTCGAGGCGCTGTGGCAGCAGCCTTTCAGCACCCCGTCGGGCAGCAGGTCGTTGTAGTTGAACTGTTTCAGCTTCGCCTTCGCCTTCTTGTCCCCGTCGCGTGCCAGGCGGAAGTTCCTGATGTTGGCCTCCGTATTGCGGATGGCGAAATACTCTTTCCTCGTCTTGACAGGGCGGGCCTTCTTATGCCCGCTCCTGTCCATATAGATATAGTTAATCATTAAGGTTTGTTACTGTTCTCGGAAATTTAGCAGAACTCTATCAGGTCCAGTTCGCGTTCGATCATCGCCTTCTTCGCGTCCTTGGAGTGCTCTTCGAGCAGTCCGACCATCGTGGCCGTCCCGTAGTCCTTGGGGAAACTGCCGAACACCTTGATGCGCTCCAACGACTCCCTGACCCAGCCCCACGGCAGCTTCTTCACCAGAAAGTCCTTCTTGCGGACGTAAGGCTTGCGGTTGTACGCCTTGAATGTCAGTCTGCCCGTTTCCTCGTCCAGATACAGAACGCCTGGCACTCTCTTACCACCTGCTATCTTCTGCAACAGTTCGATAGCGTTTAAAATTAAAATATACTTTTTTATCATAGGTTTTTTTCCTCTCTCTCGCAGGCCTGTATGACCTATTCGAAGAATCTCCTTGCCTCCCATGCGCGACGGCGTTCGAGGCCTTTGAGGCGCTGGCCGCCGGCGAACACCCAGCGGTTCCATTCCCGCTTGATCTCCCGCATGTTGCGCTGTTCCCTGATGAACCTCAGCAGCGTGGAGTTCCTCAGCCGCGTGATGCCCAGGTTGAAGGCGAACGACACGAGCGCGTCCAGCTGCGCCTCTGTCCTTGCGACGCCCAGCGCCCTCACCTGTTCCTCCACCTCCCTGATGTCGTTCATGAGCAGCTCCTTGGCCCACCATGGACTGATCTTGTCGCCCATCTCCACGTCCTTCGTGTGGCCGTAGCCGATCGTCACCACTCCTGCAGCATCCCGGTAGGCCTCCAAACTCAGCCCTTCCAGCTCCATCAGCTTCCTCAATAATTTGTTCGTTGTCCTCATAACTCTTAACTCTCCATTCTCAATTCTCAATTCTCAATTCTTAACTCTTAATTCTTGATTCTGTTTTTCTTCGGTCCGTACCTTCTGATCATGTACCGCATGTGTCCGGCGAACATCAGTGTCGGCATGTCGTCTTTCAGCATCTGGCAGGCGAGCTTGTAGTGATGCTTTGCCACGGCGCTCTTGAAGGTCATCTTCGTACCCGTCATCACATACACCACCAGCGCATAGGCCATCGCCGCCCGGTCCACGGGATGATAGAAGTCGAGCATCTTCTGCAGTCGGTATCGGCTCTCCTCCGTGAGCCAAAGCCCCAGCAGCTTCATCATCATCGTCACCGGCAGTGTCTGCATCCAGTCGCCGAACACCTCCTCGCCGTCGGTCTTCTCAATCCATGGGGCCAGGTGGTGCAGCATCTGTGTCATCTGATACGCCTCATTTCTCTGTCTCTCCTCTTGTGTGTCTGTCAGCTGAGCCGACTCCATCACTTCTTCTTGAATCTTTGTCATAAATGTTTTTATTAATTAAGTGATTAAAAAAAGTTACCAGAGACTCATTTGAAATCTCTGGTGCAAAGATTCTGAATAACAATGGATAAAAACAAAGTTATCCAGCAAAACTTTTTCTCAGCAAACGGCTGAAAATCAAAGCTTTACTGGATTACTCTGAATAACATGAAAATAAGTCAGCGTAAGTCAGGACTTGTGTTTCCTCAGAAGCCCCTCAAAAGTGCCCAGGAGCACGTTCTCTTCGTCCGTACAGCGCTTCACGCTCAGTCGGCTCTGGACGGTCGTGAGCTTGTAGAACGGCTCGAAGGCGAAGAACATGTCTGCCATTTGCAGCTGCGAGTCGTTGATGACCTGTCGGCAGATCACCTGTCCGATGAAGAAGCACACCTTCGTCACCTGCACGTTCTGCATCGTGCCGCCCAGAAATGCTTTCAGCTTCCCGCCGTGCATGCTCACCATGTCGTCCATCGCCTTGCAGAAGGCGTCGGCGTCTATACGATATAAATATGTACCCGCATTCCCGCGCGCGCGACTCTCTATCCGCTGCCCGTTCTTCTCTGCCGCCTTCCGCATGATGGCCTTCACCCTGTCGGCAAAGGTCTCGGCCTCGCAGGGCTCGGGTTCGTTGGACTCATGCGACTCCTCCTCCTTGTCAGCATCCGCGGCGGTGGTTGTACTGGTGAGTTCCGCCTTGTCCACTTTCACCTTCCCTTTGTCTATCGTCAGGTTTACCACCTCGTTGTCGTGTACGTCTACGTATGAGCCGTAGTTGATGAAATTACCTTTTACCTCCATCTTGATCGTTAAAGTTTACTGTGTTATTATCGTGTATGTCAGTCACGCTGTTGGCCTTCAACTGGTCCACCGACAGACCGTTATTGTTGATGTTCAGGTTCATCTGTTGTTGCAGGGCGGCCGTCTGGCGCTGTTCGAGCTGCTGGCGTTCCATGAGTATCTGCTGGCGGATTTTCAGCAGGGCATTCGACAATATCTGCGCCTCCTGCAAATAGCCGCTCTGCAACAGGGTGATTATTGTTTCGTTGGCCACAATCTCCGTAAGTTCCGCATTGCCTTTGGTGGCCACAACAGCCAAGAGTTGCATGCAGAGAACGGCCGCGGGGCTGCTCTCTGAACCGGCCTTTGTGGGTGACACGTCCGCCTCACAACCGCCATTTGTCGTTGGCAATTGTTTGTCTTCCTCCATTTCAGAAATACTCAGTTTTTGGTGAGTTTCCTCTGGTTGATGTAACCAGCTGCAAAAGTATAAAATTTCCCGCTCATTCGAGCATGTTTTCCGGGAAATCTTTCGTTAAATAATCTTTATGAGGTCACAGAGGTTCCAGACCCATTGTGTCCCGATAAGTTTTCCAATCTTCTAAGCTTTTACAGAAAAAAGTGCAGACAGCCGATCGCCATCCGCACTTGGTATGTAACAAAAGCGCTCGGGCTCTGCCCGCTTGCTACCGAAGGGACGCAAGAACCGTCCCTCTGTAACAAGCCTGATTATCTGACTATAGTTTCAGCAAATCCTTGACGGAATAGATGCGGCTCAGTGCTTCGAACGAGAAGTACTGGTCGTCCATAATCATCCATTCCTCGCGTTGCTTCTTCGTCAGGTGTTTGATGTCGGGGAACATCGAGACGGGAACGAGAATCTCGCGACCGTCCGTCAAGTAGGCCGCCTCGCACCGCGCTTCACGTTGAAGTCGAGCTTCTTGATTCCTAATGTTGTGTCCTTGAACTTACACATATGTGTGCAAAGATACGATAAGTTTTCCAATCTTCCAAGTTTTTACGGAAAAAAATGCGGACAGCCGATCGCCATCCGCACTTGAGTTTGCAACATAGAAGAACCGTCTTTTACCTTTGACTATTCTCACTTCTGATTGATGTTGATAAGCATCAGCACGATGTCGGCTACATTCACCTCGCCATCGCCGTTCATATCCGCCGCGTTCCTGACGAAAACTGTAGGAGCATTGCCTATGATGTAACAACCAACGTCATCTACGTCTTTCTGATTCACTTTCTCATCGCCATTCGCATCGCCATCCTTAACCTCAACAATGTCAGTAAACTGACTCCATCCATCCGTTGCTTGATATACTTCCTTCGTATTTTGGGGGACTATCAATTTGGCATCAGCAGGAATGTTATAAAATACATCTCCTCTTATGTTAAAGGGATTCTCTATCTCCGAAAAAATAGAGAATAGACCGTTGCATCCAGAGAATGCATATTCGCTGATGGATGTCACGCTGTTGGGGATTGTGACGGAGGTCAGGCTGCTGCAACCAGAGAAAGCCTGATAGCCGATGGATGTCACGCTGTTTGGAATGGTGACGGAGGTCAAGCCACTGCAAAGAGTGAAAGCCCTTTCTTCAATGGATGTCACACTGCTGGAGATGGTAACGGAGGTCAGGCTGCTGCAGCCATAGAAAGCAGATTCGCCGATGGCTGTCACGCTGTTGGGGATGGTGATGGAGGTCAAGCTGCTGCACTCATGGAGAGCATAAGCGCTAATGGCGGTGACGCTGTGGGGGATGGTGA